>JAHHID010000001.1 GCA_019359015.1 Spirirestis rafaelensis WJT71-NPBG6
TTCACGCTGAAAACTAGTAAAATGTCCTTTCGTTGGCTAAATAGTTCACAGGAGCCGAGTGCTTGGAAACTTGCACGCTCGGTTCTTAGGGGGGAAAGGGATAGCAATATCCCTGACCTACCCGATTCTTCCAAAGAGTAAAAGCTTCATGATCTCCAGTAACGACTTTCGACCAGGTGTTTCAATTGTTTTAGATGGGTCTGTATGGCGGGTGGTAGAATTCCTGCACGTTAAGCCAGGTAAAGGTTCTGCCTTTGTCCGAACAAAGCTAAAAAATGTCCAGACTGGGAGTGTGGTGGAAAAGACCTTCCGGGCTGGGGAAAGTGTGCCGCAGGCTAATTTAGAAAAAAGCACGATGCAGCATACCTATAAAGAAGGCGATGAGTTTGTCTTTATGGATATGGAAACTTATGAAGAAGGCAGATTGAGCGCTAAACAAATTGGCGATCGCGTAAAATACCTCAAAGAAGGTATGGAAGCTGAAGTCATCCGCTGGGGCGATCAGGTGCTAGGTGTGGAATTGCCTAAGTCTGTGGTTTTGGAAATTGTCCAAACAGATCCAGGTGTCAAAGGTGACACTGCCACAGGTGGTTCAAAACCAGCAACTCTAGAAACTGGGGCAATTATAATGGTTCCTTTGTTTATTGCTCAAGGAGAACGCATCCGAATTGATACTCAGGAAGATAAGTATATCAGCAGGGAATAATTTTTATTTCACCTGTTTTATCTCACCTGAAAATTTCCCTCTCAAATCGGGATGCGAGCTTTCTGCCACGAAAAACATTTCATACGGATAGGTTGAGGTAAAAAAAACTGTGCCATTGGACTTTAATGAAATCCGCCAATTGCTGGTAACTATTGCACAAACAGATATTGCAGAAGTAACCCTCAAAAGTAACGATTTTGAATTAACGGTACGTAGGGGGGTTAACGTCAGCAATCAAGGGCAGGTTAGCGGTGCAGGTGGTTCGGGATTGACAACGACACCAACTGCACCCCAAATGGCATTTACTCCGGTAATGGAGGTTGTCACAAGTCGCGTTACAGAAAATGCCGTGACTGGGGTGTCGTTGTCAGCACAAAACTCGACACTTGACCAGCGATTAGTAGAAGTGCCTTCCCCAATGGTGGGAACATTTTATCGCGCTCCGGCTCCAGGTGAATCGTCTTTTGTGGAAGTGGGCGATCGCGTCAAGAGCGGTCAAACTGTCTGTATTATCGAAGCAATGAAGTTGATGAATGAAATTGAAGCCGAAATATCTGGACAAGTGATGGAAATTCTGGTGCAAAACGGCGAACCCGTCGAATATGGTCAACCTTTGATGAGAATTAACCCTGATTAAGTATTAATCTATATATGAAATGAGTAATTGTTGATATTTTCTGTCCTTGCGGGTTAAACAGTAATGAAACAAGTGTTGCCTATACCCCCAGAAGTGGTGCAACAAGTAGCCGAATACTTCAGCCTGTTGAGTGAACCGATGCGCTTGCGGCTGTTGCACCTACTAAGGGATGATGAAAAATGTGTACAAGAGTTGGTAGAGGCAACACAAACTTCTCAGGCAAATGTGTCAAAACACCTGAAGGTAATGTGGCAAGCGGGAATTCTTAGCCGTCGCAGTGAAGGAACTTGCGCTTATTACCGGGTGGAAGACCAAATGATTTTTGATTTGTGCAATCGGGTTTGCGATCGCCTCGCCACTAGGTTAGAACAGCAAGCCCGTAGTTTTCGGGTTTTGAATAGCAAACTTTAAGGAGCGTTGAGCGTGAGCCACTGCGTTGGTCTGTCCGTACTTGCGGTAAGACCAGCGCAGCGTCTCGTAAAGAGGAGCGAGCCAAGCCGAAGGGTTGTTAGTTTTTGGTTTTTGGGTGTGAAAAATTACTCTTAACCACTACCCACTAACCACTAACCACCAACGACTACCCACTGACTAAAGCGAATAGTCTTTATCAAACTTTTCGCGAGTTAATGGCTGTTCTACTTCCAAACCTTCACCCCCTAAAGTTTCTAACTTTTTGCCATTCACCTCAATGTATACTTTGGCGTTGGGATTCAAAGTGGTAGCGGTGTAGACAACTTGTCCCACACGACCAATCATTGAAGTACTACCACCTCCAGTAGTGAATTCATTAGATAAATTAACGTGGATTCCATCATTTTCTACCTTTAAACTTTCTAGTTTTGTTCCTTTGGGGATAGTGGTAGAACCAGTTCCTTCTGTTGGTCCTGCTAACAAACTTTGGAAAACCACTTCTAAAACTTGGTCGGGCTTATCACCAGATGCTTTACCTTGAACTTGAACTGGCTGGGGAACAAACTCAAAATTTTTGCCGTTGTCTTTTAACCAATAAATATTAGTGCTTTTTTCAAGACTAGACTGGTTTTTTTGTTGTGGGTCTATTCTGTTAGTAGATTTGTCTATTTGTGTTTGAGTGTTGGGGGTGGAATGTATAGTAAACCAAGCGACGCCACCACTAACGGCTATAACTGCGGCTGAGACAGCTGCAATTACACCTGAAGAAATACGTTTAGATCCTTGTTGGTCTTTCATGCTTAAAAGCTTCCTGAGAGCTAAGATAATATTTATGTGAGTAGAAGCCTGGGTAACGACGGTAGTTATAAGCGGGGAGTTTCCAATATAAGCTTAGGATGGGTCTATCCTTACGAATGCTGCCATCTCTACTTCTCCTTGCCTTATCTTCAATTTTAGAATTCGCGCTTGCAGCTTGCCACCTTCTAGGTTACGTAAATCTAATCGTTTGTTGATGTTATTTAGGATTAGATTAATAACTTCTGGTGGAACTTTTACTTTATCGACTTCTGCAACTAAATTAACTAGCTGTATTTGTCTGCCACTAACTATACTCACTCCTGATTCTGCTTTAATTAAAAATGGTTTGCTTTTTCCTTTTTCCTGTAATTCTACTTGGATTTGCAAGCGGTTATTAGGTAAAAATTCAACCTGCGGATTGACTAAATTGTATACAGTCTTAGTCCTTATATTTGCAAAACCCTTTAAATTGATGTTTAGCTTTTGTAGCCTAGCTCTTAATTGTGGCGAAAGCAAAGCTTGATTAATATCTTCTTCAGTCAAAACTAACCGCACCCCCGCTTGTAAAGGTTTTTTTAATTGAGGTTTTCGAGTTAAACTACGCGGTTTGATTTCAATGCGATCGCTTTCTAATTCTAAAACTGCAATCCGGATATTTTGCCTTTTCAATTGCAAAGAACGTCCGGCAATTCTTAAGCGTTCTACTTTACCTTGCAGCAATTGGTAACTGGGTGCATTATCTACACGCACTTGCAATTCTCCACATGACGCAAACTGAGAACGGATGGCGTTTTCCGCAACGCGATCAACTGCGATTCCCACGGGGGAGACTAAGCCCAGCAAACCTGATAGAAGGATTGTGAGGAATTCCATTTTTTTGAAGATATTTTTTAACGCACCAGGTAGCTGAGGATAACGCAAAGGAACGCGGAGTATTTCTCTGCGAACCCCTGCGTAAGCGTTGGTGTCCCTCTGCGTTTATTTTTTAACTTCTATTGCTTCAGAAATCCACTGTTTCAGGGTTGTCACGACTTCATCAATAGCGATTTCTTGAGATTGGCGAGTTCGGCGTTCGACTACTTCGACTTTGTTGTTGGCGATCGCTCTTCCTGTTACAATCCTGTAGGGGATGCCTATTAAATCGGCGTCTTTGAATTTAACGCCTGCACGCTCATCACGGTCATCGAGTAAGGTTTCTACTCCCGCTTGATTGAGTTCTGTGTAAACTTTTTCGGCGATTTGGACTTGTTGAGCATCTTTTATGTTAGGGATTGTGACTATGGCGTGATAAGGCGCGATCGCTACCGGAAAGATAATTCCGTCTTTGTCATAAGATTGCTCTACAGCGGCTTGAGCTAATCGAGATACGCCGACTCCATAACAACCCATGTATAAAGGTTTATCTTCACCTTGTTCGTTGGTGTAATTTGCCCCCATGATTTGGGAATATTTGGTTCCTAATTGAAAAATATGCCCTACCTCGATTCCCCGCGCTGTCTGTAGAGTTTCTTCGGGGTTGTGCATGGCGCGATCGCCTGGTCTAGCTTTCCGTATATCTACTACTAATTCTGGTTTTTTAATTTGCTCTCCCCAATTTGCCCCTACTACGTGATAGCCTGATTGATTTGCACCTGTGACAAAGTTCTTTAAATCGACTACTGTTTTATCTACCAACCGGACAAACTTAGGTGAAACATCTTTGGTAGACTGAATATAATCATCAGCGACATCGGGCGCAATGTAACCCAAAGGAAGAGATTTTGCCGCCCATTTTTGCTGCGCTTCTGCATCTGGTACGCTTAAACCGATAATAGTTTTAGCGCCGTACTGGGAAGCTAGTTTTGTTAACTCATTGTGCAACTTGACTTCATTAACTTCTTGATCGCCGCGAATGCTCACCAGCACTAAAACTGTTGTCCCATTATCGTAAACTGTCTGATAAAGGACGTTTTTGACAACTTGGGTAGGAGAACATTTGAGGAATTTGCAAAGTGTCTCAATTGTTTCTGTCCCTGGTGTTTCGCGCTTTTCAAATGTTGTAAACTGTGAGGGTTCAGCATCAGCGGGTAAAGAAACAGCCTTTTCGACGTTAGCCGCGTATTTACCATCTTCAGTGTAAAGAACTTCATCTTCACCAGCTTCCGCCAATACCATAAATTCTGTAGAATCAGATCCGCCAATTGCACCAGAATCTGCTTCCACTGCTCGGAAAGCTAAACCAGAACGCCGCAACATATTGCTGTATGCTGTGTACATATCTTGGTAAGTTTTTCTGAAGCTTTCTTCATCGGCGCTGAAGGAGTAGCCATCCTTCATAATAAATTCGCGTCCGCGCATTAAACCGAAGCGGGGACGAATTTCATCACGGAACTTAGTTTGAATTTGGTAGAGATGCAGCGGTAATTGGCGGTAAGAGCGAATCATATCACGAGCGATCGCTGTAATTATTTCCTCGTGAGTTGGACCAAGCGCCAATTGTTCGTCTTTGCGATCAATCAGGGAAAACATGATTCCCTCAGCTTTTGTATAAGTATCCCAGCGACCAGATTCGCGCCATAATTCAGCGGGTTGTAATTGTGGTAGCAAACATTCTTGTGCCCCTGTGGCATTCATTTCTTCGCGCACAATTTGAGATACTTTTTGTAAAACGCGCCACATCAAGGGGAGATATGCATAGAGACCTCGACCGATGCGACGAATATAACCTGCACGGACTAGTAACTTGTGGCTGGGAATCTCGGCATCAGCTGGATCGTCCCGGAGTGTAACGAATAACATTTGTGACAGTCGCATCGTGTGTCCTTTTCCAGATTCGATAATTTCTATCTCAGTTAAAGTCTCTTGAAGTATCAAGTATGAAGTATAAAGTGTAAAGTCTTAAACTTTCTGCCTCAATTTTTTCTTTTAGGAATTTCTAATTTTTTTGTACCCGACACCCTAAAGGGTGCGGCTATACGAGCGAAGCCCACCTTCGTGGGCTAAGAAAATCACGAATTTCAGCCTTTTTTAGCCTGCGGAGGCAGGCTTTGTTTGTATAGCCCCACCCTTCTAGGGTGAGGGTTTGAAAACACCCCCCAGTCCAAGCGTCCCCAATCGAGGAGAAAACCACCTTGTCTGATGTAATTTATCAAGCACAACCACCCTTAGAATTTATTCCGCCGGCGCTGAACCCTTTGTTTTTGAGATTTGTCCATCTGTTTTTACCCAGTTGGATGCGTTGGAAAACTGCGATCGCTGATGTTGAAGCAGACAAAGTAGAGATTTTGGTGGATCTCTATCGCCAAT
This sequence comes from Spirirestis rafaelensis WJT71-NPBG6, assembly GCA_019359015.1. Taxonomy (GTDB): domain Bacteria; phylum Cyanobacteriota; class Cyanobacteriia; order Cyanobacteriales; family Nostocaceae; genus Hassallia; species Hassallia rafaelensis. Next base: position 5,838 of record JAHHID010000001.1, read on the forward strand.
TTCAAGATGGTAAGATCCGCTTTATGTTGGCGTTTCGTCATCCGAAAACAGACGATCCATTTTGTTTAGCTTACTTGATGAAGCAACTCGTGCCAAAGGTAGCACGAGATAAGGGTACAACGCTACAGTTGCCGATTCATGCTCATTTTATCTACGATCGCGGTATTCCTCTGTGGGCTGGTTCCTACGTCGGTTGGATCGCTTCTAATTTGGCTGCTACACCGATTCAGCGGGGTAAAGCTGATTGGACGGGTTTGCGATCGGCACGGGAATTGTTTGTGAATGGTAAATTCCCGATGGCGGCGGCGCCAGAAGGTGGTACTAATGGTTTGAGTGAGTTGATCAGTCCATTGGAACCGGGAATCGCGCAATTAAGCTTTTGGTGCGCGGAAGATTTGCACAAAGCACAACGCTCTGAGCAGGTTTTAATTGTACCAGTTGGAATTAAATATAATTATGTCGAAGAGCCTTGGGAAGCGATCGCTCATCTTTTAAGTGAATTAGAAGCAGCTAGCGGTTTACCAGTAGGACAAAGTAATGCTACCTTCGAGTCGCTTTATCCCAGGCTGTTAAATGTGGCTGAACATTTAATGTCCTTGATGGAAAAGTTTTACACGCGGTTTTATCATCAAAAGCTGCCAGAAATCAAGATTGCAGAAGGACAGGATAGAAATGAAGCGTTAGCATCTCGACTTCAAGCGATGTTAAATATAATTCTACAAGTACCAGAGCAATATTTTGACTTGCAGCCAAAAGGAAATTTAATCGATCGCTGTCGTCGAGTAGAGCAAGCGGGGTGGAATTATATATTTAGAGAAGAATTTAAAGATGCCAAAACGCTGTCTGCTGTAGAAAAAGGTTTAGGCGATCGCATTGCAGAAGAAGCAAATTTGCGAATGTGGCACATGCGACTAGTAGAAAGCTTCGTTGCAGTTACAGTTAAATACATTCAAGAAAAACCTACAGCAGAAAGGTTTGCGGAAACAACCTTACTTTTATCGGATATGGTAACACGAATTAAAGGCAGCAATCCCTTTAAGCGTCCGCAATTAGGTAAGCAACAAGCAAGAATTACCATAGGTGAACCCATATCCGTTTCCGATCGCTATCCGGTCTATAAAGCAACTCGTCAAGGTGCGAGACAATCAGTTGCTGACTTAACCAAAGATTTGCAGCAAGCGATGGAAAAATTGATTTGAGGGATAGTGGATAGTGGTTAGTGGTTAGTAGGAACGTGCGTAGTAGAAAAACTAACAAATATCAACCAACAACTAACAACTAACTTTTGTACAGACGTTCTAGTAGTCTGCCAAGGCAACGCGTGCGGGGTTTATGGTAAGAAAATCAAGTTCTTTCCCCCCCTGCTTCCGCTGCTTCCCCTGCCTCCCCTGCCTGCCTTCACCCGTCAAAATTGGGTTGGTCGAGTACTAGTGGAACGTCTCTACCTAACAACGCTCCAACGAACAACAACCTAAAAAAGTTAATTCAGAGCGCATAAAGTGAAATTGGAATTAACCCCATATTATCTGTAAGTCCAAAACAAACCCTGGTAATATATCTTCTCCAGATAAGCTTGTGGGAGACTCTAATAGTTCTTTTGGTTGCCCTTGTCTATAAATTTCAACGCGACGTGTTTTTCTATCAATTAGCCAACCCAATTTTACCCCTGCATTCACATATTCAAGCATTTTCGCCTGCGTTTCGCTCAAACTGTCGGATGGGGACATTAACTCCAAGACAAAATCTGGAGCAATGGGAGGAAACTTTTCGCGTTGTTCTGGTTTAAGCGCGTTCCACCGCTCTAATTGTATCCAGGATACATCGGGGGAGCGGTCAGGACCATTGGGGAGTTTAAAGCAGGTGGAGGAGTCGAATACCTCTCCGAGTTTTGTTTGACGGTTCCAAATTACAAAATCCGCAATAATCGATGCATTACGTTTCCCAGTTTCTCCTCCCGTTGGTGGCATTACTATCAATTCTCCATTGGCATTGCGCTCAAATTTGACATCGGGATTATCCCGACACAGTTGGTAAAATTGGTCGTCGTTAAGTTTGACAACATTATTAAAGTTGATGGTAATTGCGGTCATGGCAATAATATGACATTTTGGGAATTAGGTTTTATTATTCATTATCCACAGGGGTATCGTCCGAGCAAGTTAACTCTTCTGAAAAGGGTAAATACTCATACTCAGGCGTATTGTATAGCATGACGACTCATTTATTTTAGATTGATTATATTGCTATCGAAATCATTTTTTTAACGCAGAGGAACGCAAAGGTTTCGCTAAGGTTCGCAGAGTTCTTTATAAATGTATGATAAGGCTGCGAGTGAAGATAAACACATCATCCAGGAAAAACCTTAGATAAATTAAGAGTTAAATCAGGAAAAGATGGCAAATTAACTGATTCGTTCGGCAAAGAAATAACTTTGCGTCGATAGCCAAATTTACCTGGCAAATTTTGATAAGGTTCGCTGTAAGATTCCAAGTAATTATCTACTAAATTGAATATCCAATAATCATAAATCCCCGCTTCAGCATAAAGTGGTAGTTTAACCTCTTGGTCATATTTTAAAGAAGAATCCGCAATTTCAATTAAAAGTAATATATCAGCCGGACTGGGATGAGCATTTAGATAATCATCAGCGCGATTGCGGACAATTACCCGATCTGGTTCAGGTTCGCTGTAATCTAGTATGATAATCGGTTGTTGCCCTCGCAGCGTTGCACGCTCTCCTACCAGCTTGTATAATTCTCGCTCTAAGCGTGTCTCACAAACTGCGTGCGGTTTGCCTTTAGCTACCATTGGGATTATTTCTCCTCTAATTAGCTCAAATCGGTCGTCCTCTTTGAAAAATCCGAGTTCTGCCAAACGTTCATATTCATTTATCGTAAAGCGTTTAGCGGTAATAGTCATAACAGTTACGGGTGTGTAGGGATACTTTTATTTTAGTGCTTGGAAGTTGATAGGAATGCGTTCTAAAATGCTAGAACCAAATACTTTTTCTAGTTCTAAATACTCAAGATGAACGTAACCTATGTGACAGTGACAAGTTTGGTTAGTGCAAGAGCGATCGCCTAAATTATCTTCCCAATTAAAATCATATATATTACCAATTGGTTCTTTAATAAAGTGGCAACGTCGCATCGTCCCATCACCATCAACTGAAATCGCTGATTTACCAGCGCGGCAACTATGACCTAAGCTCGTATAATGCTGAGTATTTAGATGAAACAGCGGATCAATCGACTCAAAAAAATTCCGGTCTTCATCAGACAAATTCCGTAGTTCTCGCTTAACTGCATTAATCCACAGATAAATGTGTTTTGGTAACTCGCGACGTAAGGCAGCAATTTCATCTTTGAATTGAGGGAAACCGACAACACCCGCACTAAAACGGACATTTCGTTTGTCGAGTTCTAAACATCTATTTAGAAAGCTTTCGCGTGATACCCATTCCGGATGAAATGTTGCCCAAAGTGCCAATGTTTCTTTATTACACTCTTCCACCCAATCTAAATTACAAGAAAGATTAGTTTGAATTGCCGCCTTATTAACGTGAGTCATTTGAGTTAATTTTACCAATGCTTGCTGATAAAATCGATGAATAAGTGCTTCACCCCAAGGTGTGAATAAAATTGAGAATTGGTGTTGTGAATTTTCGGCAATCCAATTTACAAAACGTTCTAATGATTGTTGATCAATAGCTAATTCGGCGGCTGTTTGTTGGCGTTTAGCAAAAGGGCAATATTCGCAGCCGTAGTTGCAACTTATCAAAGAACCGCGATAGAGAATCGTGAGATGCATAGGTGAATTGGTAATTAGAAAAGCCGACACCCTAGAAGGGTGCAGTTACACGAACAAAGCCTGCGGAGGCAGGCTTCGTTTGTACAGCCCCAGGCTTCTAGCCTGAGGGCGATTTGCCAAACCGGGATTTTCTTTAAAAATAGATGATGATTAGGTCTTATAATTGCGTCTGCAAAAGTCTAATTTTGCTCATTTCAAATCATAAGTTTGCATTAATTGGTTCACTTTCTCGGAAAATAACCAAGCGCCAATTACATCAGATTTCTCAATACCAACTTCAGTCAAACGCAATATTTGCTTTTCTTGTGTCGCCAAATTCAAAGATAACAATTGCGAAAGTTCTGGAAATGCAATTTCATCTGCCCCAAACTGATTTTGATAGTCGGTGAGATTCAAACCTTCATCGGAAAACAAAGATAATAAAATATAGCGACGACGACGTTCTTCAGCATCAAGTTGAAAGCCATAACTAGCATAGTCGAAGGCTTCATCTGGTGTTTGAATATAAGCTTGCAAAATATCGCGAATTTCCCTAGACCCTACAGCGTAGTCGTTAGAGTAGTGTAAAGTATCGGTGTAAGAACGTGCCCCACAACCCAAGCCGACCATTCCATCTGCTTGACAGAAGTAGACGGGAGTGGGGGGTTCGGAGGGAGAAATTCCCCCTTGTCCCAAACGTTGGAACATTCGCATGGAAACTTGAGTATATCCGGAAGAGAGTAAGAGCGATCGCCCTTCGCGATAACATGCTAAACGTATATCATGCCATTCTTTATCCGAGCGTCCCAAACCTGTCAACGGTCGCACGTACAAGGGATACAAATAAATTTCCTTCGGTTGAAAGCGCAGCGCAGCACGTATCGAATACAACCAGCTATCTACAGTTTGTCCGGGAAGTCCGTAAATTAGATCAATATTTATTGTGGGAAAATTAGCCTCGCGCATCCGATTCAGTGCGGCTTCTACTTGCGCGGTGGTTTGACGGCGACCGGTTGCAAGAACTTCTGACTCGATGAAACTTTGAACACCAATACTTGCTCTATCTACGCCACGCGATCGCAACAATTGTAGTTTATCTTTGTCTGCCGTCTCTGGCGACATCTCTACAGAAACAGGAATATTCTGCAAACTCGCACCCATCGTTTTTTCTGCAACATTAAGAATTGCTTCTAATTTGTCGATAGGTAACTGAGTTGGTGTACCGCCACCAAGAGCAAATCTGGCAAAAGACACTTCACCCAGCAATGATTTCACTTGTCGCGCTTGTCGTTCAACGGTGCGAACATATTGACTAACAAAATCCTCATTGTGGGTGACGGTGGTAAACAAATTGCAAAATCCGCAACGCATTTCGCAGAAAGGGATGTGGATATAGAGAAAAAGCGCTTGTCTATCTTGCTTTGACCATAAATCTGCGAGTTTGACAGGCGGAGTGAGGGGACGATAAGCTGTCTTATGCGGGTATGAGTAAACGTAAGCTTGATAAGGCGATCGCTCAAGAAAAGATTTGAGATTTTGCTGTTTTGCTGTAATCATCTTATGTAAATGGGTTTTGGACATCTTACATTTGAACCCTCCCCCGCCATAGGTTATAAACCTATGGCTAATAGCTAAAGTCATCTAAAGATGACTAGAAGAAAGACTAGGCAATGAATTCAGTCCATTAAAATGGACTTGAGCTATTAGCCTGAGATTTCAATCTCAGGTGGGTGTGGATGCTAATTGAGAAGATAGCAAGGTATCATCCGCCGAAGAATCAACCGGCAAAATAAACTCCGCATAGGGAACCGTCCACACTGCCGGATGGCTAAGACGATGACCAGTGTATCCATCATCACCATAAGTTGTGCCGTGGTCAGAGCAGAGAATACAAAACGTAGAACCGCGTTTTCGTAAAGCATCCCAGAGTTTTACTAACTGAATATCGATATATTCCAAGGCAGCGGCGTGAGATTCAATAGTATCTTTTTTAGCACCAGGTAGATAGAAATAATTCGGTTGATGCAAAGCTGAGATATTGATGAATAAGAAAAGGCGTTGATTTTTGGGAGTTTGGGCGAGGATTTTTTGGGCGATCGCTACCTGATTTTCTGTAGAGTTAAAATTGGTAACACCTAATTCTGGACTCCAGTAACTCTCAGCAAACATTGAGGGAAGCACATTACCCAAAGGATTCCGTTTATTAAAAAAGCCGACACCGCCAATACAAACAGTATGATAGCCTTTAGCCGCAAATCCACTGATAATATTAGCGCCATCCAACACACAAGTACTTTCCGTGGTGGTACTACTACCCTCAAAACCCAAAGCAAATAGTCTTGGGTGTACTCCAGGTTTTACAGGAGTCGGTAGAAAGCCGGCAAAAAAAGCATGATGAGCAGCGTAAGTGAAGTTTCCCGGAGAATGGCGTTCTTCCCAGCCACTTTCTGGCAAAACTGCTTCTAAATTGGGAGTGCGTCCTTGTGCTAATAAATCTTTCGCAACGTCATAACGCAAAGTGTCTAGAGTAATAAAAAGAATATCGTGCGTACCAACAACTTGATTCATGTTCAGCATAAGCATTAAAAATTAAAAATAAGTGAAATAGAGTTCATTTTCTCGTTCCCAGGTTCAACCTGGGAATGCATTCTTTGGAGGCTCTGCCTCCCTTATTCAACAGAAAAATTTAATAATTACACTGATGAGGTACATGAGGCAGAGCCTCATTAATAGCATTCCCAGGTTGAACCTGGGAACGAGATAAACGAGAACAAATCGCTTTTATTTCACTAGTATAAGTATCTAACCCATTCCAAGTAATTCCAGGTAGCAAATCGCCAAAAGCATTAATTTCTAAAATGGCGTGATTTCGGAAATCAGGCAAAATCAGCAAATCAACACCGCAATATAAACTATTAGGAAATAAACCCGTAGCAGCTTCACAACTTTGCTTCATCACCTGCCAATTTTGCGTCCCAACTTTCGCCAAAAATTCCTCAGTATCTCCTCTTTCATTACCAAGATGTAAATTCGTCATCGGACTTTTTCCCAACCTGACAACGATATGTTGTGCTTCACCGTTGATAACCACCACACGCAAATCAAAACCGCATCCTTGTAAGCGTGCTTTGGGTAGCCATTCTTCTACTTGAACACCTTCAGATGTTAAAATGTTAATAATATCGGCAATCTCTTCTGTTTTGGTATAGTTACGAATTTTACGCGAATTGTAAAGCAGTGTTTGCCCGTTTCTCTGCACTCTTTCCACAGTAGTGATAGCAGACTCAAAGCGCAAATTTGCTTGATAGGCAACGACTCCAGACGCAGCAGAACCGTGAGAAAGTTTGATAAATACTCGCTCTAACTTTTCCTGCTGCATTTTTTGGCGTAAATGTTCGTAGTTGTGAATTGCACCCAACGAACGCGGAACCGGGATATTGTGACGACTGAATATTTCATGACACAACGGTTTATCAAACATCGTAACGATGTCTTGCGGATGATTCATAATTGAGCATTTGAGTTGCTTTTCCCATTGCTGAAGTAAATATCGCCAGCCTAAATACCATTGTCGAGGGTAGAAAATGCGTCCTTTATCAAAGACTAATTTTGCAGCTTCGGCAGAATTAATTTGTTGATGTTTACCTCTTGCAATTTCAGCACCAACAGCAATGATGGCTTTCTCAACTTCAAAGTTTTTTTCAGGAGAATCAAAACGGATGATAGTATCAGGTGTATTGAAATGTTCCAGAGTTTTGCCGGCAATTAAATCTGCGTAAGCTACGACAATTGCAGGTGGAAAATTGAGATTTTTAAGCGCTTGTTGAAAAAAATTAACCCGTCTATTTTCCCGGTTAGCGATGATAACATTGAGCATTAATCTTACTCGGAAACAGAGCAATAACGATAAACTTCATTTTCATCGTCACAATCTTCTTCTGCTTTTTTTTGCCCATCAGTGATGATGCGAAACTGCATATTATCCTGTTTTTTTGGTATTGCTTTGATTAGTTCTTCTGATAAGAAGTTTTCTGAAAGATTGAGAATATTAAGTTGATGAACGGCGAAACAATTAAGCAATACTTCAGCACCGGCATCAGTCAGCGTTCCTAATGATAAATCGAGAATTTTAATTGAGTTAATCAAAGGTGAGTTTATAAAAGCTTTGGCAATATCATCAGAGTATTGGCTATTTCGCAATCCTAAATAAATCAAGTTTGGAAATACTGTATTAACTAGGATGGGATCTAAGTTCTCAATGGTAGAATCTCCACCGTAAGTATCTAAACCTAGCCATAGTTCCAAATGCTCTAATTTGGGCAAATCGAGAGCGCAAATTTGAGCAATGGTTGCACTATTCAAGCCACCAGTTTCAATAATGAGTGCTTTTAAATTGTCATGTCTCACAAACGGACTAAATGCTAAACTATCACCACCGCGAATTTGCAATATTTCCAGCTTGGGATATGCTTCTAAAACAGGGCTGATGTCGCTCTGTATTATCCAAGAAATTTCACTTTCATTGTAAGAAACATCGCCAATAAATAGACCTTTAAAATTAGTTAGTTTATCTTTGGCAGCAATTAGCGCATCAACTACAAGCTTAGAACTGTGAGCATACATTTCTCCATGCCACATTCCAAAAATTAAAGGTTCTAATTTACTCGCTTCAGAATCTTGAAGAAGTTTTGCCAGTTTCTGTGCAGCATCTTCTTGCTCATCATATTCGCATCGAATGGCGTATGCGGTGTTAACAAAATCGCTGATGCCAATTTTTGGATTATATTCGACAACCTGCCGATTCGCAAATGTGGAGACGTGCATACCTCTGTATCCTGGATACTTCTCCAATCGCTCGTGAAGATTCCAAGGTTGATTTTGATTGTCTGTCATAAAGCTCTAACCTCTACTCTGATAATAGGATTCCCATAAATGTACGCGAATATGCAATTTCATTCAAATCCACATTTTGTACTAGTTCCAACAACTGCCATAAGTTAGAGCTTATAACTGATAGCAAAAGTATTTTTTTTAAGATTGATAAAAGTTTTATTAAATTTCAATAGAATGCATATTAATAGCGTGCTATTAATCATGGTGCAAGTTATCACTTCAATTTATAATGAGCGATCGCTCTTTTTAGCAAGTATTTTATATTTTAGGACTTTTGTTCTTATTTGTACATAATTGCCAATACAACTGAGAAATTCGGCACTTTTTTGTTTATCAATTCGTCTTCAGCCAAAAATCTACCAAAATATAATATTTATTGGCTCGTGATAGTCTACGAAATCCAAAATTTATGCAAAACTTATCAAGGACAAACCCTACCCGCTAAAAAACATCTTGCTACAAATTTACCAAGGTGAAATCTTTGGCATTTTGGGTGACAACGGTGCAGGTAAAAGTACTCTTGTGCGCCAAATGGCAAACTTGCTGAGAAGTTATTTTGGTAGCATCACTTTTTTTCAAAAAAATATCACTGAAGCGCGTGATTTAGTACAAATGAATGTGGGCTATATGCCCTATTATCATTTTTATCGTAAAAGAAAGGGTTTAAGACCCCTATGTATACACGTAGCATCAGTTTCAGTCGGGGTTTAAATCCCCTACTGAAAATGTCTTTAATTTTGAATTGTTAACGGTCGTGTGATTATACCAGGCGATCGCTTGCCGGAGTTTTTGTTAATTTTAGGATATTTAAGTCCTGCTACTTATGCAGCGTCAGCGTTGCGACAAACTTTGCTCGCAGCGATAACGGGAAAATTAATGGTAGATATTATGGCTTTGCTAATTTTTGCGTTGCTTACTTTCTGGTTGGTGGGACGTAAGCTAGATTGGCGATTGCGGTAGTAAGCACGCTTTGTGCTTACTACGAGTTAACATTCATCGCTTTTGCAGGTGAAGTGATTTTCCAACAGAGAGGCGATCGCTTCAGGGCGCACTTTCTTGTATTGCTTCTTCCCAACCTGTAAAATACAGTTGGGTGCGCTGCTACAAGTTTTTTGGCAGCTGGTACGCTCGATTGTAACTCGATCTAATAGACCGCGATCGCATAAAGTCTGTTCTAATTCTGATAACAAACCTTTACCACCACGCTTCAAGCAACCAGATTTTTGACATATCATAATCCGTGCTTTTTGAGAAGGTGCATTTTGTTTTGGGCAAACACCACTTCGAGACACACCATTTGCCTTCAGTTTAAGTTCGCCTGTCAGCTTGTTTAACTTACTAACACCAACAACGCGAATTTTATCACCTGGTACTAAAGATACACTAATAGAGGTACGCAATTCTTTAGGAATTTTAATTTCTACCTCTTCAGAGTCAATTACCAAACGCAAATATTTAGCTTTTTTTGGTTTATCACCAATAAAACTTAGTAATTCTCCTTCAAGATTAAATTCTGATATCGTCAGATATTTGTCGCTCATTTTGAATTTTAGATTTTAGATTTTGGATTACAAAAAATCCTCTCCTCCTCTCGTTCCTAGCACCACTGCTAGGAATGCAATTATTCGAGGCTCTGCCTCGTCTGGAGGAGGCAGAGCCTCCAGATAAGCATTACCACGCTCTGCGTGGTAACGAGAAAAAATGTAGGGTGTGTTAGGCGGCTAAAAACTATCCACCAACTCTTTTCACGACAGCCGTTTGGCTTCAAAAGTTTTTGGTAATTTTAGCGGTTCTGGCAAGTCGGAAAATTCTAATTCCCAGCCGTTAGCTAGGGTAAAAATCATTCCATCGGCTCCCGCTGTTTGCTTAACAACTTCTTCTTCTAAGTCTTTTTTAGCAACGTAGGCAATTAAATTTCCAGCATCATTCATCCGCAGCATTACTTTCATTTTGTTTCCTCAACAGCTTCTAATTCTTTTTTGTGGCAGCCTACGATGAATCCTGTTTCCAAAAAATGCACCGCATAAATATAGGAACTTTGTAAGAAAGTGCCAATACTAGAGATGTAGCCAATATCTCCCTTTTTAGCTAAAACTGCTCCGATTTCTTGACCAGGAAATGTGCCATCATTTTTGATTAACTTGCGAAGTCGGACTTTTTGACCGATTTCAAAGACTGGTGGCAAATCCAGTTCTAATTCATCCCGCTGCATGAGAATACCTCTGTTCTTCCACCAAATTTAAAAGTTCTTGTGTAGTCAGGCTGCGTTTTTTCTGAACTGACTGCTGTCGTACCGCATCCAAGATAGATTTTGTTTCTTCTGAGTTCAGGCTAATACCGTGCTGCTGAAGTAAGTTAGATACCAAATGACGACCAGAATGTTTACCTAAAACCAAACGTCGTTCCCAGCCTACTTCTTCGGGGGCAAATGGTTCGTAGGTGATGGGGTTTTGTAGGACACCGTGAGCATGAATACCAGATTCATGAGCAAAAGTGTTGTCACCAACGATCGCTTTCCAAGGAGGTACACTAGAACCTGATGCTGAAGCCACAAGTCGGGAAAGTTCCAACAAACGAGGGGTATCAATGCCCAAATCAACATTGTGGATGCGTTTCATCGCCATAACAACTTCTTCTAAAGCTGCATTTCCGGCTCTTTCCCCCAATCCGTTGACTGTGGTATTCACCGATAAAGCGCCAGCTTTGATACCTGATAAAGCGTTAGCAGTCGCTAAACCAAAATCATTGTGAGTGTGAATTTCCACGGGAATCGTCAAAGCATTCACCAGTCGCTTCACTTTGGTGAAAGTGCCGAATGGTTCGAGAACCCCGACGGTATCGCAGAAGCGAAACCGGGAAGCACCCCACTCTGTGGCATAATGTGCCACATCTAAAAGAAAGTTGTCATCAGCTCTAGATGAATCTTCACCTCCAACTGCAACCCAAAGACCTTTATCAACGGCAAAGCTGATAGAATCTCTCAATTGTTGCAAAGTTACGCGCCACTGACCGTGAAATTTTGCGGCAATTTGAATTCCAGAGACGGGAATCGAAATATGCACTCGTTGCAAACCACACGCTATAGAAGCTTCAATATCTGAGATAACAGCGCGGTTCCAGCCTAATAGTTTGGCTTGCAAACCCATATTATTAATTATAGATATAGCGCGTATTTCTTCCTCGCCCATCGCTGGAATTCCGACTTCTAATTCCTGAACGCCCATTGCATCCAAAAATTTGGCGATCGCTACTTTCTCTTCTAAAGTGAAGGCAACACCTGCCGCTTGCTCACCGTCACGCAGCGTCGTGTCATTAATCATGACTTGATTCATATCTAATATCCTCTTAGGAACTTTTCCTAATACCCTTTCTTGATTGCGGTGCTACTTTTCAAAGAATTCCTGGTAATGGCAGTTGATGCTCGACGGTAAATGCTGAAAAATATCACATTTCATATTTTTTCATTATTAACCGATTACCAACAGCACATCTGTATGAGATAGAACGAAAAAAAGGTATAAATTACGGATTATTCTTTTCCGTAGGATACTTTATTGGTTCTAGCAGCAGGTAGCTAATACAGCTACTAACAACTGCCGGACAAACTTGATGCTAATTCCAGCTAAGAAAGTGAAAATCATGGCAAAATCCTCGTGTAGTTCCAAAATTTTGGCATTTAGGGTAGACAATTCATCATGCTATAAGCTAAAGAGCGAAACTTCGCTAAATTTGGTTTTCCAGCCAATCAAAAATCCGTTCTAGCTGCTCTAGGTCTACTAGACCATACTGCCAAAGAAGCATGGGTAAAGGACCTCTTTCTAATTCCCGGTGTCGCAGTGCCACAGCGATATCGGCAGTTGAAAGCGAAAGTTCTTGATGCAAAAAATTGATAAATTTTGTATCGCTGCGAGCTACGATCATCGAAAATTAAACTCCTTCACCTGATAAAGAATTGAAAATTTGAAATTAAAAGTCAAATTTGATAATTTCTCCTTTTTAATTACTGGGATATGTGGAAAAATGTTCATTTTTAACAAATTGAATAACAGCTAAATGTATGCTATTTTTCTGCTAAAATTGTCCGGATACTCAGTAATTATCGCTGTAATTCCAGCAACGCTCTAACCAGTGAACTAACTCGTGGCGTGAAGCAACAAATTGCATCACGGTACTACGGACAAGAATCGCTGTTATACAACTATTTACTTGTACCCGCAAAGAACCATCGGCAGGACAAGAACTCTTAATCATTAATTCTTGTAAACGGTGATGAATTCGCCAGCGATCGCACAAAGGAATTTGCAAAATCTGATCGCCTAAGGCATCGGAATTACTACAAGGTGGCATAATTGCAGATTGGGGACTAGTGTTGATGTTTTTGTAGTGAGCCAGCGCGGTCTTCTCCCAAAGGGAGAGGCTAGCGCCAAGGGGAGGCAGTGCGGTGGACGGGTTCCCCGGCATAAAGCACCTGCCGTGGTTTCCCCCATGAGCGACTGGCGAACCCGTTCGCGCAGCGTCTCGTAGAGAAGGGTGAGCGTTTTAACGCTTAAAGTAAGGATTAAAGTCCTTACTACGAAAAAGGAATTTTCATGCTTTGCTGCGAACTCTGTTCTTGATGATTTTTGAGAATTTGCAGTTGTTGTTCAAGTTGCTCAATGCGAGATAGCAAAGAGTGCATTACCGACGCTTCGACATCGGGTAGCTTTCCATGTTCTAAGGGGGAGAGACTTTCTTTGCGGCAAATAGTGCGTCCGGGAATTCCCACGACGGTAGAATCTGAGGAGACATCGCGTAAAACAACTGAACCGGCACCGACACGCACGCGATCGCCAATTTGAATATTGCCCAAAATTTTCGCACCCGCTCCCACCACAACGTTTTTGCCCAAAGTGGGATGGCGTTTACCTTCTTCTTTCCCAGTTCCGCCAAGAGTCACATCTTGGTAAATCAGCGTATAATCTCCCACAATGGCAGTTTCACCAATAACAACGCCCATACCGTGGTCGATAAATACACCTTTGCCAATCTTTGCACCTGGGTGAATTTCAATTCCTGTGAAAAACCGCCCCAAGTGTGAAATAAAGCGAGGAATAAAACTTACTTCACGACAATGTAACCAGTGAGCAAGGCGATGCAAACAAAGTGCATGTAATCCAGGGTAGCAAAACAGCACTTCTAGCCAATTACGTGCCGCAGGATCGCGCTCAAAGATAATACGAAAATCACTCGAAATTGGCTGAAAAAAATCTCTATTCAGCAGATTTTTCAGGAAGTCCGTATTCGCATAGTCCGGCGTGGGTGAATTTTTAATACTGTCGTCGAGGCGTTGCATCGTAATAGCCTGAGTAAAAGAGCCGTGTGCTATTTTTCTGCTTATATCAGGCGGCTCTTAAAAGGGCAGTGCATCCGATGCCTATTTGATTTTATTGAATTGATTAAGGTTGCACTCATAACCCCAAACCCTGATTTAAGCTAAATTTAAAATTTCCTTTGGGGTAGGGGTGCTAGTATTTTTAGGATAGGGGTACTAGTATTTCGGGGTAGGGGAGTAAGTATTTTTGCACTCAATCTTTAGCCCCTTTAATGTAAGGCTGAGTAAGCATTTCTGCCAAATATTTTCTTAAAACTTAACCTGTACTCATATCTACTGAGAAATCAAATATTCGGCTTAAAAAGAAAAGTTCTGTATATCGATTTACCAAATATATATTATTATTCAAGCTAGTAAAAAACGACTTTCTTTATTTTGTTTTAGCTTTTTATGTCTGTATGTACAAATACTATTTAAAATCTTATCTACGCATCTGCTGAAGGGAAGAGGAGGGGGGGAGTGGGGGAGTGGGAGACAAGGGGACACCGAGGAGGATAATTCTTCTTTCTCCCACTCCCCCACTCTCCCCATCTCCCTCTGTTTCCCTCCTCTTCTAGCCGATCGCGATCGCAATCTTCCCCACAGTTCGCTCACTTTCGCTGTATGTATGCGCTGCTGCTAATTCATTTAAAGGAAATGTGCGATCAATTACTGTTCGCATTTTCCCAGCTTCGACTAAATCCTTGAGGTAAGTAAAGTCCTCAGTGTTGGAATTAAGAAGAATGAATTTGGCTTTTTTCCCAGGAATCAGCGCAGTCAAAGCACCTTGTACAAAACTGTCAGGTGTAGGCAATGTAGTTATATAAATTCCGTTAGGTTTAAGAACTTCTTTGCAGCTAGAAAACGATTCTTTTGCCACCGCATCAAAGATAATGTCATACCGTGCAGCATCTTGAGTGAAATCTTGTTGTTTGTAATCAATCAAGCGATCGGCTCCCAAAGACTTCACCAAATCAAAGTTTTTGCTACTGCAAACAGCCGTCACCTCAGCCCCGAAAATCTTCGCAAGTTGCACCGCAAAAATGCCCACACCACCCGAAGCACCATTTACCAAGACACTTTGTAACGGTTGAATGTTTCCCAAATCTCGCAAAGCTTGCAACGAAGTACCCGCAGCAACAGGTAAAGAAGCTGCTTCTTCATGTGTCATATTCGCGGGTTTAAGAGCCGCAACTTTTTCAGGAACAGCAGCGTATTCTGCATAAGCTCCCCCTAAAGCAACGCTTAAACAACCATAAATCAAATCTCCCGGCTTGAAGCGCGTCACAGCAGAGCCAACCTCTACCACTTCACCCGACAAATCAAACCCCAAAATCTTCGGGAATGAATAACCCGTAATCAATTGCAGCATTCCTTGGCGGATTTTCCAATCAACCGGATTAACGCTAGAAGCGTACACCTTCACTAGCAACTGATCTGATTTTATTTTTGGCTGCGGTAAATCCTCATACTGCAAAACATCAGCCGAACCATAACCACGAATAGCGATCGCTTTCATAATCTCCCTCCTGCAAATAAAAATTTTCAAGCCTTAATTACTTACTGCTCTCGTACACAAACGCTCTGGTTCCTCTCCTTCACATCCTCTGCATTGTGGGAATGCCTTGTCTCCACGGCTATAAGGCACCGTAAGCATTCATATCAGGTCTTCCCCAATATAAAAGCAAAACTTTGCAGCCTAGCGCGTAGATTTGCAGCTTGTTCGGGGGTGATACCGCGAGATGGCAAATCAAAAGAACCAGATTTAGGAACGAAAGTAACAATGAAGGAGCGCTTCATCAACATCGGTGGGAACTTGCAGCAACTCAACTTTGCCGTTTTGATAAATTCCTTCTACTGATTGCAACATTGGTTTTATTATTTAACGTAGGTTATGCCTAGCATAACTTTTACAACATTCGCGATCGCCTACGGCGGGGCGAGAGCTTATCGCACTACAGATTTTATCTGGTAAGTCTTGATGTGCAAGGCGAGTTTCCCAGATGCAACCTTGCGAAATGAAAGTGCGATCGCCCTTGATTTGCTTTCATATCCGCATCGCTACATGTCCCCACAGCAAAGCATTTGCGCCCTCATTCCCTGCTGAAATCTGCAACTTAATGTCATTAACATTCCTCAAAATATTAAAAAAAAATAAACGGCATTTTTTCCCTCAAAAAAATGATATGTTGTATACAGAATTGAATTTCGCAATTTTCTGGAGTAGCCCAGATAAGCCTACTCTAGATATTCGCCCCTTAAATCCGCCATAAATGGTATTTGTTGATGCATTTAAGGGTAGTTTGAGTACAACCAAAGAGAGATAAAAAAAAGCTAAAATTCTGCTTTAATCCTTATGAGGATTGGGTTAGAGTTGAGTACATCAAACCCCTGCACCCTCCTCTCTAAATACTAGTACCCCTATCAGAAAATACTAGTACCCCTACCCGGAAAAATATTTTTTAATTCTTGAAACTCAGATGTAAAGTGGGTTTCAGGTTTTGAGTACAAGTCTAATTAATTCAATAAATTCTATCCAGAGCAGCCGCTTCAACCCCTTTGTGAACGACTGATATAAATCTTATATCGCCAATCACTAAGCGCTCGGACAACGACAACAGCTTATTTTCCTCCCAGATAGAAGAGCGATTAGTGAGTGGAGGGATGAGATAGCACTATATCCTGTAAATAGAAGTCGCGGCTGTACAGACCAAGATTCAAACGTTGACACACACCAGCCGACGTTAACCAGGGTTTTACAACCTGAGTCATCAGACAAAGTGAGTAGAAGACGCGACTTCAATTCTACAGGTAGTACTTCCATCTCCCACAGTGGCAGCCACAGTCCACCGATCCTTTGCGAGATTCAATGACACTACCGTCTACAGAAGTTATCAACACCACCGTCACAGAACCAACCAAAGCAAAATCCGGTGGTTGCGGACATAAGAGCGATACTAGCCATGTCGTCGAAATGGACGAAAAGACTAAAGAGCGCATCGCCAAACATCCTTGTTATAGTGAAGATGCACATCATCACTACGCTAGGCTGCACGTTGCAGTTGCGCCGGCTTGTAACATTCAATGCAACTATTGCAACCGGAAATATGACTGCGCGAACGAAAGTCGTCCTGGAGTAGTTAGCGAATTGCTAACTCCCGAAGAAGCAGCACACAAAGCATTGGTGATTGCAGGCAAGATTCCCCAAATGACAGTTGTGGGAATCGCCGGTCCTGGAGATCCACTAGCGAATCCAGAAAAGACCTTCCGCACCTTTGAGTTGATTGCAGAACAAGCACCGGATATTAAGCTTTGTCTGTCAACCAACGGTTTGATGCTCCCGGAATACGTCGATCGCATTAAACAACTAAATATCGATCACGTCACCATCACCATCAACATGGTAGACCCAGAAATCGGGGTCAAGATTTATCCTTGGGTTCACTACAACCGCAAGCGTTACAGAGGTATTGAAGGAGTTAAGATTCTGCACGAAAAGCAGATGGAAGGACTCCAAGCTTTGAAAGAAGCTGACATCTTGTGCAAAGTCAACTCGGTGATGATTCCGGGAATTAATGACGAACACTTAGTAGAAGTAAATAGAGTCATTCGCTCCAAAGGTGCATTCTTGCACAACATTATGCCGTTGATTTCTGCACCAGAACACGGCACACACTTCGGCTTAACCGGGCAGCGCGGTCCTACACCGAAAGAACTCAAGGCAGTTCAAGATGATTGCTCCGGCAACATGAAAATGATGCGCCATTGTCGTCAATGTCGTGCAGATGCGGTAGGATTATTAGGAGAAGACCGCAGCCAAGAATTTACCAAAGACAAAATCTTGGAAATAACACCCGAATACGACTTGGCTAAACGTCAAGAAGTCCACGAAGGTATCGAGAAGTTCCAACAAGAAATCAAAGCAGCTAAAGAAAAAGCCAAAGCTGACAAGAAAGTTGCTAACAGTCCCAAAATCTTAGTTGCAGTTGCAACCAAAGGTAGCGGATTGGTAAATCAACACTTCGGTCATGCGAAAGAATTCCAAATTTACGAAGTAGATGCTAACGAAGCTCGTTTTGTCAGTCATCGCAAAATAGACCACTTCTGCCAAAGTGGATATGGAGAAGAAGGCACACTAGAAAAAATCATTGAAGCGATCGCAGATTGTAAAGCGGTTTTAGTCTCCAAAATTGGTGACTCTCCCAAAACCAAATTGCAAAAAGCCGGAATACAGACTGTTGAAAGCTACGATGTCATCGAAAAAGTTGCTTTAGAGTTTTACCAACAATGCAATAAAGGCTAGGGAATAAAGACTGGGGACTGGGGACTGGGTTACTCGTTAAGAAAGTTATTTCCAATCCCCAATGCCCCATGCCCTAATATAATAAGGAGAATAATCATGGCTTACAAAATTACCAGCCAATGTATTTCCTGCAATCTTTGTGAGTCTGTATGTCCAGTTGGTGCAATTAAAATAATTGACGGAAACCACTGGATTGACCCCGACCTTTGCACGAACTGTGTTGATAGTGTTTATAGTGTCCCTCAATGTAAAGCAGGTTGTCCCACTTGCAACGGTTGCGTTAAACAGCCAAACGATTACTGGGAATCATGGTTTGACACTTACAACAATATAGTCAAGAATCTAAAAAAAGAACCAGATTATTGGGAAACTTGGTTTAACTGTTATTCCCAGAAATACTCTGAACAGTTGCAAAAAAATCAATAGCAAGTAACTATAATCAAAGTATAAGTTTCCCTTCTTGTATGAAGTGTGAAAAGTGAAATTACATCCTTTTTGCAAGTAAAGCACTTCATACTTCTAAAAACTTTAAATATAAAGACAATTTTGCGAAGCCGTTAAATTAAGTAGAAAGCAATGCAAAAGAACTGCATTTACCTGGATAACAACGCCACAACTAAAGTAGATCCAGAAGTTGTAGAGGCAATGATGCCTTACATGACAGATTTTTACGGTAATCCTTCGAGTATGCACACCTTTGGTGGGCAAGTTGGTAAAGCCGTAAAGCAAGCGCGTCAACAAGTTGCAGCCTTACTCGGAGCCGATGATTCAGAAATCATCTTCACCAGTTGCGGTACAGAAGGTGATAACGCTGCGATTCGCGCTGCTTTGTTAGCGCAACCGGAAAAGCGCCACATCGTCACCACCCAAGTAGAACATCCAGCGGTGCTGAATGTCTGCAAACAACTTGAAACTCAGGGTTACACTGTTACCTATTTGTCGGTGAATGGTAAGGGACAGTTGGATCTAGATGAACTAGAAGCCTCACTGACTGGTAACACCGCTTTGGTGACGATTATGTACGCCAATAACGAAACCGGTGTGATTTTCCCAATTGAGCAAATTGGGTTGCGCGTGAAAGAGTATGGTGCTATATTTCATATAGACGCGGTGCAGGCGGTTGGTAAAATCCCGCTGAATATGAAGACCAGCACCATAGATATGCTTACGATGTCCGGTCACAAAATACATGCACCAAAAGGTATTGGTGTTTTGTATGTGCGACGCGGTGTAAGATTCCGTCCCTTCCTGATTGGTGGACAACAAGAACGCGGACGCCGTTCAGGAACAGAAAACGTTCCGGGAATTATCGCCTTGGGCAAAGCTGCGGAACTGGAAATGTTACACTTAGAAGAGGCGACAAAAAGAGAAAGAAAATTGCGCGATCGCCTGGAACAAGCTATACTCTCCACAATCCCCGATTGCGAAGTTAACGGCGATACAACGCAGAGATTACCCAATACTACCAACATTGGCTTCAAGTATATCGAAGGTGAAGCAATTCTCCTTTACTTAAACCAACACGGCATTTGTGCATCTTCCGGTTCTGCTTGTAGTTCTGGTTCTCTCGAACCTTCTCACGTTCTGCGAGCAATGGGTTTACCCTACACCATTTTACACGGCTCAATCCGCTTCAGCCTCTGTCGCTACACAACAGAAGCCGAAATTGACCAAGTTATCGCGGTAATGCCCGGTATTATCCAACGTCTGCGTGATATGTCACCCTTCAAAAACGATCAAGCAGGTTGGTTGCAAGCACAAGAGCAAACACTAATAAAAGTTAAAAGTTAGGTAGAGACGTTCCGGCAGAACGTCTGTACGGGAGTTAGGAGTTTTGAATTAAGAAGTTGTTTAAACTCATCATTCCTAACTC
Source organism: Spirirestis rafaelensis WJT71-NPBG6 (assembly GCA_019359015.1). Lineage (GTDB taxonomy): Bacteria > Cyanobacteriota > Cyanobacteriia > Cyanobacteriales > Nostocaceae > Hassallia > Hassallia rafaelensis. Next base: position 26,046 of record JAHHID010000001.1, read on the forward strand.
ATCATTCCTAACTGATCACTCCTAACTCATCACTCCTAACTAAATAAAACTATGTGGGAATATACAGACAAAGTATTAGAACTCTTCTACAATCCCAAAAATCAGGGTGAAATTGAAGAAACTGCTGAACAAAATGTTAAGATTGCTACTGGTGAAGTCGGTAGTATTGCTTGCGGTGATGCTCTAAGATTGCATCTAAAAGTTCAAGTTGATACAGACAAGATTCTTGATGCACGCTTTCAAACCTTTGGTTGTACGAGTGCGATCGCTTCAAGTAGTGCTTTGACTGAATTAGTTAAAGATTTAACTCTCGATGAAGCGCTGAAAGTCACAAACAAAGACATTGCCAATTATTTAGGTGGACTTCCTGAAGCAAAAATGCATTGTTCCGTGATGGGACAAGAAGCTTTAGAAGCTGCTATCTTTAATTATCGAGGCATTGAGCGCGAAGTTCATGACGATGATGATGAAGGAGCGCTAATTTGTACCTGTTTTGGCATCAGCGATACAAAGATTCGCCGCGTAATTCGCGAGAATAGTCTTATCACCGCAGAGGAAGTAACAAATTACGTTAAAGCCGGTGGCGGATGCGGATCTTGTTTAGCGACTATTGATGATATAATTAAAGATGTGCAAAGGGAATCTGCACTTCCAATCGCCGCTCCTGCAAGTAATAAGAGCGCGGTTGCTACAGAAATTGCTAAACGACCGCTGACGAGTGTCCAAAAAATCGCACTCATTCAAAAAGTACTGGATGAAGAAGTTAGACCTGTATTGCTAGCCGACGGCGGAGATGTTGAACTTTATGATGTCGAAGGCGATCATGTCAAGGTTTTACTCCAAGGTGCATGTGGTTCTTGTTCTAGCAGTACCGCAACCTTGAAAATTGCGATTGAAGCGAGATTGCGCGATCGCATTTCTCACAACATAGTCGTCGAAGCAGTTGAGCCATCGTTTTAAAGCTTAAGTACTCTACAAATACGTCATAGTATCAGCCAAGTACAGAAAGTAGGATTTGACCCACATAACTTGCGATCTTTCAGTCCTACTGACAACAGACAGCAACACCACATATTCGTCATCCAACTCGCTTCAAAGGAGAAAGATATGGACAAGTTGTACGACAAACTTGGCGGACAACCGACTCTGGATAAAGTAGTCCAGGATTTCCACAAACGTATTTTAGCAGATAACACCCTCCAACCGTTTTTTGCTAATACAGATATGGAAAAGCAACGCCAGCATCAAGTTGCTTTCTTCGCTCAAATTTTTGAGGGTCCCAACCAATACTCTGGTCGGACAATGGAAAAAACCCACACGGGTATGAATCTACAGCAATCACACTTCGATGCGATCGTTAAGCATTTGAAAGAATCAATGGCTGTAGGTGGTGCATCCGCAGAAGACACAAACGCAGCAGTTGCTCGTGTTGAAAAATTGAAGGGCGCTATTTTGAACAAGTAGCCCCTGCGGGGAATTCAAAATTCAAAATTCAAAAAGAAGGCTTTAATTTTGAATTTCTAACTTTGGATTTTGAATTGGAGCAAAGCGCGGGTCAAGTCCTACTTCGTATTAAGCACTAATACACATTATGACGTATTTGTAAAGTGCCTAATTCTTAGGTTCATTGGTCATTAGTTTTAACTAATGATCAGTGACAAAAAATAATCATAAAACCAAAAGAAAACAAATTTAACGAGGAAACGAGGATGCTTTCAATAATTTTAGTGGGAGAGCGATCGCCTCCAGGCACGTTCTTCTCGCGGTCAGCGCTGTAAATCGGGCGTGAACGCATCAAAAAGCCAAGACCCACCAATCAACCAATTGGAGATTAACAATCATGACTGACGAAAAAATTAGACAGATAGCTTTCTACGGTAAAGGCGGTATTGGTAAATCTACCACCTCCCAAAACACCCTTGCAGCTATGGCAGAAATGGGTCAGCGCATTTTGATTGTGGGTTGCGACCCCAAAGCTGACTCCACCCGCTTAATGCTGCACAGCAAAGCTCAAACAAGCGTTCTCCAATTGGCTGCTGAACGAGGCGCTGTTGAAGATATAGAACTCCATGAAGTCATGCTCACCGGCTTCCGCGACGTTCGTTGCGTAGAATCTGGTGGTCCAGAACCCGGTGTAGGTTGCGCCGGTCGTGGTATTATCACCGCTATTAACTTCTTAGAAGAAAACGGTGCTTACGTAGACGTTGACTTCGTATCTTACGACGTATTAGGTGACGTTGTATGCGGTGGTTTCGCAATGCCTATTCGTGAAGGCAAAGCACAAGAAATCTACATCGTTACATCCGGTGAAATGATGGCGATGTATGCAGCTAACAACATCGCTCGCGGTGTTCTCAAATATGCTCACACTGGTGGTGTGCGCTTGGGTGGATTGATTTGTAACAGCCGTAACGTTGACCGGGAAATCGAATTGATCGAAACCCTGGCAAAACGCTTGAACACCCAAATGATTCACTATGTACCTCGCGACAACATCGTTCAACACGCAGAATTGCGCCGGATGACTGTTAACGAGTACGCACCAGAAAGCAACCAAGCTAACGAATATCGGATTTTGGCTACCAAGATCATCAACAACAAAAATCTAGCTATCCCCACACCCATCGAAATGGAAGAACTAGAAGAATTGTTGATTGAATTTGGTGTTCTCGAAAGCGATGAAAACACAGAGAAAATGGTTGGCAAGAGTGCAGTTGAAGCTCCTGTAGCATAAGTCGCGGCTCAGAAATAATGCTCGCTTTAAAAGGAAAAAGAAAAAAGGAGTAAATTGCATAATTTCCCTTTTACTTTCTCCCTTTCTTCTACCCCCCAGGGGACTACCAGTCCCCAACCCCTCAGGGGAAGATCGGCAATAAAATGTGCGCTTCCCTTCCTTATTCCCAGATCCTTAAGACCTACTGAGGCAGAATATGACACCTCCAGAAAACAAGAACATCATCGAAGAAAGAAAAGAACTTATTAAAGAAGTTCTAGAAGCTTACCCCGATAAAGCGAAGAAAAAACGGGAAAAGCACCTAAACGTATTTGAAGAAGGCAAAGCTGACTGCGGCGTTAAGTCTAACATCAAATCTCTTCCTGGTGTAATGACCGCTCGTGGTTGTGCTTATGCCGGTTCTAAGGGTGTGGTCTGGGGTCCCATCAAAGACATGATCCACATCAGCCACGGTCCCGTGGGTTGTGGTTACTGGTCTTGGTCTGGTCGTCGTAACTATTATATCGGTACCACAGGTATAGACAGCTTTGGCACCATGAACTTCACCTCCGACTTCCAAGAACGAGATATCGTTTTCGGTGGTGACAAAAAACTCTTAAAGCTAATCGAAGAACTTGATGTACTGTTCCCTCTCAACCGTGGTGTTTCCATTCAATCTGAATGTCCTATCGGTCTAATTGGGGATGACATTGAAGCTGTTGCTAAAAAAGCAGCAAAAGCGATTGAAAAGCCTGTTGTTCCCGTGCGTTGCGAAGGCTTCCGGGGTGTTTCCCAGTCCTTGGGACACCACATTGCGAACGACGCAGTGCGCGATTGGGTCTTTACTAAGGCAGATAAAGACAAGAAAGACGGCAAACTGCAATTAGAGTCTACCCCCTACGATGTAGCAGTCATCGGTGACTACAACATCGGTGGTGATGCTTGGGCTAGCCGCATTTTGTTAGAAGAAATTGGCTTGCGCGTAGTCGCTCAGTGGTCAGGTGATGGCACCATCAATGAAATGATGATGACACCGAACGTGAAGATGAACTTGATTCACTGCTACCGTTCGATGAACTACATCAGCCGTCACATGGAAGAAACCTACGGTATTCCCTGGTTGGAATACAACTTCTTTGGTCCTACCAAGATTGCTGCATCGTTGCGCGAAATTGCTTCTAAATTTGACGAGAAGATCCAAGCAAACGCTGAGAAGGTCATCGCCAAATATCAGCCAACAATGGATGCGATCCTGGCGAAATATCGCCCAGGTTTGGAAGGTAAGACTGTCGCCATGATGGTTGGTGGTCTGCGTCCCCGTCACGTTGTACCCGCATTCCAAGATTTAGGAATGAAGATGATTGGTACAGGTTATGAGTTCGCTCATAATGACGATTACAAACGTACCAGCGCTTACATCGAAAACGGCACCATCATTTACGATGACGTTACCGCTTATGAGTTTGAAAAGTTTGTGAAAGCACTCAAACCCGACCTCATCGCTTCTGGTGTGAAAGAGAAGTACGTTTTCCAAAAGATGGGTCTTCCTTTCCGTCAAATGCACTCTTGGGATTACTCCGGTCCTTATCACGGTTATGATGGCTTCGCTATCTTCGCTCGCGACATGGATCTAGCACTGAACAGCCCAACTTGGGGATTAATCGGCGCTCCTTGGAGCAAGAAAGCAGAAGCTAAAACACCAGAACCGGCGATCGCCTAAAAAAATCGCAAAAAAAGGGATAGCCTGGGGCTAAAACCCCAGGAGAAAGTTGGGAATACAAAATTCAAAATTAAAAATTCAAAGTTCTGAATTTTGCATTCTGAGTTTTGAATCATATTCCCGCTTTCCATCCCTTGTAAGATGCGGGATTTTCCCCGCTCCTCCCCTCACGTAACGACTACAGCAGCTTGGAGAATTAGAAATGCCTCAGAATCCGGAAAATATTCAGGATCACGTCGAATTATTCCACCAACCGGAATACCAAGAGCTATTTGAAAACAAAAAGAAATTTGAAAACGGACACGCCCCCGAAGAAGTTGCGCGTGTTGCAGAATGGACGAAGGGTTGGGAGTATCGTGAAAAGAACTTCGCCCGTGAAGCATTGACCGTTAACCCCGCTAAAGGTTGTCAACCATTGGGCGCAATCTTCGCTGCTGTTGGTTTTGCAGGCACTCTACCTTTTGTCCAAGGTTCTCAAGGTTGCGTTGCTTACTTCCGCACCCACTTAACCCGTCACTACAAAGAACCGTTTTCTGGCGTCAGTTCTTCAATGACAGAAGACGCAGCGGTGTTTGGTGGTCTGCAAAACATGATTGATGGGTTGGCAAACTCTTACCAACTCTACAAGCCAAAGATGATTGCTGTCTGCACCACCTGTATGGCAGAAGTAATTGGTGATGACTTGCAGTCTTTCATCAACAACGCCAAGGAAGCTGGTTCAGTTCCTCAAGAATTTCCAGTACCTTATGCTCACACTCCTAGCTTTGTTGGTTCCCACATCACAGGCTACGATAACATGATGAAGGGTATTCTTTCTAACTTGACCGCAGGTCATAAGAAAGAAACCAGCAATGGCAAAATCAACTTTATTCCTGGCTTTGATACCTACGTTGGTAATAACCGGGAAATCAAGCGGATTTGCGAAATGATGGGCATCGATTACACCATCTTGGCAGACAACAGCGATTATCTAGATTCACCCAACACAGGTGAATTTGATATGTACCCAGGTGGTACTCCGCTAGAAGATGCAGCAGATTCGATTAATGCTAAAGCCACAATCGCCCTGCAAGCGCACTCTACCGCCAAAACCCGCGAGTACATTGAAAAAGAGTGGCAGCAACCAACCGTAGTTTCTCGTCCTTGGGGTATTAAGGGTACTGATGAGTTCTTAATGAAACTCAGCGAACTAACTGGTAAACCCATTCCCAAAGAACTAGAAATCGAACGCGGTCGCGCAGTTGATGCGATGACTGACTCTCATTCATGGCTTCACGGCAAGCGCTTCGCTATCTACGGCGATCCAGATTTAGTTTACAGCGTAGTCGGCTTCATGCTGGAAATGGGTGCTGAACCCGTGCATATCTTGGTTCACAACAGCAATGAAAACTTTGAGCAAGAACTCAAAGAGTTGCTAGCTTCTTACGCTAACGGTAAGAGTGCTACTCTGTGGGCTGGTAAAGATTTGTGGCACATGCGTTCTTTGCTGTTCACCGAACCCGTAGACTTACTCATCGGTAACTCCTACGGTAAGTACCTGTGGCGCGATTGCAAAGTTCCTCTGGTTCGCATCGGCTATCCCATCATGGATCGTCACCACATGCACCGTTACGCCACCGTCGGTTATCAAGGCATCATCAACTTGCTCAACTGGGTTGTTAACACCGTGTTCGAGGAAATCGATCACAACACCAACATTCCTTCTAAAACTGATATTTCTTACGACTTAATTCGTTAGAAATTTCATCTTCGTTTGCCACAAAAGGAAAAGGAGTAAGGTGACTGGGGACTAGGGACTGATTGTACTGGGGACTGGGAGAAGGATCTTTCCAATTCCCAGCACCCAATCGCCAGTACCCAATCCCCAGTACCTAATTTTCCTTTTTCCTTTTAGCTGTTTCTTGAGGTTTCTATTATGAAATCTATAACTCCCGCTCACGAACACAATCACACTCATCCGCACCCAAGTTTACGTCCACCGAAGTATAAGAAACCTGGCTCATTTGATATTTTATATCCTTTGCGCCGGCTGGTAGATAACGCTGAAGTTAAAAATGCTCGCATCGCTCATTTAATCTGCCAAATCATTCCTTGCGGTTGCCCCTTTGAGCGAAGCATAAACTTATTTGGACGGACTTTACACATCCCCCCACTGTGCAATCTTAATCCTTTGTATGATGAGTTTATCGGATTGCGTTTCCGTGCCTTATCTTATCTTACTGATGTTTGTGGCGAAGATGTCACTAAATATATTTGTTAATAGTTAGTGGATAGTGGTTAGTAGTTAGTAGATAGCGGTATTTTTTGACACCGCTCCAACTAACAACGCTCCAACTAACACCGCTCCAACTAACAACCAACAATTAACTACTTACAACTTCCATCCAGCGCGAGGAATGAAATGAAAATTACCCAAGGCAAAATTAACGAGCTGCTCAGTGAAACGGGATGCGAACATAATACCCAGAAACATGGAGAAAAGAAAAATAAATCTTGCACGCAACAAGCACAACCAGGAGCTGCTCAAGGGGGATGCGCTTTTGATGGTGCAATGATTGCCCTAGTGCCAATTACTGATGCTGCTCATTTAGTCCACGGTCCGATCGCTTGCGCTGGTAATTCTTGGGGAAGTCGTGGTAGTCTGTCTTCGGGTCCTCAACTTTACAAAATGGGTTTCACCACCGATTTAACCGAAAATGATGTCATCTTCGGTGGCGAAAAGAAGCTCTACAAAGCCATTTTGGAATTGCAACAACGCTACAACCCGACGGCGATATTTGTCTATACTACTTGTGTTCCAGCTTTAACTGGCGATGATATCGATGCAGTTTGCAAAGCTGCGGCTGAGAAAATAGGAAAGCCTGTTGTCCCCGTAGTTTCCCCAGGATTTATTGGTAGCAAAAATCTCGGTAATCGCTTTGGCGGTGAAGCTTTATTAGAATACGTTGTTGGCACTCGCGAACCTGAGTATACAACGCCACTAGACATTAATCTCATCGGTGAATACAACATCGCCGGGGAAATGTGGGCAGTTCTGAAATTATTTGAAAAACTCGGCATCCGCGTTTTGTCGAAAATCACTGGTGATGCTCGCTACGAAGAAGTTTGTCACGCTCACCGCGCGAAGCTGAATGTGATGATTTGCTCGAAAGCGCTGCTCAACATGGCGAGAAAGATGGAGGAGCGTTACGGCATTCCTTACATTGAAGAGTCTTTCTACGGTGTAGATGACATGAACCGCTGCCTGCGAAATATTGCCGAAAAGCTGGGTGATGAAGATTTAAAACAACGCACCGAAAAGCTGATCGCCGAAGAAACGGCTGCTTTAGATTTAGCATTAGCTCCTTACCGCGCTCGACTCAAAGGCAAGCGAGTTGTCCTTTATACCGGAGGCGTGAAGAGTTGGTCAATTATCTCAGCAGCTAAGGACTTGGGGATCGAAGTTGTTGCTACCAGTACTAGAAAAAGTACGGAAGAGGACAAAGCCCGAATCAGAAAGTTGATCGGTAACGATGGCATCATGATGGAAAAGGGCAACGCCAAAGAACTGTTGCAATTAGTTAAAGATACAAAAGCTGATATGTTAATTGCGGGTGGTCGCAATCAATACACCGCTCTGAAAGCGCGGATTCCTTTCTTAGATATTAATCAAGAACGCCATCATCCTTACGCTGGTTATGTGGGGATGGTAGAAATGGCAAGAGAACTGTATGAGGCTCTCTACAGCCCTGTGTGGGAGCAAATCCGCAAACCTGCACCGTGGGATGAGGACACAGGGACACGGGGACACGGAGATAACTCTACTTTCTCAACTGCTTCCCTAGCTTTATTGGAGGACAGCTAATGGCGATCGTTACTGTTCCCAACAAATCACTGACGGTTAATCCCCTGAAGCAAAGCCAAGCTTTGGGTGCATCTTTAGCCTTTTTAGGTTTAAAGGGGACAATACCTTTATTCCACGGTTCCCAAGGCTGTACTGCTTTCGCTAAAGTTGTTTTGGTGCGACATTTCCGGGAAGCGATTCCCCTCGCGACAACAGCGATGACGGAAGTCACCACTATTTTGGGTGGTGAGGAAAATGTCGAACAGGCAATTCTGACGCTGGTAGAGAAGTCAAACCCAGAAATTATTGGTTTATGTAGCACTGGTTTGACGGAAACCAGAGGGGATGACATCGAGGGTTTCCTGAAGGAAATCCGCCAAAGTCATCCAGAATTGGATCGTTTGGCGATCGTTTTTGCCCCGACACCAGATTTTAAAGGTGCGCTACAAGACGGTTTTGCTGCCGCAGTTGAAAGTATAGTAACAGAAGTTCCCCAAGAAGGTATCACCAAACCAGACCAAATCACGATTTTGGCAGGTTCTGCTTTCACACCAGGGGATGTACAGGAAGTAAAAGAGATCGTCACTGCCTTTGGACTAAAGCCTATCTTTGTGCCGGATCTTTCCGCTTCATTAGATGGTCACTTAGATGATTCTTATAGTGCCATAACAGGTGGTGGTACGACTCTGGCAGAATTGCGAGAAATAGGTAGTTCAGCGTTTACTTTGGCGCTGGGTGAGAGTATGAGGGGTGCAGCAGAGATTTTACAACAACGGTTTGCTATACCTTACGAGTTGTTTAGTGAACTGACTGGTTTGGAAGCGATGGACGAGTTTTTACAAGCTTTGTCAGACCTTAGTGGTGTTAGTGTACCAGAAAAATATCGTCGCCAACGCCGTCAGTTACAAGATGCAATGTTGGATACGCACTTTTATTTTGGTGCGAAGCGTGTTTCTTTGGCGTTGGAACCGGATTTACTTTGGTCAATAGTGCGCTTTCTGCAATCGATGGGGACGCAAGTACATGCTGCGGTGACGACAACGCGATCGCCTTTATTAGAAAAACTCCCGGTAAAAAATGTAACTATCGGTGATTTGGAGGATTTTGAGGAATTGGCGGTAGGTTCAGATTTGCTCTTTGGTAACTCTAATCTGAAGGCGATCGCGCTTCGTCTCGATATTCCTCTTTATCGTCTGGGTATTCCCATTTATGACCGCTTGGGTAATGGTCAATTTACCAAAGTTGGCTACCGAGGCACTATGCAGCTTTTGTTTGACATTGGCAATCTGTTTTTAGAGCAGGAAGAAGAAAAAGCAAAACATTTTTCTGGTAATTGGTAATAGCAATTTACAGTTACCAATTACCAATTACCACCAAACATGAGGAGAACGGATGAAAATTGCTTTCACGACTAGTGATAGAGTTCATATTAATGCTCACTTTGGTTCGACAAAGGAAATTGATGTTTATGAAATCTCTGATGAGGGATATCAATTTGTCGAAACTATCACCTTCGAGGGTGATTTGAAAGAAGATGGTAATGAGGATAAGTTAGCACCAAAGCTAGAGGCTTTAGCTGATTGTACGATTGTTTATGTAACGGCGATCGGTGGTAGTGCAGCAGCTCGATTAATCAAGAAAAATGTCACACCAATTAAAGCGCGATCGGAAGAAGAAGAGATTGCTGAGGTGTTGAATAAGTTGGTGACAACTCTTAAAGGAAATCCTCCACCTTGGCTGCGTAAAGCCTTACAACAAAAAACCTCTAATTTTCAAGATGAATTAGAAGAGGAAGCAACTGTATGACGGTAAATAATAGTGTTAATGGAACCGCCCAAAGCGATATTTTAAAGGCTCCTTTCCTGAAGACATTAATCAGCCAAATCCGTGGTCAAGATAGCTATGGATTTTACCGAAATTGGACTGATGAATTGATTTTGAAACCTTTTGTTGTTACTAAACAAAAGAAACGCGAAATCTCTCTTGAGGGTGAAGTCGATCCGGCAACTCAGGCACGGATTATGGTATTTTTTCGCGCTATAGCCGCGAGTATTGAAAAAGAAACAAATCTCATTTCTCAGGTTGTGGTTGATTTGAACCATGAAGGATTTGGCTGGGTGCTAGTATTTTCTGGTCGTCTTTTGTTAGTTAAAAGAGCTTTGCGAGATGCTCACCGCTTTGGCTTTGACTCTTTAGAAAAGTTGGCAGAAGAAGGCGAAAGTCTAGTAGCAAAAGGGCTGGAATTAGCGAAAAATTTTCCAGAAGTTAGCGATTTTTAAGAAGTTATGAGTTAGTAGTTAGGAATTAGGAATTAAATAACTCCTAACTCGTAACTCATCATTCCTAACTTTTCTATAAATGGAGATGCTTATGGCGCAAGTCGAAGAAACAAGTGTTGAGGAGCTAAAAACTAAAATTAAACGCCTCAATAGTAAAGCAGGTCAAATGAAGATGGATCTGCACGATTTAGCTGAGGGTTTGCCCACAGATTACAAAACACTTATGGATGTTGCTGCAAGTACTTATGAAATATATCGTCAGTTAGACGAACTGAAGCAACAGGTAAATAAATTGGAGCAGCAAAAATGAACACTAATCTTGAGCAGTTCAATAAGATTGTCGATGCTGAGGAGTATTTTCAGTTTTTTCAACTCCCCTACGACCAAAAATTTGTAAATGTGAATCGTTTGCACATTTTAAAAAAGTTCTCTCAATACATGAAGGAAATTGATGCCAATTCTCCTGATTTAAGTGTAGAAGATAGACTCAAGCAATATTGTGAAGCTTTGCAAAAGGCTTATCAAGTTTTTGAAGAATCAACACCCCAAGAACAAAAGTTGTTCAAGGTGTTTAACGATAAGCCGAAAAATGTAGTCACGCTGACAGAAATCACGTCTGATTAGGAGGTAAAAATTGGTTAACCTGACGCCTACCGAGTTAGAACGTTACAGCCGCCAAATGATGCTCCCTAATTTTGGCGAACTGGCTCAGAAGCGCCTTAAGTCAGCGACTGTTCTGGTTACAGGTGTGGGGGGATTGGGTGGTACGGCAGCGCTTTATTTAGCAGTAGCGGGTGTCGGACGGCTAATCCTAGTCCGGGGTGGCGATCTGCGACTTGATGATATGAATCGTCAGGTTCTCATGACGGATGATTGGGTAGGTAAGCCGAGGGTATTCAAAGCACAAGAGACTTTGCAAGCCATCAATCCTGATGTCCAGATAGAAGTAGTTCATGATTATATCACCCCGGAAAATGTGGATTCGTTGGTGCAATCGGCAGATATGGCTCTCGATTGCGCTCACAATTTTACGGAGCGCAATTTGCTCAATGAAGCTTGTGTGCGCTGGCGCAAACCGATGGTAGAAGCGGCTATGGACGGTATGGAGGCTTATCTGACGACGATTATTCCTGGTGTGACTCCTTGTTTGTCTTGTCTGTTTCCGGAAAAACCTGATTGGGATCGGCGTGGTTTTTCTGTTTTGGGTGCTGTTTCTGGGACATTGGCTTGTCTCACAGCCCTGGAAGCTGTCAAGTTGATCACTGGGTTTAGTCAGCCTTTGTTGTCGCAATTGCTGACAATCGATTTTACCAGGATGGAATTTGCCAAGCGCCGTTCTCACCGCGATCGCTCTTGTCCGGTGTGTGGTAACAACGCACCTTGGCGATATGTGCAATCCCAAGCGATGGAAACCACCACTATGGGGACTAGGGATTAGGGACACAAAAATTCAAAATTCAAAACTCACGCATTCAAAAAAATAATTTTGAGTTTTGCATTTTTAGTTTCCCAAACGCATAATCCCGCACCAAAGACATTTTATCAGAACAATTAATCGCAACTTATCAGGAGATTAGATGACTGTTACTTTGACAGAAAAAGCAGAATTTCGCCTGCGAACATTTCTGCTGGGTTCTACACCCGATAACAATACAGTAGCAGTAGAAACTAAAGGTGTTCGCCTTTGTGTTAAAGATGGCGGTTGCAGTGGCTATGAGTATGCAATTGAGATCACCAGCAAACCACAACCAGATGATTTGGTGATTGAGCAAGGTAAAGTACTGCTTTATGTTGATGCGAAAAGTGCGCCTTTATTAGAAGGTGTGGTAATCGATTTCATCGACGGTGTGATGGAAAGCGGCTTTAAGTTTACCAATCCTAATGCAACTGATAACTGTAGTTGTGGCAAGTCATTTAAGGCTGGTGACTGTACGCCTGACGCTGTACCTTGCAGCTAAAAAAATTCCAAATTCTAAATGATAAAATCCATATCTGATAAGAATTTTCGGTGCTGAATTATCTTCTTTCAGATTGGATATTTAGGATTTTGAATACAAAAAGCTACACAAGTAGGGAGCTTTAAATTCCACTTTTGTGGAGTCATCCAACCTAATTGTATTAAAGTCTGAGGAGAATCACGAAATGGCTACCTACAAAGTTAGATTAATCAACAAAAAACAAGACCTTGATACAACAATTGAAATTGACGAAGAGACTACCATTTTAGACGCAGCAGAAGAAGAAGGTATTGAATTACCTTTCTCTTGTCACGCAGGTGCTTGCTCTAGTTGTGTTGGTAAAGTTGTTGAAGGTGAAATAGATCAATCTGACCAATCTTTCTTGGATGATGAGCAGATGGAGAAAGGATTCGCTCTACTTTGTGTTACCTATCCACGTTCTGATTGTACGATTCGCACTCATCAAGAACCATATCTGGTCTAAACTGTTGATTAGTTTTTAGTTTCGCCTAATGTTGAAGTCGTAGCTTTTTTAAAGCTATGGCTTCTTAATTATATTTATTTTTTCAATATTTAAACATAAATAAAAGTCTCTTTTTTACTCAGCACTTCAGTCATGAAAATTATTATGAGCGCTGAAGCTCTCACTACCTAATGTAAATGTTTACTCCATTTGATGTTATTGGGTGTTCATTAATTTTGTTGCAGGAAGGAGAGCAAGGAATTGTCACTTTCTGTAAAAATCAGGACGAAATTGTTTTAAAAAAACTGATATCAATGGAAGTGGTGCCAGGAACTATCATCACTTTAGAAGAAAGACTCCCCTCTTTTTTCATCAAAGTAGGAAACAAACGCTGGCAAATAGATAAGGAAGTTGCTTGCGCTATTTATGTGCGTGTTGTTAATAGTGGCTGATTATGATGTCGCGTATTATTCGCCCTCAGCATGGAATGCTGGGGCTATACGAACAAAGTCCGCCTGCGCGGACTAAAGAAGAAGTGCAAGAGGGGAGTTTTAGCTATTAGGAAATAGGGGATATTTTCCACAATTGAGGAATTCGTGAACTTATGAACGGGACGACGGCGCAACGCCACTATAAAAATGTTTTACAAGTTTTTCAAGATTACTATCAGCTAACAAAGCCTCGGATTATTCCGCTGCTTTTGATTACTACGGCTGCTAGTATGGCGATCGCCTCTGCTGGAAAACTAGACCCGCTGTTGCTGCTATTAACCATGATTGGTGGTACTTGTGCGACTGCTAGCGCCCAAACAATCAATTGTATCTACGATAGTGATATTGATTATGAAATGGAACGCACGCGCAATAGACCGATGCCTTCTGGTCGCGTGCAGCCATTACATGCTCTGATATTTGCGATCGCTCTGGCTTGTATTTCTTTCACGGTGCTGGCAGTATATGTTAATCTGTTAAGTGCTTTGTTAGCGATGTCTGGTATCGCCTTCTACGTGGGCATTTACACGCATTTGCTCAAACGCCATACTCCCTACAATATCGTCATTGGCGGCGCAGCAGGTGCAATTCCGGCGTTGGTGGGTTGGGCAGCGGTGACAAATACCTTAAGCTGGACAGCATGGTTGATTTTTGCGATCGTGTTCTTATGGACACCTCCTCATTTTTGGGCATTGGCGTTAATGATCCGCGATGAATATGCCAAAGTAGGTGTGCCGATGCTGCCGGTGGTTACTGATAATATTGCCACGGCGCGTCAGATTTGGCGATACACTTTGGTGGTTATCCCTAGCACGTTTTTATTAATTTATCCTCTTCACGCTTCGGGAATAATTTATGGTGCGATCGCCTTTATTTTAGGGGCGATTTTTATTATGAAAGCTTGGTCGCTGTTGCAGAATCCGGATGATAAACAATTAGCGCGATCGCTTTTTCTCTACTCGATTCTCTACATGATGTTGCTGTGCGCTGCAATGGTAGTTGATAGCCTACCCATCACCCATCATTTGATTGAGCTACTAAGCCCTGGCGAATAAAATTCGCGGAGTTTACGGGCACACAAACGTTCGCGTAGCGTCCCGCAGGGAAGTCCACCTACGTGGACTAAAAAACATTGTGGCTTTTAAACCCGCCTACGCGGGTTTTGTCTGTGTAGATGCGAATTCCATTCGCCCTTTTCATAACCCAAGAAAGGAGTAATTATGACTAACCAAAATAGCTTTAATTTGAGCGCAACTACAAGCCAATGGATGATAGCTAACAGCTACGATGCAAATAATTTAAATCAGGCTGGTCAAAATGGCGATACGGCTTTGATGAAAGCGACAAGAGAAGGCGTTTATGCAGTAGTTGAAGAACTAATTAACGCCGGGGCTGATATTAATGCCACAAATAACGATAATAACAATGCTTTGTGGTTTGCTTGTTTTGGCAACCACTACGATTTAATTCGTTTATTGCTGGCTGCAAAGATTAATATCAACAACCAAAATGATAACGGTGCAACTGTTTTGATGTACGCAGCATCAGCTGGAAAGACAGAAGTTGTGAAGTTGCTTTTGCAATATCACCCCAATCTAGAGTTGAAAAACTTAGACGACTATAAAGCCGTAGATTTCGCTAGCAACGTAGACGTTTTAAGGATTCTGAAAAATGCAAGTAAATAAAATAACGGGAAAAGCATATCATGATGCTACCAAGCATTCTTACCTATCGGTGCAAATCGATCCAAATTATGTAGATTCGTCAACTCAACCGTCGGCTTTTAAATTTTATCCAAAGTTTTATCGCCGAATAAGTCTAGACTTTCTCAACAATTCTATCCACTCTTTTCTCTGGTTAACGAGTGCAATTACCCTAGAAAAGACGTATAAAAATACTGTCGATAAATTGCGAGTAAATCCATCAGCAGGTGCTTTATATCCTACTGAGGTTTACGTGCAGATTCGCGGAATACAGGGAATGGTGGATGGAATCTATCATCTAGAAGTTGAGAATAATTGTCTGGTACTTATCTATGAATTAATTGATGATGGATTAGAGAGTTATATTTTACCGAATAATCGTATCATCGGATTCATTTTTTTAATTAGTTGTGTTTATTATAGGTCTAGTTGGAAATATAAAGACAGGAGCATCAGGTATTGCTGGTTAGATAGCGGACATCATTTGGGTGCGATCGCTGCTTCAGCTTTTCTTCACGATAGAGATATACAACTAGTTTTCGATTTTGATAAACTCGCTCTCAATGCAGATTTAGGATTTGAGAACAAAGAGTTTATTACTGCTTGTGCGATTTCCGGAGAAGTCCAAGCGGAGGTTACGAGCGATCGGAACTTAGGAGAGGTTCAAAATAAGCCTGTGAGACGCTTAAGGCTGAAAGTCCCTTTTGTTTGTGGAACTGATTATTTTGAACAGAATCAATTCATTGAAGAAGCTTATAAAGAAACAGCTTTGCAAAAAAGTTGTCAGCAAGAAATCAAGCATCCTCAATTGAGCTTTGATAAGGATAGATTTTCTCAAGCTGTTTGGAACAGACGCTCAATTAGGCGTTTTCAAAAACAGTTCATTTCCCAGGAACTTTATTCTAGTATTTTGCAGCAAATTAGGCAAGCGATACCGACAGAAAGTTTTGAGGAAATCGAAATTTACGCGGTTGTCCATCGAGTCGAGGGAATCAAAGCAGGGTTATACAAAGGAAGGCATTTAGTCAAGGAGGGTAACTTCAGTGAGAAGACAGGTTACTTGTGCGTTAATCAAGCGATCGCTTCATATAGTGCAGTAACTTGGTTTTTTGTTTCCAACTATACAAATTATCAAACTGCCATGCAAATGGCTGGTTTTTTAGGACAAAGACTGTATCTAGCAAGTAATTATTGGGGAATTCATTGTACCGGAATTGGTGCTTATTATGACGATGAAACTCAGGAATTTCTAGAGACAGATAAAGATGTCCTTTACGCAATGGCAATTGGCATATAACTGGAAAAAATAAAGAGGCATAACTATGACCAACTATTTCTGGCAGAATGAAGATTCACGTCCAATCCAACCAACATCGGCAGATATTATACTGCGCCAGCAATTAGAATATTCTATTAGCAAGTACTTTTATGAAGATTGCGATCGCTGTATTCAAAAATTATTATCTAGTTGTCGGTGGTATGTCACAACCCATGCTAATGCTTTGACTTTGGTAATAGAATGTCCAGATCAAGTTACTAATTGGCGTGTGTTACAAAAAATTGTACCAATGGCGACATTGCTACATAAAATTGTCAGCAGTGCTAAAATTCGCGTTTGTCCCCCAGAAAGCGAGGGAATGCCTTTTGAAATGAGGGTAGATGAATTATCAGTTTACAAAGATTGGGCTTGATGCTGAAGCAAAGAAGGGGAAATGAACAGACAAGGCAACAAGTAGAATAATTTTTGACTCTTGACTCTTGACTTTTGACTAATAAATCTAAAATAGCTCAACTTTTTGCCTGATAATTGTGGTTATTTCTTCAAAAACCACATCAGCAGAATGTTTAACAACAGGACTTAATTCTAGTCCTAAGCCAAGATTTTCCGCTTCAATTAGGTAAACTGTCACCAATAAGGGAAAGTCATCTTTAAAGATTTTCCTACCAGCGGCTAAAGCATTATCCCAACGAAAATCATGCAAGTTATAACTGGGTTCCGGTAAAGTTTCCAATTCTTTTCCAGGAACTTTAAACACTGCACCGGGTTCGGAATTCGTTGAACTTGCATCAATAATTATTAATTCTTTGCTACCTCGTGCTTGAAACATGACTTCCATCCCAGCAGTTCCGCAGTCATAAACTTGGATATTAGGATGAGGATGTTTGGTAAGATATTGCTGTAGGCGTTGAGCAATTATTACGCCTACGGCATCGTCACTGCGGTTGAGATTACCGCAGCCAATGATGGTTATTTGTTCTTTGTTATTTGTCATTAGAAGGGAAAGACTTGCGCCAAAAAGCCTATAGTCTATTTCAGACTCGAATTAATGCTCAACCACTTTCTTTAAGATAAATATGCAGGCTTTACAGCAGCATTATCGGGGTACAAGAATTAATGAACTACCCCTGGCTAACTTTGTTTGAGCCAGGGGTTTCTACATCCCCCAGCGTAGCCTGAGATTTTTGACGCTTCGCACGAGCTAGTTGCTTCATGCTTTCCGCACTTTTACGGGTACGTGAAGTAGAGCTAGAATCATCCACGTCTTTGAGGCTAGTTCCTAACCCCTGTAGATTATTTGAGTACCAAAGCAACATAACTTCTGCGGATGCAATGTCACGCTGTTGCGAGTACTCGCAGTTTTTACAAACGTGCTGACGCTGGGTAAGTTCTTTTTTCTCTTGATGTCCGCATTTAGGGCAAGTTTGAGACGGTTTTACCTTGCGAGTAGGAACTTCTACAAACACACCACCAACATCATCTAATTTGGCTTTGAGTGCGCTTCTAATCATCCCCATTCCCACGTCAAGAATTGATTTATTTAGTCCAGCTTTTTGCTTTTTGCGTTTGCCATTATGAGCTTTGGCGGCCATTCTTTTCACTTCCAGTTTTTCAGTGACTACCGTGCTGTTACCGCTAATAATTCGTGTAGTCTGTTGATGAACCCAATTCTGACGCTGGTTAGAAACTTTTTTGTTCAGTCTACTAACCTGTTTTTGAGCTTTTTTCCATCGCCTAGAAGCCTTGATTTTTTTCTTGAAGTTAGCCGAACGCTTACGACGCTTGGCTTTGCTCAGCTGCTTATTTTCTTGTTCTGCTTTCCTCAAAAATCGAGGTGCAGCAACTAAGGAGTTTTCGACTCCATTAGTCCAAGCAATTGCGTCATTACATCCTAAATCAATAGCAATTATTCCCGTATCAGTCTTACGGCTGTTTTTCAGTAAGATTTCATCAATTTCTAAAACGATACTTGCATACCATTTCCCATTGCGGTAAACAATATCCATCGATTTAGGATGCCCCCAAAGTCTAGCTTTGCCCCGCATCTGTATCTGACCAATCTTAGCTAATTCTAAATAACCATTGTCGCCTGTACTGTGTGCTTTCCACCCCGTAAAGCTTGGATAACTCCAGCCTGAATAATGCCTGATTGATTTAAATCTAGGATACTTCCCCAATCCCCTGAATAAACGTTGAAAAGCAAAATCAACGCGCTTCAAAGTTGCTTGTAATGCTTGGGAATTTATTTCTTTATATTCTATCCAAACGTCCTTGAAATCGGGTAAGCAATTTTGCTGTTCAAAGTATGAAACAGACTTACCAAACTTCTTATAAGAATTGATCCTGTTATGTACTGCGGCGTTATAGAGTTCCTTGTGCAATCGCCTATGATAGTGCAATGATTCATTCACTTTCTTTGTAGTATATAGCCTAAAGGTAGCTCTACGTAACGCCATCAGTAATCACCCCCTATTCAGTTTATGAAATGGTATACTACCATCATCTAATTTCAGTTGTCAACATGAAAGCTCAGCTTAGAAAAGGCGCTCATGCAGTTTTTGCAATTCAGTTTCACATTATTTTTGTTACCAAATATCGTAAAAATGCTATCAATCAAGAAATTCTTTCTAAATTACAAGAAGTTTTTAGTCGTGTTTGTGAGAAAAGAAAATGTATCTTGCTAGAATTTAATGGAGAGGAAAACCACATCCATTTATTAGTAGACGCTCATCCAGACAACAATATTTCACAACTGATTAGCTCTCTCAAATCTGCATCAAGTCGTATAGTTAGAAAAGAATTTGAAATTTACCTAAAACAGTTTTACTGGAAAAAAGAAGATCCTAGTTTCTGGACTGACGCTTACTGTATTATTTCGTGTGGTGGTGCGCCATTGGAAATAGTAAAAGAATATATCAAGAGCCAAGAAACACCTTGCATATAATATATTGTCAAAAACTCAACTGTCCTCAAGATTCTTCCGGCTACGCCGAAAAACACTTTGAGGACGTTTCGTTTTTGACTTGCTTACATCCCCACCCTGTAGAGGGATGGGGAATTACGCGAACTGGTTAAATACTGTTGGCAAAGTCGTATTTGCCTCCACGCTCAAGCGCACGTTTGTAAGCAGGTCGCGCATGGATACGAGCAAGAAATTCCTTCAGCTTCGGTCGGCTCTCGACATCAGGAGCGACTGTGGCGAGCAATTCCAGGGGAAAGCTCATTTGGATATCAGCTGCGGTGAATTCCTCGCCCGCAAACCACGTACTTTTATGGAGTTCGCCTTCGATGTAGTCAAAGTGAAGCTTGATCTGAGGCGCGATGAATCCGTCCATCGCGTTGCTGTCCCCTATTCCGAAATTGTTGAAGATGAGTCTCAGAAGCAGCGGCGGCATTGCAGAGCCTTCAGCGTAGTGCAGCCAGTAGGTGTAGCGCAGACGCTCCGGTGTACCGGGTGCTGGGATTAGCCGACCGTTGCCGTAGCGATCCATTAGGTATTCGATGATGGCACCTGACTCGGCGATCGTCTCTTCTCCATCTGTGATTACTGGTGACTTGCCGAGTGGATGGACTTGGCGGAGCGATGTCGGTGCCAGCATCGTCTCGGTATCCCGTTCGTAGCGCTTGATTTCGTATTCTATAGCTAATTCTTCAAGCAGCCATAGCACGCGCTGCGATCGCGAGTTGTTGAGATGATGGACAACGATCATAAAACGTTCCTTCTGCAAAGCAATTGTTACTATCCAACCGAGGTCAATTTTTAACTAATTTCGCGCTCTGCTCCATCCCTCTACAGGGTGGGATACAACTACCTCGGTCAAAATCCAGTCGATGCCGGCGCTCTTACCCGGTTGACAAGCGCTTGCTGAGAATGCTTCCATTGTTAATTGCCATAACATTTCAAATAATCTGCCAATACCCAACCTTCATACTGTTGTAGTGATGAAAGTCAGTCTTGAAATTGTGTAAGCTATTTCCTCATTTACTCGTTCCTAGCCAGAAGCCCAGGAACGAGTAATGAAGCAGTTTAGCTAGAAATTTCTACATCATATTTTTTGGCAATTTCAGAAAGTTTCTCAAATTGCTGTTGTGATGCTTGAGTTAATATTGCTTCCGCCTTTTCTTGTTCGCTACCTTCTTTAGGAAGTAAATACCTAATGTAAAGTGAAACAAAATCGACTATAGCCGCTGAACCTGATAAAGCGTGATTGTCAGCTTGCTTTCCGGCAATTGCTCCTGCTAAACCAGTTCTAATTGGGTCTGGTTTAACTTTCATAAATTGATCCACAAGTTGGTGAATGTAGTCTCCTGTCGGTAAGTTATTTAACTTAGTTCTATCTGGAGTAAGCTTATATCCCGCTTCTTTTGCTTGTTCTAGAACACACCATTCTGTAAACTCTTGCAGTGCTTCTTCGGGAAGATGAGAAAGATGATTGTGTAATGCTAATTCAGTCACAATAATACCCGTGTAAATTTCAATGTTTTCTCGTTTTTCTCGTTCCCAGTCAGAGACTGGGAATGCTATCAAAGAGGCTCCGCCTCGCCTTCTAGGAGGCAGAGCCTCCTGAAGTACGTTCCCAGCCAGAGGCTAGGAACAAGGGGTTAAGCAGTACGGAAACGCGCTAATTCTTCACCTGTTTTCGCATCGTGAGCGTGAACGGTGCAAACTAAGCAAGAATCAAACGATCGCGCGACATGTCCCACTTCCACCGGATCGGTAGGATCGAAAATGGGTGTTCCTACCAAAGCTTCTTCAATCGGTCCGCGCAATCCTTCACCGTCGCGGGGTCCAATGTTCCAGGTACTAGGAGCCATGATTTGATAATTCTTAATCTTGCCTCCTTCAATATCTACCCAGTGACACAACGCTCCCCGTGACGCTTCGGTTGCACCCCAGCCACGTCCATCTTTTTCTTGGGGTTTGATATACCAAGGGTCATTTAACTTAAATTCACGCAAGCAGTGTTCGGCTTGACGATATAACTTGACAATTTCGTGAACTCGTGCTAATTGACGGATATGGATATTCGCACCGCCCATTTGCTTGAATGCGTCTAAAATGAAGCCGTCCTGGTGTTGCCAAGATTCGCCATGTTTGCCACCTGCGACTAACTGACGCGCCAGAGGTCCTGCTTCCAAACGTCCAAATTGTTCGTGGCTGACAGCACTTGACCAAGAATAAGCGTTGTCAAAGTCTTTG
This sequence comes from Spirirestis rafaelensis WJT71-NPBG6, assembly GCA_019359015.1. GTDB lineage: Bacteria > Cyanobacteriota > Cyanobacteriia > Cyanobacteriales > Nostocaceae > Hassallia > Hassallia rafaelensis. The sequence goes on from JAHHID010000001.1 coordinate 47,675, forward strand.
GTATTCTTTTGGCTTGGTTTGGTCGTGCGATCGAAGGGGTGAACGTCTGCCGTGCCTTCATCATACCAGGAGCGAATTGTATTTTCGCGGGTGAAGCTTTGATCCATCAAAACATGAGTATCGCTGAAGCTGTTATACACGCCACTCTTCATGATTGTGGCAGCATTTCGCCCTTCAATGGTCGGTTTTTGGTATCTATCTTCATGGGGTAAATATCCCCAAGTTACATATTTACCAACACCAACACCGTATTTATCCAAACCGATTTCTAAACCCATTCGCCAATAAAAACCTAAGTCAGAATTTGCATGATTTGGGTTTTCATCTAGCCACGCCATGAAATCATCATAAGTCTGAATTTGTTCATAACGTTCTAAAGAACAACCTAACCAAACTGGTTCTAACCAATTAGTGCGGAAATATTCCAAAATTGACCAGGCGCGGGTAACATCTGTTAAGGTCGGGGCGCACATCACCCCACCAGGAACCATATAACTAGAATGGGGCCATTGTCCGCCAAATAAAGCATAAATTTCTACAGGTTTGCTAGAAATTGTGATGCCTATTTCATAAGATTTACCTGTGAAAGCGGCAAAGCGTCTGCAAGCTTCTTCATAAAAGCGGCTGTGCTGATACTTTTTGTTAGTCAAATCGATAGCAAATAGACCATAAAAGTAACGCGGTATACTTTGAATTGTTTCGACAATTTGACCTAAGTTTCTAGCTAAAATAGCGTTGCGCGGAACTTCTGTTCCCCAAGCGGTATCTAATGCCCAAGCTGCGGAGGTGAGGTGAGAAGCACCGCAAATTCCACAAACGCGAGGTGTGACAATTAATCCGGCTTGGGGGTCTTTGCCGCGTAAAATAACTTCAAATCCTCGAAAGAGTTCGGCATGAGTCCAGGCGTTTACTACCTGTCCATCATCGATTTCCACGCGCACATCTAAATCGCCTTCGACTCTGCCAACTGGGGAAATATCTAATGTTTTGATTGCCATTTTTTTCTCCTTATTGTAGTAAGCACGCTTCGTGCTTTTAAGCGCTGAAGCGCTTACTACGAACTAAACTGTAAAAAAGTCTTCTTCTGCCCAAGCTGGTATTGAATCTTTCGCCACCATTGTTAACAATGCGTAGTCTTTTTTGTTAACTCCTGTAGGCAATTCTTTGGGAACTCCCATAACAGTTTGGGTTTTAAATACGGTTCCCGGTTTGAGGTCGTGGAAGGGAAATTCTGGTTCGGTACAACCTATACAAGGCATCCCAGCGCGGGTTTTGGAGGAGACGCGATTCCATAAAATGCGGTTGCACGAAGAATGTGTCATTGGTCCGCGACAGCCTAAGTCGTAAAATAGGCATCCTTTACGTTGACCAAATTCGGCGGTTGATGCTTTGTAAGCAAAGTGGACGTTGCGAGTACAGCCTGTTTGGGTAAAACTCTTGAAGAAGGTTTCCGGACGATGCAATTCATCTAAGCTGATGTCGCTGATTCTTCCTGTGGCGATCGCTACTAATATTTGCGTTATCCAATCTGGATGCGCGGGACATCCAGGTATATTGATGACGGGTAATCCAGATAATGAATGGAAGTCTTTGCCTAAAAAGCCACCCTCTTGACGTTTGAGAAATTGCAATCCTTGAGATTCGGTGGGGTTGGGTGACATTGCGGGTATTCCTCCCCAGGTGGCGCAGTCTCCCACGGCTACGACGAAGTTGGCGACTTTGGATAAATCGTTTAACCAGTCTTTCATGGGGCGATCGGCAAAACGGTTCCATTCTCCGGTTCCGTTGGGAGCGTTGATTACGCTGCCTTCAAATACCAGGATGTCCAGGGGAATTTTGCCGGAAATGCAATCCCAGAGCATGTTCTGCAAGTTTACACCTAGTTCCAGCCCCAAGGATGGATGCCAAAGTATGTTGATGCCAAAGTCGGCAATTAAATCGCAAGCGGTGGGTTCTTCAGCATTGAGAAATGACATATTATAGTCACTATAGAACAGATATAGTTGACTTGATTATGGCTGAAAAGTGGTTCTATGGGCGGGTATCAACTGTTGAGCAACAGGAAGATAGAGGAGCGCTAAAAAAGCAACTAGAAAGGGGTAAAAACGCTGGGTGTAGTCGGTTTTATTGGGATATCCAATCGCGTGCAACCGAGGTGCGTAGCGGGTTACAGCAACTAATTGATGATTTAAAAATATTACCTCATAGTGCTGTTAGCGAGTTAATAGTTACCCGCATCGACCGGATCGGGTCATCATCGCGTTTATTTTATTCTTTATTGGAAGTGTTACGTAGTAAACATATTAGGCTGGTAGCCCTTGACCAAACAATAGATACCGAGTCTTTGGGAGGGGAATTAACGATTGATATTTTACTCGCAGCTTCTAAATTTGAAGTAAAGATGTTATCCAGCCGCGTCAGTGCCGAGAGGAAGCACCGGATGACGCAAAGAAAAAGCCACAGGTTAGCTCCTTTGGGATGGCAGGTAGAAAGCGATCGCTACATTAAGGATGAGTCATGGTGTGTTTCATTGCTATCCACAAAGCGTAGTTTTCGGGTTTGGGAGTTAGCATATTTTGCATTTGAAGTTTTTGCGGAGTGTGGTAGTGTCCGCAAAACTTGCGACACATTAAATAAGATGTTTGGTACTTCTGGGAAGGTTGACGCCAGAGAAAAGGAAAAATCGAAAGCTAGCCACCGAGCGACAGCCGAAAGCCTTGGGGAACTAGACCTATCCCCAGCAGATAAAAAAACATACAAACGATATCCTTGGGGTAGTTTGCAGTGGTCACCTGCCGGATTGAAAAACTTTTTAGTTAATCCAGTTCACGCGGGGGGAACCCCTTTTAATGTCACAAAAAAGGGGGCAGGTGCTAGTAGAAAGGTACTTAAGCACTTTGACCAGTGGGACTGCAACTGGGATACCCATGAGGGAATTATTACCCGCGAACAACACGAGCAAATTAAGCGCACTATTCGCGCGAATGCGAACAACAAATGGGCTGCTCACTCCGGAGAAACGACCAACCCATTCGCCAATCTATTGAAATGTGGCAGGTGTGGGGGTGCATTAACCCGCATGTCTTCCCGACGCGACGCATCTGGAAATTATACCGCCTATTACCAATGTACCTACCACTCGCTCGGACGTTGCGATGCCAAAGAAATGATAAGTAGCCGCAGTCTTGATAATCAGGTGGCTGATTTGTTGGTGGGGGAAGCTACTAGGTTAGCTGGAATGGTGGATTTTGGAGAAGAGAAGCATCTTGAACCAAGAGAAGTAAAAGAACTGCGGGAAACTTTAGCAGGGCTAGAGAAATTACCTCCCAACCCTTTTGTCGAAAAAGCCAAGGACGGGATACGCGACCAAATCGCCAGTATTCTAAGCCTGTACGAAAAAGTGACAAAACGCAGCCTGTTGGTTCGAGAGGAATTGATTGAGATGTTTCGCGATCGCGAATACTGGGAAAGCAGAACACCTGAAGACAAGAAGCGAATGCTAAACAGGCTTGTCCGACGTATCATTGTTGACGGGCGTGTTGTTTTGGGTATTGAGTTTCTTTAACTCACGTTGCCGTACAAGTTCGCGCCATTCCTCAAGTTGACGCATCCAAAATTCTCTTTCTGATTCGATTCGCATGAGTTGCTTCAATACTTCTATTTCCAGGTTATTTGGTTGGACAAAAATTTCTGTTAGCTGCGAACAACGCTCATTCGTTACCCAAGCTTCGCATCTGCTTTTAATTTGGATGCGGCTATAAATACCAAGACCATATGTGCCGTGATTCACAAAGCCGGAACTATATACACAGTAAAAATTTCAAGTTTTAAGCTTCCCAAGAATACTTCGCTCAAATTTGTGTTTGTAGCCCAATCAATGATAAAAAGAGCGTGTAATAGTTAGATATTACTAATTTTAAACACCTAAAAAGCCATAGTCTTAGGGGTGTTTCATGGTATTGAAAAATATTAAATAATCAACGTATTTTAGTTGTTAAATTATCAACAATTAAGTCAGAATATAGTTGCCATGTTCAGAGAAATTAGGTTTTGAAGATTAAGTCTTCAGTAAGATGATAACCTCTCAGATCCATTGTTCTGACTAGGTTTTATCATCTGTTTTGAGATGGCATCTCAAAAAGAAACAGCATCAGCCTTTGGTCGGAAATGGACTAAAGCACCTCTGATCCTTTTTTAATTGACTTGCCTACTTTAAAGCCTAATAAAATTATCCATCCCGCAAATGTCATGAAAAATATTTCTAGCTTGTCTAAAGCTGTGTTTGCTTTTAGCTTCGGAATATGTCTGCTGCCTGTAACCGAAGCCTATGCAAGCACTAAGACTGTCCAGGCACCTCTTGTTGCTACCACTACGTATAATCAAACGAGTGTCCGCGAAGCAACATATTATTTTACTGTATTCTTGCCTGCGGGGACAAAACCCTTACAACAAGTGACGCTGACGCAGATACAAGGTGGTGAAGACATCGAATTTGACGCAAAACAAAGTCGTGTCTTTCTGGGGACAAGAGATCAGCGAGGTGAAAATCTGCCATTTTCGCTCACAAGCAACGCAAGTCAAAACAATACAGTCACACTTCAGCTCGCGCAGCCAATAGCATCAGGGAAAACGGTAACAATCGCTCTCAAGCCTTACCGTAATCCTACTTATGATGGGGTCTATTTATTTCATCTCAAAGCTGCTCCCGCAGATCAGAGAACAGAAAGTCAATCTCTTGGGGTAGCTCGCTTACAATTCTACCCAATGCAATGAAGTTGACTTGATAATCAGCATATACAAATCTTGTGATTGTTTAATAGTACACCCTTACAAAGGTGTACTTTTTTTATATTTGTAAGCTGTTTTAGCGATCGCTTAAAGGCTTGCTATCTGTAAATATGTATGTCATAATCAAAACTTAATTACGGTTTATCCATCGAATTACCGTAGTTTAAATGGCTAAATCCAATATGGAAAGCTAATTTTGTCTGCTTTTCATCTTCTATAAGCATTGATGTAACTTGGATTGAAGACTTAGAAATTAAGCATAATTATGACACTTGCAACTACCTTTGTTGAGCAAAATACGATTCGTCGTCGGGGTACTGGCTTAAAAGCATATAATCCTGAAAAAGCTTTCTCTGGATACACACTTTTTACACCACTAACTGGTAAAGGAGAAGTCTACTTAATTAACTTGGATGGAAAAGTAGTACATGAATGGCAACTACCATACCCTCCAGGTTTATATGGCTATATTTTACCCAATGGCAACCTATTTTATAACGGCAAAACAGCAGAAATTCCGCCACGTTTTCCTGTATGGTCTTTGTTTAAAGGTGGTGTAGTTTTAGAAGTAGATCCACAAGGTAAAATTGTGTGGGAATATCATCATCCAGACCACCATCATGATGGTCGTCGTCTGCGTAATGGAAACACAATTTTACTATGTTTAGAAAAGATACCAAAATCTTTAGTTTCCCAAATTAAAGGTGGTGTATCTGGAACAGAAGTAGATGGTGATATTTACGCTGATGTTATTCATGAAGTAACTCCAGAAGGTGAGATAGTTTGGAGTTGGCACGCTTATGAACATCTTGACTCCGAAAAATATGTAATTACCGCGCAAGACCAACGTCATGAATGGACACATGGCAACACAGTCGGCGAGCTTGCTGATGGTAATATTGTATTGAGTTTTCGTAATATCTCTACAGTAGTAATAGTTGATAGAAAAACAGGAAAAATTATCTGGGAACTAGGAGATGATGTTCTCGCTCAACAGCATTTTCCTAATGAATTGTCTAACGGTAATTTGCTGATTTTTGATAATGGCGCTCATCGGCAGGAAATAACTTTGAATTTCTCGCGCATCATTGAAGTAAATAGACAAACAAAAAAGATAGTTTGGGAATATACTGATAACCCACCACACAACTTTTTCAGTTCTTACATTTCGGGAGCGCAACGCTTACCTAATGGAAATACTTTGATTACCGAGGGTGGTTTTGGTCGCATTTTTGAAGTAACAACAACAGGATAAGTTGTTTGGGAGTATATTAATCCCTATTTTGCTCCTCAAAATGCTCCTGGTGAATCGGCACTAGTAGCGCGTGGAGAACAAAATTCTGTATTTCGGGCTTTTCGTTATGCACCCGAAGAAGTGCCTTGGCTTAGTTAATTTTGAGTTAAACATTTTGAAGCAAGAGAGATAATATGTCAGAAATTACAATCTACAGTGCGGTTGTTTGTCCCTTTGCCCATAGGTCGCGTTTAGTACTTTTAGAAAAAGGTATTGACTTTGATTTAGTTGAAATTGATTTACAGAATAAGCCAGCCAATTTTACAGATATTTCACCTTACAGCAAAGTGCCAGTTATTAAACATGGCAATGAGCGAGTATGGGAATCCGCAATTATTAATGAATATCTGGATGAAGTCTTTCCTGAACCTTCCCTATTACCAAAAGATGCTATCAGTAGGGCACAAGCACGAATTTGGATCGACTTTGCCAATACTCGATTTGTCCCAGCTTTCTCTAATTTGCTGCGTTCTCAAGAGGACCAAAAGCAAAAAGAAGCCGCACAAGAGCTTTATCATCATTTGCAATTTATTGAAAACGAAGGTTTAGGAAAATTATCGCTTAATGGTTCCTATTGGTTTGGGGAAAGTATTAGCTTAGTTGACTTGACCTTCTATCCTTGGTTTGAGCGTTGGTCTGCGATTGAGCATTATCGAGGTTTTAAATTTCCTGCTGAATTTTCCAGAATACAACGATGGTGGAATGCGGTGAGCCAACGAGAGTCTATCAAGGCGATCGCTAACTCAAAAGAATTTTATCTAGAGCGCTATGCTAAATTTGCTACACTCAATACCAAAAAAGTGAGTGAAGAATTAAGTTCTAGCGGACAAGTTACTCCTCAACAACTGCAACAAGCTGCACAGCAAGGATTTAAGTCAGTTCTAAATCTGCGTTCTTCCCACGAACAAGGTTTTTTACATGACGAACAGCAGCACGCTAAAGACGCAGGACTGAATTACGCGAACGTCCCTCTGAATCCTTCAGAATCGAACCAAGAATTAATTGAAAAAGCAATCTGGGAAATAGAAAATTTACCATCACCAGTATTAGTTCACTGTGCAGCAGGTGCAAGAGCAACAGCGATCGCTTTAATTGCTACAGCTAGTCAACAAAAGCTGACACCAGAGGAAATCAAGCTCAAAGCTGAGGAACTTGGTTTAAATTTAGACCAACCTCACTTGAAACAATTTCTTCAAGAAGATTAGTCTACCTTTATAGTTTGTAGTGAGGACTTTAGTCCTCACTTAAGCGATAAATCGCTTATTACGAACCCCTCATTTTTTGTGAGGGATATTGGAATACCCTGAGCGAAAAGACTGCACACTTTTTTGTTCTGGATTATACTTATTTCGCAAAATACTACCAATATCATTACCCATAACATGAATGGATACTGACGGGGCAAATATAGTTATCGCTTTGACAGCATGGATATCGCCATCAGGAGGCAAGAGACGGTAGACATCACCGCGTTTTTGTTGCTGGACTTCAACTAATTCTAATACTGCACTTTCTTGCGTATCGCCATTATCGACACGTCGATAACGAGTCTCTTCAAGTTGACCTTTATACAAACCAATCAGTCCCCAAGCGAGATGATCGTGGACGGGAGTTGTAGAACCTGGGGGAATTACCAAACTAAAGATGGTGAGAGAACGGTCTTGAGCGCGATATAGTAACCATTGCCCAATACCTCCCCCCATAGAACTGTTAGGGTTAGGTTGAGCAAAATTTTCCGGTAGCCAATCTTGTTTTGTTAGTAATGCTTTGAAGTAAGGCTCAAGTTCACTGAGGGTTAGGGCAGGATTATCTATAGTGCGATCGCGTATCTCTTTAGCAGTGGCAACAAAAGAACGCAAGTCAATACTATCTACAAACCATTGGTCTGCTTCGTCATGTTCAAGAATATTGGCGTGAGGCATAGAATTTTAGATAGGTGATTTTGCGGAAAGTCTGATCGGAGGTTACGAGCCATCAGAACGCATCCAAGGGCAGATTTGGGCTTTAGATTGACGCGCTCTCCTCTCTACTCTTGATGGTTGTGAATTCTAGCACCAGCTATCTCCATGCAACACTCAAAAAAGATACGATAACTCGATAGATAAACCGTACTTTATAAATATATCATCTCATAAATGGCTGCATAAATCCAGTCAATGTATATTATCCACGAATAAAAAAATAGCAGGTCATCGCAAAAGCGACAATGATAACAAAATGCGTAAAAAAATATATTTATACTTGATATAAACTTTAATTAAAGAAAAGTATTAAGCAATGAAGCGAAAAAGTTTTATGGAGTCCGCTCTTTTTCAAACTGCTAGTTACTTCATCCTGAGTATGTTGAGTGTAACTAATATGTCACAGCTAGTTAAAGCAGAGGTGCGCGATAGCTTTACAAGACAATATACGCAGGTACAAATACTAGCACAGTTCTCTGAAAACGGACAGGAACGCGAACAACTCGTTCAAAAAGCAAATCTCTTATTTAACCAAGGTGACTTTACTGGTGCAGAAAAAGTTTTACGCAGCTTGATCAAGAAGTTCCCAGAGTCCAGCTATGGGCATTATCAATTAGGGAATGTCCTATTTCGTCAGAATAAAAAAGAAGATGCTATCAAAGAATATCAAAAAGCAATTAGCTTGAATTCTAAATATGCTCTTGCATACAATGCGATCGGGCAAGTTTTTGCAAGTCAACAGCAATGGTCAGAAGCTATTGCGGAGTACCAAAAAGCATTAACAATTAACCCTGAGTATGGTGAGGCGCTAGCTAATCTTGCTTTAGCGCTTTGGGAACAAGGTAAACATCAGGATGCTCGCGCTTCTTTGGAAAAAGCTTTAAATATTTTTAAAGCACAACAGAGATCTGACAAAGTACAACAAATTGAAAACATTTTACGGCAGATTAATTCTCGTGACGATCCGACGGTTTCCTAAAGTTACCAAACAAGGATAACCAGAAAAAAGGGGTTGGATCGATGTATATTATCCACGAATAAAAAAATGCCAGGTCATCGCAAAACCTACTATGATGACAAAACGCTTCACCAAATCAGGCTGAAGTTTACGGGCATAATATGCTCCACCATAACCGCCAACAACTGTCCCTAGCATCATCAAAAATGCTGGCTGCCATGCGACGACTCCAGCAATAATATAGGTGATAGCAGCAAAGCCAGAGTTGAAACTCATCAACAACATCTTCAAAGCATTCATCTTGTGAATATCTTTCATTCCCAACACTTCCATCGTCGCTAACATCAACATAGCGACACCCGCACCGTAATATCCCCCATAAACGGCAATAAAAAATTGCATGAATGAAGCAATAATAAGCGATCGCCTAGATCCCAAATGATGTAACCAAGTTGAAATTTTGCCGCCGAAAGTAAATAGAAGTGTAGATAAAAGTAAAAGGTAAGGAATGAGACGATCAAAAATGCCTGTCGGAGTGTAAAGCAGTAACAAAGCCCCAATCATTCCACCCACGAGGCTGATAGTGCCTAGTACAAGAGATATACGCTGCTGCCCGCTCAACTCACGACGATAAGCAGCAACACTCACAGCGCATCCTAACCATGCTGCTGTCATACCTGTAGCATTGGCATTGATGGAAGGTAAGCCAATAAAAATTAGTGCGGGAAACGAAATAAAAGCGCCACCACTAGCAATAGAAGTTAATGCCCCACCCAGCATGGCAGCGACAAAGAGGAAACAAGCTTGGGTAAACGTCAAATTTATCTCCTCGCACACAAAAAACGATAACCAACATCAATTTCTGATAAGTTTCTGATTTCTCCATATTTCGCATTCCATTTTCCAGTTTCCAAATCTTCTTGAAGTCTGATAACTCCTTCTTCAACTTCATGTGCATCAGCTAAAGCCAAAGCTGATATATTCGCACGAACTTCTGGATTTAAATATATTTCTGGTCGTCTCCATCCAGATGCAGCAAACATATCTGTTAAATCATGGGGAAGTTTAAAAGTAGAAATTTCAACGGTTCTTTGGGTATGACTTTGAATTAGTTCAATAACATCATTTATCGGTGGAAAAACCCGAAAATCATAGTCACGATATAAAGGGAAATAGTCAACTAACCAAAGCTTTTCACAAAGTCGAGGGTCAAATGTCAGAAAAACTAATGCTCCTTTTTTGGTAATTCGATGCATTTCTCTAACTGCTTTGCTTAAGTTAGAGAAATGATGCATTGCTAAAATGCAAATCACTCCATCGACAGATGCATTCGCTAAAGGAATATCTTCTGCATAACCTTCAAAATATTTAACCTGTGGATGTTCGATAGATTGAGAACGCATTATCGATGAAGGTTCAACAGCGTAAACTGAATATTCTCTTTCAGCTATGGCTCGACTATAACCTCCTGTACCAGCACCAATATCAGCAATAATACTTTTCTTTGGTAGGTTGAGTAAATCAATTAGAGAATTTACAATCCTCAGATCAGGAAGACGCGAATTAGAGTAGACTTTGCCAATGGAATTGTAGATAGTCATTATTAGTAACCAGCATTCCTATCTACGACATTTCGTAGGGGCTTTTTGTGGCGATAGCGTGTTAAATTGTCGAGGAATAACTCTACAATACGGCTACGAAGTTGTGGTGTAAGTGCTGAACAATGAGGTGTTATAAATGCATTAGGCAAAGACCAAAAGGGACTTTCTGTTGGTAGTGGTTCCGTTTCAAAAGTGTCTAATCCCGCACCAGCAATCCATCCCTGACGCAGAGCAGTCAGCAAGGCATTTTCATCCACAATTGCACCACGAGCAATATTAATCAGATAGGCACTAGGACGCATTAAGCGTAATGTCTCTGCGTTAATCAAGCCTTTAGTTTCTGGTGTTAGAGGTGTGGCAATTACTATATAGTCTGCTTCCGGAAGAAGCGCTTTCCATTCATTCGCACCAACTATTTTATCGAAATTTGGTAATGGTTCAGGATTTCGGCGACTACCCCAAATTTGCATTCCGAAGGCTTTGGCACGGAGAGCAATTTCTTTACCAATATTTCCTGTTCCAATAATAAGTAAAGTTTTATTGTACAATTCTTGCATTTCTAACCACTTTAACCAGTGATGATTAGCCTGCAAATCTTCCAATTTACGAACATTTTTGGCGTGATAAAGCATGAAGCTCAGTACAAATTCTGCTATCGGAATAGCATGAACTCCTGAACCGTTGGTAAGAATTATATCGTGTGACAAAAATGTAGGAGTGAGGATATGATTCACACCGGCACTAGGTGTATGTTGCCAACGAATTGTCGGTGCTGCGGCTAAAACTTTGTGCAGGGTAGTATTTTTTAACTTGAACCCGTTGAGATAAACTTCTGCTTCACTCGGATCGCCATCAAAATTACCCTCACTATCTACACGTACAAATGTAATATTTGAGGGTAACAATGGTTCAATATTATCAGCAAGTTCTACAGGTAAAATGATTTTCATAATAGATAAAGAGTAATTTAATCACAAAATAAAGTAGAAAGATTTTTCGTCCCGCTTCCATAATTAAAGTTCACTTTTACTGTTGTGGCACAATCCAATCATTTAAGATGCAAAATCTAACAAAATATAGATGCGTAGTCATCATGACTGATGCAAAGAAAACCTTATAGAGAGAAATCTGAGCGGGTGGAATCTTCCGCTCAGAACTTTAAGGAACACAAGGAAAATAAAATAGAAGTGATACTACTTCAACTGCTTGAGTATTTGATGAGTTGAATCTTGTTTTGCTGTGTTGGTGCGATCGCGTCCCCAACCGATGTTATTGCGGTAACTGCCCAAAAGTCCTGTTTCTTTAAGTGATTTTTCGTCCACTGATTCTAGAGGTTCGACTTGCGGTGCTACATACAAAGCATCCACAGGGCAATACAATTCGCACATGAAACAGGTTTGACAGTCGCTTTGTCTGGCAATAGTAGGTGGTGCATCTGGCACTTTGTCAAAGACGTTTGTCGGGCAAACCTTAACGCAAAGATTACATTCAATGCACCGCGACTCACTCACTAACTCAATCAATCATGTCAATTTTAGATTTTGGATTGGGGATTAAGAAGATGCGATCGCTTCTCACGATTGCAAGTTAATGCTTTTACTTTCTTTCGTAGTGAGCGAGAAGACCGCTTAATTCAAGGACGCGCATTCCTTACTACACATGCTTTATATCCCTAATTAAACACCCACAGCCTCCAATTTCTTAATTTTCTCTGTTTTCACCCAAACTTGATCCAAACCACCACTAATTAAATAATGTTGCTGGTTCGCATCCATCTCTGGATAGTCTAAATGTTTGTGCATACCGCGAGTTTCCTTACGTTCTAAAGCGCTGCTGTACATCCATCGAGATGTAGCTACCATTGCTGCTGCTTCCCTCACCCGGACAATGTTGTGAGTATCTACTTGGCTTGTACTAATCTCTTTCCAGAGGTGATTTAGTCTCTGCAATGATTCTGTCAAACCTTTCTCGTTGCGGAAATAATTGCGATCGTAGGGGAAGACTTCAGCCTGTGTTGCTTTGATTACTTCTTCGGTATTGATTTGGTGTTGACTATCATTTGTCAATCCTGCTTTACCAACTGCCTGAACAGAACGCTGTGTTCCCCACTCGCCCAACTTCTGGGCATATTCAGCCGCAGATTTCCCCGAACAGTATCCAGAAGATATCGCCCAAGCTGCATTGTGACTACCACCACCAGTAAAGCCACCACAAATTAATTGTCGTGTGGCAGCATCACCAGCAGCATAAAGTCCCTGGACTGAAGTAGCGCAGGTATGATCGACAATCCGAATTCCACCCGTACCGCGCACTGTTCCTTCCAAGCGCAAAGTCACGGGGAAGCGTTGAGTAAATGGATCGATACCTGCGCGATCGAGAGGTAAGAAGAAATTAGGCTGTGCTTTCCGCATATGCGATCGCATATCTTCAGTCGCTTGATCTAAGATGGCATAGACTGGTTGTGTCAACAAAGTTTGAGCAATAACCGAACGTCCTCTTTGCGAACCTGCACCAGGTATTGGTGTACCATCTTCATAAGTAAAAGTTGCCCAATTATAAAACAAAGTTTTAGTAACGGAAGAAAAGGCGGGAGAGATGCCGTAAGCGTTGGAAAACTCCATCCCCGACATCTCAACACCCGCTTCTGCTGCCATGAGGTATCCATCCCCCGTCAACACATTGCAACCGAGTGCCTTGCTCAAAAAAGCACAACCACCAGTCGCAATGATTACTGCACCTGCACGTACAACCCATTTTTCACTTTTCTGACGGTTAACCCCCGTTGCCCCAGCAACTGCGCCTTCGGCATCTACCAATAGTTGCAAAGCTGGGCTATGGTCTAAAATTGTTACCCCAGCCCGTTTGATTTGCTTCCGCATGATTGCCATATATTCAGGTCCCTGTAGACTGCGGCGATAGGGTTTTCCCTCTTCATCCACAGGAAAGGGATAACCCCATTCTGCTAATAGGTTGACGTTGGTATAAGTCTGATTTAATACTTGCTGCATCCAGTCCCGGTTGGATAGAAATCCTCCCAAAGCTTCTCGACTCACCATTGCAGCTTCCCTAGCTTCAGAATCGGGTGGTACATACCATACACCATTACCCGATGCTGCTGCACATCCACTAGTACCGCAGTAGCCTTTGTCAACTAACACAACTCTTGCGCCAGCAGATGCAGCACTCCAAGCAGCCCAAGTACCAGCCGGACCACCGCCAATGATTAATACATCACAGACTAAGCTTTGGTCAAAATCGGTGGCAAATGAATTAAGCGAATATAACTGGTAATTACTCATCGAATCCCTCTGTAGTAATATCAATGCTTGCGTATAACAGAAAAATCTTCACTTTTGTTGGGTGCGATCGCGCTAATTGCTGACTGCATTGAATTATGGATGCAATGTGCCAGCATCGTTAGTTAACTGGCATCTGGGATATTTAATCTACAGATTTCAACTACGGTTTCTTGGTCAAATTACCGTATTTTACATCTAAAAAAGCTTTGCACACTTTTCCAAAAAAATCAAGAGGATTGTTAAGTAAAATTAAGTCTTAGCGAAAAAGCCTGAAATACAACCAAAAACTAGTTTTTAGGGGCTTTCCGTGCTAATTGGCGCATCAAGCACAAAAAACCGCCTAAAAAAGCGGTAAAATTTCTAATATTTTTGAATTTTCAAATTAATTAAGGTGCAGGATTGGGATAACGTGTATGAACTGCGTCTAACTCTGCTAAAATCTCTTGGGTGAGAATTACATTCACACTATCAGTATTTTCTTGTAGTTGTTGTAAGGATGTCGCACCAATAATTGTGCTACTGACAAACCAGCGACTGTTAACAAAAGCCAAAGCTAATTGTGTAGGCTTCAAGTTATATTTTTTGGCAATTTCTACGTATGCTGCTACAGCTTCCTTGACATTTGGTTTGAGATAACGTTGTCCAAAACCTTGAAATAGAGACAATCGTGTATTTTCTGGTTTTTTATCATCTGTGTACTTTCCAGATAACAAACCAAATCCAAGGGGACTATAAGCGAGTAAGCCAACATTTGTGTAACGAGAAACTTCCGCTAAAGCTGAATCAAATACGCGATTCAGCAAGTTATAAGCATTTTGAATCGAGATAACTTTGGGTAATCCTAGCTGTTTGGCGATATGAACAAACTCACTAACTCCCCAAGGTGTCTCATTACTCAAACCCAGATAGCGAATTTTCCCGGCTTTGATGACATCTGCAAATGCCTCTAATTGTTCGGCAATACTGATAGCTTCACGTTCAAAATCAGGTTTATACTCTGTCTGCCCGAAGGTGGGAACATAGCGTTCGGGCCAGTGAATTTGATATAAGTCGATATAATCTGTTTGCAATCGCTTCAGGCTATCATCTACTGCTTGCTTGATATTATTACTATCAACTTTGATGTTTCCTCCGCGCAGCCATTTAAAAGGACGACCGGGACCCGCAATTTTTGTGGCAATAATCAGGCGATGTCGGGACGACAACGCTCCGCGAACGCGTTCCTGTTTTTTCAACCATTCCCCAATGTAAGCTTCCGTTTTTCCTTGGGTTTCACCACGGGGGGGTACTGGGTACATCTCCGCAGTATCAATAAAATTGATTCCTTGAGCAACAGCATAATCTAACTGTTGATGTGCCTCCTCAATGCTATTCTGCTGTCCATAAGTCATGGTTCCCAGACAAATTTCGGAAACCTTGAGGTCACTTTCACCAAGTTGATTGTATTTCATATTCTGGAATTAATTCTTTTGATTACTTTTAGCAAAAAAAGTAGCACAACGGCAATTTTATTAAAAATACACTAAATCTACCGAATTATCGGAGTTATTTTTTGGAAAAGGTATATTACCAGATATTATTCCTTAACACAAGCTTTTCCTCCTAATTTTAAATTATGTATAGTATGTAGCTAGAAATACTCAACTCATACAGTTTGTATGAAATACTTCTATCTAGTAAGATTAATCTGCACTATTTTGACCGAGTTTTCGTAGATTATTAATTAGGTAGTTTGATCATTGCCCTAAAATCATTTTCTCTTGCCTATTTTTGTTATTAGGAAGGGATAGTTTTGATGATGACCAGATACGAAGCTGGAATCAGAATGGCGATAAAGTGCAAAATTGAAGCTTTTACCTCATTGGTAATAAAATTTTTCTTTTTTATCCAATGTCATCCGACAGATACATGTAGAAGTACAGAGGATTTCTACTAGACCGAATTGTGTGTTCTATGAAAATGAAAAAAGAGTTTAAGAATTTTTTGTTTACTTTCCCAATGTTTTTAATGCTGTTTTTCTTAGCAACCAGCGTGAAAAGTCTTGCTGAAGAAAAAGTAGGAGAGAGGGAGAAAGGGGGAGAAATATTACCTGAATTACTACCTTTAAACGAAACTGCGTTTGAGACTAATTTCATAGCAAATTCTACTTTACCGAATGTAAAATTAGCGCCAGTCAGTCAGATAATTACTCAAAACACACCGGAAACACCAACCGTTGAACCAGTCAACGAGTCACCAGTGACATCGGTATCGGAACTTTCAGATATACAGCCTACAGACTGGGCATTTCAAGCGCTTCAATCTTTAGTTGAGCGGTATGGATGTATAGCAGGCTATCCTGACAGCAAATATCGAGGAAATCGTGCCTTAACGCGGTACGAATTTGCAGCAGGATTGAATGCTTGCTTAGACCAAGTAACGAAATTGATTGCAACATCAACAGCTAATCTTGCCGCAAAAGAAGATTTAGTAACTTTACAACGCTTATCAGAGGAATTTCGCCCAGAACTTGCTCAATTACGGGGAAGATTAGATAGTTTAGAAGCGCGATCGGCACAAGTCGAGGCAAATGAGTTTTCAACTACAACCAAATTGGTGGGTGATGCCATATTTGTGGCAGCTGATACTTTTGGCGACAGGGCAAATAATAGACCTGCTAACGATACTGAAGATGAGACTAACACCTTGCTTTCGTACCGTGCTAAACTTACCCTTCAAACCAGCTTTACTGGTAAAGACCAACTGACAACTAGTTTACGAGCAGATAATATCCCCAACTTGGCAAGCAGTACGGGAACCCACATGACCCGTTTATCCCTTGATGGATCTGCTAATTATCCCAGTGGTAGTCTTTATCTAGAAAACCTTTACTATCGTTTCCCTGTAGGCAAAAACGCTAATGTTTGGATTGGTACTAGAACGCTTAACTTTCCTCTTTGGGTACCGACACTCAACGCTTTAAATGGTAATCCTTTACAAGGTGGTTTCTCCCGCTTTGGACAGTTTAACCCGACAGTGTACCGTCCTGGTTTCGATGGTGCAGGTGCAGCTTTAACATATAAATTTAGCGATCGCCTACAAGTGCATTTAAGTTATATAGCGGATAACTTTTTTGCAAATCGACCGGAAAATGGAGTTTTTAATAATAGTTCGCAAGCAGCGATCGCGCAACTTACTTTCACACCCAGTAAACAATTTGATTTAGGTCTGACATATACCCGCAAATACTATCCTACCAACTCCGGTAATAACCTCACTGGTGGGACAGGTAGCGCTTTTGCCAGAAATCCTTTCGGACAACTTGCCACTACATCTGATAATTTCGGCGTAGAATTCAACTGGAAAGCCAGCCAACGTTTTAATTTTGGAGGTTGGTTTGGTTACACACTTGCACATCAAGAAGTCGGTGCTGATAACGATGCCACAATTATCAATGGTGCTCTAACCTTTAGCTTTCCAGATTTATTTAAAGAAGGTAACCTGGGTGGAATTACTGTAGGAGTCCCACCCAAAGTTACTAATAACGAATTTCAAGTTGCTGGACAGCGACGAGAAGACAAAGATACATCCTTACACATCGAAACTTTCTATCGTTTTCGGATGAGTGATAACATCAGCGTCACTCCAATTTTCTATTTGATTACCAAGCCAGAACATAATGATGCAAATGACCCAATCTGGGTAGGTGTTCTCCGCACGACCTTTACTTTCTAAGAGAGTTAACCTTTTTTTGTCTACATACTACGCCAAGTCAATCAAGTTAATGTACTATAAAATTAGGAGAATAAATTTTCATGATTAGCTTAATTTTTCAGCGATTTATTGCAGCGTTGAAGAGATTCGGAGTTTCTCAAGTTGCGAATAAAAATAAGATACTCTCGGTTGTACCTGTTCCCATCACTGGGGCTTTTATTACTGGCTTATGTCTCAGCGTCTTATTTGCCGCTTGCACAGCCAACAATGCAAGCAATACTACTGCTGTATCTACTAATAATTCAACTCAAGCCAAGGCATCAGTAGTTAGATTTGGTTATCAAAAAGCAGCAATTATTATTAAGGCTAAAGGAGTATTAGAAAAGCGTTTACAACCTGAAGGAAAATCTGTACAGTGGATTGAATTCCCTGCTGGACCACAGCTTTTAGAAGCAATGAATGTAGGCAGTATTGACTTTGGACATACAGGAGAAACCCCACCGATTTTTGCCCAAGCAGCAGGAGCATCTATCGCTTATATTGCCGGAATCGCTGCTAATCCTCCCGGTCAAGCTATTCTTGTCCCTCAAAACTCCAAAATCAAAACAATAGCTGATTTAAAAGGCAAAAAAATTGCTGTTCAAAAAGCTTCTAGCGCTCATTATTTATTAGTACAAATTTTGGAAAAAGCAGGATTGCAATACACTGATATTCAACCTGTATTTTTGCCCCCGGCTGATGCTCGTGCTGCTTTTCTTAAAGGTAGTATTGATGGTTGGGCAATTTGGGACCCCTTTTATGCTGCTGCGGAACAATCAATTAATGCTCGTGTTTTAATTACTGGTGAAGGCATTTCTAAACAAGGTGGCTATTATTTAGCTAGTCGTAAATTTGCAACGGAAAATTCTGAGACAATTAAGGCAATATTAGAGGAAATTAAAAATTTAGAGGATTGGTCTGATAAACATCGGGATGAGGTAGCAGCAACACTCTCGCCTGTATTAGGAATTGATTTAGAAACAATGAAAAAGGCAACTCAAAGAAAGAATTTTGGAGTTGTGCCAATTGATGATAATTTAATTAATCTTCAGCAACAAGTCGCTGATAAATTCTACGATTTGAAATTGCTACCCAAGCAGATTAATGTGAAACAAGCCATGCTGTCACCAGAGCAATATGCTGCTTTTTCACCGAAAATATAAGAATTATTGAATAGGGCATGGGAAACCAGTCCCGTGAAAAGGGTTTCCCAACAGTCACGCGACTGGAGTCATGGGGAATGGGAATATGATGTATAAGACAAGAATAATTACCAATCCCCAACAACTAACAAAAAATTATGACCAATTTTTCCGAGTTGCTTAATCATCGTTATGGCATTAACGCCATTAATACAGATATACCTGGGAATGACTGTATTAGTTCTCTTTTATCTCACCGTTCGATTCGTGCTTACAAGAGCGATGCTTTACCAGCAGGAACTCTAGAAACGCTAGTTGCAGCAGCGCAGTCAGCGTCTACTTCCTCGAATCTCCAGACGTGGAGTGTAGTAGCGGTTGAAGATGCAAACCGTAAGGAAAAGTTATCACAATTAGCTAGTAATCAAGCGCATATTCGTCAATGTCCTTTATTTCTCGTGTGGTTAGCAGATTTAGCCAGACTGACTCACGTTGCAGAAAGTCGCGGATTACCCCATGAAGGATTAGATTATCTGGAAATGTTCTTAATGGCAGCCATAGATGCAGCGTTAGCAGCGCAAAATGCTGTGGTAGCAGCGGAATCTCTTGGTTTGGGAACTGTGTATATTGGTGCGATGCGTAACGACCCGGAAGGTGTAGCGGAGGTTTTAAGCTTACCACCTCATGTGTTTGCAGTTTTTGGGTTGTGTGTGGGTTATGCAGATTCCGCAGTAGAAACAGCAATTAAACCACGCTTACCCCAAGCAGCAGTGTTGCATCGGGAAACTTATAAATTAACAGAACAAGATGAGGATATCTCTTTCTATAACCAAGTAATGAAAGACTTCTACAATTCGCAACAAATGAATATTCCCGGTGATTGGGCAGAACATTCTGCTAAAAGAGTAGCGTTTGCTAAATCTTTATCAGGACGCGATCGCTTGCGGTCAGCTTTGCAGAATTTGGGGTTTGAATTACGTTGATGATTAACATTTTCCCCTTTACCCCTTTCCATGCAACCCTTCTTCATAAAAAGATACTTGCCTTTTTTGGCTAACTGTGTGAAACTACTAGAAATAAATTTACTATATTCCGACCAATTTACCGTAGATTTAAAAACGAGTTTTGATGGCTGCATGGATGAGATCAAAGCCAGAGTTATCAGAGGTACGGACTGCATATATATAGATATATAAGGAGATTTTCGGTATGAAACATCAAGCGCGTGGAATGCATTTAAAACTCCAAGGACTACGAAAGTCCTTTGCGGGGAAAACAGTTTTGCAAGATGTGAGTTTAGATATTCAGCCAGGGGAATTTGTCGCCATTGTTGGTCGGAGTGGATGTGGTAAGAGTACGATGCTGCGCTTGGTTGCAGGACTAGATGCTCCCAGTGCAGGTGATGTATTCTTAAATGATAAGATTTCGCATCATCGTATTAACCCAAGTATTCGGATGATGTTCCAAGATGCGCGGTTGCTACCTTGGGAACGAGTACTAGCAAATGTAGAGTTAGGCTTAAGCCATTCAAGCTCAAAAGTGTATGAACGGCAAACCGCTCTGCAAGTCTTGCGTGCTGTGGGGCTGGAAGACAGAGCGAATGAATGGCCCGCCGTTCTCTCTGGTGGACAACGCCAACGGGTAGCTTTAGCAAGAGCCTTGGCAAGTCAACCTGCTTTGTTGCTGCTGGATGAACCATTGGGAGCATTGGATGCGCTAACGCGAATTGAAATGCAGCAACTACTTGAGAAATTATGGCAAGAGCAAGGATTTACAGCATTGCTGATTACCCATGATGTGGAAGAAGCTGTTGTACTGGCAGACCGAGTGGTATTAATTGAAAACGGTCAGATAGGCTTAAATTTACAGATTAATCTTCCACGTCCGCGAGTTAGGGGAGATGCGGTGTTAGCTACTACAGTGGAGAGGATTTTACGCCGGGTGATGGGTAAGAGCGATCGCCTGCAAGAGCTAGAGCCAGAACATTCATATTTATTGAATTCAGCTAGTACATAGATTCCCAATATTTAGAGAAAGTTTATGGAATGCGTGCTATTAGCCTAGGACTGCAAGTCCTAAGCGAGATAAAAGGCTAATGCAAGATGTGGATAAATAAATATTGATGAATAACTAACAAAAAGCAAGAGGAAATAAGAGCAATGGTGCAACTATTAGTTAAAGAATCAAAAGATTGGGTTGAAATTGCCTCTTCTGTTTTCCAAGAACTTTCCCAAACCGCAGTAGAACGCGATATCAAAGCAGGAATTCCAGACTTAGAAATACGACAACTGCGTGAAAGTGGTTTACTTACCCTAATAGTACCAAAAGCCTACGGTGGTGTTGGCGCAACTTGGATAGAAGCTTTAAAAATTGTTCAACAACTATCTCAAGCTGATGGTTCTATTGGGCAATTGTATGGCAATCATTTAAATTTAGTTGCCTTGGGTCACGTTTCCGGAACCCCAGAACAAAAAGATAGATACTATCGAGAAACTGCCCAGAAAAACTTATTTTGGGCAAACGCTATCAACACGCGAGATACACGCTTAAAAATCGCTCCAGAAAATGAAGATTTCCGCGTTAATGGCGTTAAAAGCTTCGGCACGGGTATAGCTTCCGCCGATTTACGGGTATTCTCTGCTGTGCAAGACGGTGTAGAATACCCTTTATTATTTGTGATTCCCAAAGACCGTTCTGGTGTAGTTTCTAATCAGGATTGGGATAACATTGGGCAACGACGAACCGATAGCGATACATTTACATTTCACGATGTTTTAGTGAAAAAAGATGAAATTTTGGGATATCCTCATCCTCCTGATAGTGCTTTTAGTACATTTTTGGGAATCATCGCTCAACTAACAAAAACTTATGTGTATTTAGGAATTACCCAAGGGGCATTTACAGCCGCTAAAGAATACACTACAACTATTTCTAAACCCTGGATTACATCAGGGGTAGAAAGTGCAGCCAAAGACCCTTATATTTTGCATCACTACGGTGAATTGTGGACAGAACTGCAAGCTGCTATACTGTTAGCTGACCAAGCTGCTGTGAAAGTACAACAAGCTTGGGAAAAGGATATTGACCTGACTATTGAAGAAAGAGGAGAAGTAGCGATGCCTGCGGCGGGCTTCGCCAACGCTGTTTTCTCTGCCAAAGCATTTGCCAGCAAAACCGGGTTAAATATCACCAACCGCATTTTTGAACTCATGGGAACTCGGTCAACTGCTACTAAATATGGTTTTGACCGTTATTGGCGGGATTTACGCACCTTCACCCTTCACGATCCCGTAGATTACAAATTCAAAGATATAGGTAATTGGGTACTTAACCAAGAATTCCCACTTATTACCCAATACTCTTAAATGACAAGTTTTTCCCTTTAAGTTTTGCCTTAGTTATCCTCTGAACTGGCAAATTCATAAGGTGGGTAATTCCCACCTTATTTCCTCAATCATAAGAAAAACTTCTTCGCTAATCTAGGACTTACGCAAGAAGTCTTTAAAACTCTTATTACTTCTCTTCTCTTGTCGGAGACGCTGCGCGAATAAAGTTAATTTCCTCATAATTTTGCGTAATTATTCTAATAATTACCATTTAGCACAGCATTCCACAGCAATGTTATGCATCATCTACCTGTAGTGTATTTTTCTACTTCACTATATTTAAAGACAAAAAAATATGAAATTCGATTCCTCTTCCGAGCAAGTTTCCCCAACAGATGCACAAGCGGACAGCGAAATTAATAATTCTAGCCAGAAAACATCCAAGGTTAAACAGCATCGTTTAACTAGCCCCAGCAGACGCTCTTTTTTGGTTCATACTGGTATATTTACAGCCACTACCGTTGTGACGGGAGTTGTGGGTTCCACTTTATCCACCAAGAAAGGCAGTGGTGTGGTGCAGGCACAGGAAGGTGTGCGGCAGAACTATAATGCATTTCGTGAGAAAGCCTATCGAATTCGTGTTGCTGCGGCAGAGGCTAATCGGGCAATTCCTATTCCTGGGCATCCGACCAATGGTGATGAGAAGCGGTATCCTAATAAAATCGCCACTGACACTAGGGGACTGCCTCACGATGAGCGGGGTGAAGTCAAACTGGATGCCTACAATTCTCTGATTCAAGCTTTAAGATCCGGCAATCCTAATGACTATGAAAACATCATTCTCGGTGGTGGAAGAAAGCTAGTTAATCCTCAAGGTCCATTGGCAATCAGCCTAGAAGGATATAATGCTTCGCAAGTAGCAATTCCACCAGCACCGACTTTAGATAGTGCAGAACAAGCAGCTGAAGCAGTAGAACTTTACTGGCAAGCCTTACTTCGTGATGTACCTTTTACAGAGTTCCAAAACAATACTAGCAATCCCAAGGTTCTGGCTGCTGTCGAAGATTTGAACAAGCTTTCAGGATACACTGGACCTAAACAGAATGGTCAAATCACGCCTGAGATTCTGTTTCGCGGTACTGTTACCTATGTCGGTCAGTCCAATAATTCATACAGGTCAGCACGACACTTCATTCCTCCAGGAGTGGATATAGGTCCTTATATCTCACAGTTTTTACTATTAAATGTTCCTTTTGGCACTCAATATGTTTCTCCCCTGATTCGTACTGCCCTTCCTGGTAACGATTTTCTCATCGATTTTCAGGAATGGTTGACTGTCCAAAATGGTGGTAGCTCTGGCAAATCGATTAAGTACGATCCACAGCGCCGTTATATCTTCAATGGTCGGGATTTAGGTGAGTTTTCCCATATTGGCGGAGCTTTATTCTTGGGAGCATCGTTGATTCTCAGTAACGGCACTAACGTGAACGAGCCTTTAGGCAGTGGTATTGGTGCCCCTTTAAATCCAGGCAATCCCTACGTCAAATCTAAGACTCAACAAGGTTCTGCTGCTACATTTGCCGTCGCATATCTGCAAGGCTTGCTTCCTCTGGCAACCTCACGGGCGATTAGAGCTAGTTACTGGCAAAAGTGGTATGTACACCGCCGTCTGCGACCGGAGGCATTTGCTGGACTAGTCTACAACAACATTGTCAATAAAACTGAATATCCGATTAATGATGAGTTTTTGAAGTCGCGAGCTTTGGCTGATATCTTCAGCACCTACGGGAGTTATTTATTGCCTCATGGATACCCAGAAGGCGCACCAACACATCCCTCTTACAGTGGAGGTGCTGCTTCTATTGCTGGTGTAAATGTCACTTTGTTGAAGGCGTTTTTTGACGAGAACTTTGTCATCCCCAATCCGGTGATACCTGACCCCAATGACCCCACAAAGGTAATTCCCTACAATGGAGAACCACTTACAGTGGGAGGTGAGTTGAATAAGCTGGCAGTTAACTATACCCTTGGTCGCAACAACGGCGGAATCCATTGGCGCTCAGATGGTTCAGCTGCATTAGCTTTAGGCGAAGAAATTGCTATCAGCATTCTCAAAGACGAAAGGCTAACATTCAACGAGCAATTCGATGGTTATACGTTCACTAAATTTGACGGCACAACGATTACAGTTTGAATTTGTTTGTATCTGAATTGTCAACAATTCAGATACAAACAAGTAAGTTTCTAACCCTTTAGTTATTTGTAATTTTTGTCATCATCTAATGCAAGATTTAAAAGCTAAGTTTGAATCCTGGAAACGTAAACGAATCACTCGTCGTTCGGCGTTATTTGCCCTTGGCTACAGTTTAGTTTTATCTACTACAATGTTCAGTTGCAGGACACCAGAAAATAATACTCAGAAACAAGCAGCTTCATCTACATCTGATACTACCAATACAGCTAGTACATCTACATCTGGTAGTAGCAACAAAGTAGTCAGAATTGTCCGTTCTAAACAGCTTACTGCTTTAGCAGTTTTAGAAAAGCAAGGCAATTTGGATAAAAAATTAGAATCCCTTGGATATAAAGTAGAATGGCCCGAATTTGCTGCGGGACCGCAACAATTAGAAGCCCTAAATGCAAACGGGCTTGATATTGCCTCCACCGCAGAATCACCCCCTGTATTTGCCCAAGCAGCCGGAACCGATCTTGTATATCTAGCTGTTAATTCCACTGATGGT
The DNA here is from genome assembly GCA_019359015.1 of Spirirestis rafaelensis WJT71-NPBG6. Lineage (GTDB taxonomy): Bacteria > Cyanobacteriota > Cyanobacteriia > Cyanobacteriales > Nostocaceae > Hassallia > Hassallia rafaelensis. The sequence continues at coordinate 72,514 of JAHHID010000001.1, forward strand.
CAAGCAGTTTCGCTTTTAGTTCCTGTAAACTCTTCTATTAAAAGTGTCAAAGATTTGAAAGGTAAAAAAGTCGCTTTTCAAAAAGCATCTATCGGTCATTACCTTCTACTCAGAGCTTTAGAAAAAGAAGGGCTAAAACTCACTGATATAACTTCAGTTTACCTACCACCACCAGATGCTAGTGCGGCATTTAGTCAAGGTAAAGTGGATGCTTGGTTTATCTGGGAACCATTTGTCACTAGAAATGAGCAAAATAAAATCGGTCGTGTTTTAATAGATGGTAGTAATGGTTTGCGAGATACTAACAACTTTTACACCACATCACGCAAATTTTATCAAGAAAATCCAGAAGTAATTAAAGTCTTTTTAGACGAACTACAGAAAGCACAAGTTTGGTCGAAACAACACCCGAAAGAAATAGCCGAACTACTTGCACCTGTGACGCAATTGGATATAGCCACTTTAGAGAAAATGCACACCAAGTATGATTTTGCATTAGTACCAATTACCGATAAAATCATTACAAAGCAACAGGAAGTGGCAGATAAATGGTATAGCTTAAAACTCATACCCAAAAAGGTGAATGTTAGAGACGGGTTTTTGTCACCTGAAGAATATGCCAAAATTACACCTCAAGAAGTCCTAGCTAAACAGTAAATGCAAGGTGTAAGCTGTCGCGTCTACAAGTTGCACCATTTTAATTATAAATAAAACCTGCAAACCCTCTCCCCTGCTAGAAAGCCCCCTGCTAGAGTGCGGTCTCAATGTGCAAATTAAATGCTTAACAGCTTAGTAAGCGTTTTCAGGCTGAAATCAAGGACTAAAGTCCTTACTACCATACAAATTTAGGATTTTGAAAATATGACGACAATTACGACTTATGACCCAACTTTATTTGAAGGTGCAGCTTGGTACTATGCGCGTTACAGACCCCAGTATCCACCTATTTTATTTGATTTGCTGACAGAGAAATTTCAACTCAATGGTAAAGGAAGACTCTTAGACCTGGGTTGTGGTGCAGGGTTAATTGCAATTCCCCTGTGGCATCATTTTCAAGAAGTCATCGGTTTAGATCCCGATCCAGATATGCTCCAAGAAGCACAACAGCAAGCATTAGCAGTGGGAGCAACAAATATTAGTTGGGTATTAGAACGAGCAGAAAATATCTCTCCTGCTGCTGGTAAATTCAAGCTAGTGACAATTGGTAGGGCTTTTCATTGGATGCAGCGAGAATTGGTACTAGAACGTATATACGACTTACTTTCTAGCGATGGTGGTATTGCTATTATCAAAACCTATGAAGACCCCTGGAATAGTGATCATCCGTGGAAAAAAACAGCTATTTCAGTTGTTAAACGTTGGTTGGGTGAACAGCGTCGCACAGGTCAAGGTGGTAACGGTGTATGGCAACCTTTAGCAGTTTCTCATGAAGAAATATTAGCTAAATCGCCCTTTCCGCGTCAAGCTAATTATGAAGTAAAATATAAAAAAGCTTGGACAATTGATAGTTACATTGGCTATCTTTATTCTACAGCTTTTTGTCTCCCATCTTTTGTAGGAGAAAACCGCAATAAGTTTGAGGCTGATTTAAGAGAATCTCTTTTACAGATAGAGCCTTCAGGAACATTTACAGAAGAATTGCCTATTACCGTAATTGCTGCTTGGAAAAGTTAGTTTTACCCAGTTCCAGCAGCTTTGTAAACATCATTCATAAATATCACATCATACTATGAAAACTGTCTCCTCTAGTTCTAATAAGTTTTTATCAAGGCAGACGATGAAAAAGCATAAGTTAAAATTAAAATTATTAAAAAATCGCCATGTTCAGTCCTTAATTCCTTGGTTAGTACCTCTGGTGATAATTGTCTTGTGGCAGCTATTCTCTTCTATAGGTTTAATTCCAATCCGGATTTTACCTGCACCTTTAAGTGTTTTGGGTGCTGCTATTAATTTAGCGAAGACAGGGGAACTATTTAGAAATATTAGTATTAGTGCCACAAGGGCAATTTCTGGATTTTTAATTGGGGGAAGTATTGGGTTTATCTTGGGTTTACTTAATGGCATCTCTCCCCTTGCAGAAAAGTTGTTAGATACTTCTATTCAAATGCTGCGTAATATTCCTAATTTGGCATTAATTCCCTTGGTTATTTTGTGGTTTGGCATTGGGGATGAAGCCAGATTATTTCTTGTATCTTTGGGTGTAATGTTTCCCATTTACTTAAATACTTTTCATGGAATTCGTAGCGTTGATCCGGGATTAATTGAGATGGGGAAAGTGTATGGTTTTAGTACCTGGGGTTTATTTTGGCGAATTATTCTTCCTGGGGCATTGTCATCTATTTTGGTGGGTGTCCGTTTTTCGTTGGGTATCATGTGGTTGACACTGATTGTTGCAGAGACAATTGCCGCTGATTCTGGTATTGGTTATATGGCAATGAATGCGAGAGAATTTATGCAAACAGATGTTGTCGTTTTAAGTATTTTAATATACGCATTACTTGGAAAATTAGCGGATACTATTGCTAGAGCTTTGGAAGATTATTGGTTGCAATGGAATCCTAATTATTCAAAAGCTTAGGTAGTTTGATCAAAAATAACTATCGTGATGTTTCGCCCAATCTTTCATCTTGCGCTCCCCGTCCGAGACTTAGAAGAATCTAAGAACTTCTATGTTACCACCTTCGGTGCCAAGGTCGGTCGTGTCCGTGACAAGTGGATCGATATATTCCTCTTTGAAGCTCAGATTACTTTGCACGAACGACCCTCTGAGGTTTTACCGACGGGACAACATGGTGTGCGTCACTTCGGTGCGATTTTGGCGTGGCATGATTGGCAGGCTCTTGCAAATCGTCTTGATGAAATGAGGGTTCAGTTCAAGGTAAAGCCAAATGTTTCTGGTGTGGATACCGACGCAGAGCAAGCGAAAATGCTATTAAGCGATCCGAGTGGAAATGCGATCGAAGTAAAGGCATATAGAAATCTATCTGTCGCCTTAGAAATGGAATTGCAAGAGTGTTCAGCAAGCGAGGTTTAACCTAACCTAATGTGGGGCACACGTCCATACGGCATTAAGGAAGAATGATTCAAGGAATTAGCCATATCACATTCATTGTGAGCGACTTGGAGAAAATGACGAAATTTCTTACATCGATATTTGATGCTGAGGAAATTTATTCCAGTGGTGAGCAAACTTTCTCCATCTCAAAAGAAAAATTCTTCCTCATAAACGGCTTATGGATTGCCATCATGGAAGGAAAGTCTTTGCCAGAAAAAACTTATAATCATGTAGCTTTTAAAATCACTGAAGAGGACTATGAAATCTACGCTGCGAGAGTTAAGAGTCTTGAGTTAGAAGTAAAGAAAGGTCGAAGTCGTGTAAAAGAAGAAGGACGTTCCTTATATTTTTACGACTACGACAATCATTTGTTTGAGTTACATACAGGAACTCTAAATCAACGCTTACAAAGATATCGGGACGCGAGTAACAACTGATGCCGTATTTGAGTCGATACTATGAATTGATGCGGGCAGGTGCGACCACATCTGCCTACGGCTTTTGAATTTCGTAAGAACATCGACGACTTCGGGGACGGGATTTGACCAGATCTCATCAAACACAAATTCGCCACGTGTCAAATCAGGAGGAAAAGCGAGGCATTCCTCTTGGAGATTGAATTGAGCATTGATTGTACCTGTGTTTCCACGTGGATCTACACGAACCCAGCGATTAAGACTTGTTAAATAGATTCCGTTGAAACCATGTAAAACCATTCCTTGATAAGGCTCGTTTCGCGTGCAGACTTGATAACAAAAACCAGCAGGAATGCCAACCGCACGCAACATCGCTGCCAACAAATGGCTCTTAGCAAAACAGATACCCGTTCCTGCCTCAAGCACTTCACTAGCCGAACAGGTTACTAAGTCCGAATCAATATCTTTGGAATGGGGAATATTGTCTCGAACCCACTCAAAAAGACATTTGGCTTTTTCAACATCCGAGCGACAGTAATTAGTTACCTCTGCTGCTTTATTTGCTACTGCCGCTACATTCCAGTCGATGATTGGAGTCACACAAAGGTATACATCATGGTTGTCGGATAGTGGTTTCATTAGTTCTTCCACATGACAAGACACCGCTAGGTTAATCCTTAAAGCAGCTTGAGACAAGTACCAATTCTATCTCCAGATATCAGTCCACTTTCATAACTTACGGAGAAGCAAGATCCACGACTTCTCAAACAAGTCGCGGATCTGGGTTTTAATTAAACATCTTGCCAATATGCAACACCTAATAAATAAACAGGTTGCGCTTTTGGTATCTTTAGCTTTGTTATGTCAAGTGCAACTTCAAAGCGCAATTTACTTTTTAAATAAGATTAAGGAAATAGAGAGTCAGGATTGATGTAAATGAGTGACGAATGCTTTCGTTATTACTTACAAATCCTAACTCCCTCGTTTATCTGTCTTAACGCGGAGGCATCTGGGAATTGCTTCTTACTTAGTCCTACTTTCGCCTGAGAGTCGCGCTGACTTAGTTGATATATATTTAAAATCTACGCTATACCGCTCAAGTTACGAGACTATTTAAGATTTAGACAGTAACATACCATAAAAATTTACAATAGGCAAGAAGTTACGTCTAAAGTACGGAGAGGCGGAGAATATTTATTCCCAGTCAGCTTTGACCAGCCCTTGGGGCAAGTCAAACTCAAGTTGTAAAAGCTAAAAAACTAAATACGGTAAATTGATAGACAAACAGTACTTAATTTGTTCAAAGTGTTGCTTTCGCCATTTACCTGTGCAATACTCTTATGATGTCAGACAAAATACGGTAATTTGATATATTTACTGTAGTATTAAAATAATCCGAATTTTGCAGCTACTTTAAATAGGGATTATGCAACTACTTTGGTTTATTCCCACACACGGAGAAGGACGCTATCTCGGTACTGCCATCGGCGGACGGACAGTTAACTTTGATTACTGGCGACAGATTGCTCAAGCGGTGGATCACTTGGGCTTTACAGGTGCTTTATTACCCACAGGGCGTTCTTGTGAAGATGCTTGGGTTTTGGCATCAGCGCTGGTAACGCATACGAAAAAAATGCGGTTTTTGGTAGCAATTCGTCCGGGGTTGATGTCGCCAGGAGTAGCAGCGCGGATGGCGGCAACGTTCGATCGCGTTTCTGGGGGGCGCTTGCTGATTAACGTGGTTACAGGTGGCGATCCGGTAGAATTAGCAGGGGATGGTTTGCACCTTGACCATGACGATCGCTACAAACTCACAGACGAATTTTTAACAGTGTGGCGACAGATAGCTGCAAGTGAAACTGCTAATTTCCAAGGCGATTATCTCAACATCCAAGACGGTAAGCTACTGTTTCCACCCGTGCAGAAACCTTATCCACCTTTGTGGTTTGGCGGTTCTTCACCGATTGCGAAAAGTATTGCCGCCAAACACGTAGATGTGTACTTGACTTGGGGTGAACCACCCGCACAGGTTGCCGAAAAAATTGCCGCAGTCCGTCGGCTGGCTGAAGCCCAAGGACGCACACTTCGGTTTGGTATTCGTTTACATGTGATCGTGCGGGAAACCGAGAGTAAAGCTTGGGATGCGGCAAATGATTTAATTCGCTACGTAGATGAAGAAGCGATCAACCAAGCTAAGAAAGCTTATGCCCGCATGGATTCAGAAGGGCAACGCCGGATGGGAGAATTACATAAAGGTAGTCGAGAAGCTTTGGAAATTAGCCCGAATTTGTGGGCAGGAATTGGTTTAGTGCGCGGTGGTGCGGGAACTGCTTTGGTAGGCGATCCCGATACCGTTGCCAAAAGAATGTTGGAGTATGCAGACTTGGGAATTGAGACTTTTATCTTTTCAGGTTATCCGCATTTAGAAGAAGCCTATCGCGTTGCCGAATTACTCTTTCCGCGTTTACCCTTGGAAAATTTACCTGTTTTAGAACCACAGATGACTAGTCCGTTTGGCGAGGTAGTCGCCAATCGGGAGTTTCCCGAACAAGTCAAAGAAAGAACCCCAGCTACCGTAGATTAACTGAAAAATTATTACCAGGATTTGACAAAATGGCTCATATTTTAGCGATCGCAGGCAGTCCTTCTCATCCTTCCCGAACCTATGGCTTACTTGAGTATGCCGCCAAAATCCTCTCAAAACAGGGTTTCACAGTAGATATCATTTCGGCGCGTGATATCCCTGCTGAGGATTTGGTGTTTGGACGTTACGATAGTCCTGCCTTGGAAAAACCGAAAGCTTTATTAGAAAAAGCTTCGGGTGTGATTATTGCGACACCTATCTACAAAGCTGCATATACAGGTGTCCTGAAAGCCTTTTTGGATTTATTACCGCAGAAAGCCTTAGCAGGAAAAGTCATACTCCCACTTGCTACAGGTGGAACGATCGCTCATTTATTGTCAATTGAATATGCTTTGAAACCTGTGCTGTCAGAATTAGGAGCGCGGCACATACTAAGCACTATTTACACTGTAGACAAGCAAATTCAAATACAGCCAGATGGAAGCATCCAGCTAGATGCAGAAGTTGAGCAGAGGTTACAGGATGTTGTAATTGATTTAGTAAAAGCGATCAATATTTCTCCTGTTACCAAAGAAGTCGCTCACGCTGGTTAGCTCGTAACGTTTCTCCTCTCAATCCTAAGTAGCAGAAGGGTTATTCGTCTCCATCTGCTACTTTTCTCAACAATTGCCAATAAAACGAGTTAGCCTTAGAAATGGTCATTCATTTTTAAAAGTCAAAATTTATACTAGTAATATTAGCGAAATTCTCTGCCAAACTGCTATAAAGTGTAGGCGAAGTTTTCATTTTTTTGTGCGATCGCTACAACATCAGCAGCCCTAATTTTTCTTTGAAAATCTATATAGCCCAGCGACTTATGAAGGAGTATCGCTCAAGCGTGCTTAATTGTAAAGCGTTGAAAAACTAGGTATAAGTTGAAAGGTTCCACTTTTCATCAAGATGGAGAGTCCCAACCAGATTAATATGAAGGGAAAGATTTTCCGACCATAGCGGGTTAGAACCGGAGCCATGAGAGGATTACGAGTCATGTGGTAAGACATAAAACACCACAATCCAACCGTAAAATAGCAAACAAGCAAGATTACGCCCAAACTGGGAAGATTACTACTGGCAAATAACGGCACATAGATTCCAATATTGTTTCCTCCATTGGCAATGGTGACAGCGGAAACGCGGTAAGTTTGGCGATCGCGTAAAATTGCGAATAGCGATTTTTTCTGACGTTGAGGTTTGCCAGCATCTAAGTTAACTGACACATCTTGCACTACTTCTTCATCATTTTCTCGACTCATGAGATGACTGATCCCAATAGCCACTGGAAGAAACCCTAGCAATCCAATCCAGGCTTCTGGAAGAACTAGACCACCAAAGAAACCAGGGAGACTAGCAAATATTAACGTAGTGAATCCCAAAAATTCACCGACAATAACATGCTTGGGACGAAAATGACGATTGACTTTGCCGAAGAAAGCTGTCAAATACAAATTATCATCAAAGGTAGTTGCAAAAGCCACAGAAATCCCAATAAGTGAAGTACCAATTAACCAACTCATATTTGTTGCTCTCAATGATTCAATGTGTGTTGCTCCTAGTCCCTCCCTGTTTTTTCAGGTGAGGGCACATTAGGAGATGCTTTGAGTATTTTGCTTAATATCAGCAGACAGATGATTATGGGAAATTTTGGAGGCGATCGCTATCAAATGAACTGATAATTTTTTTTCTTAGCAAGATACCTTAGCTTTATTTAAAATTAATATTATTCGTTTTTGCTTAAGAACAGCAAATATTCTTTCTTTTTAAAACGATAAATAAAATTGATGAATAACTTAACTATCCCTTTTGACATTGAGGCGAATGATATGACCGCTATTCAGAAAAATATGTCAATCTTAAAGCTTCAAGACTTCTCATCAGACTATTTTGCTGATATGATTGCTGAAAGCTTGAACGCAGATTTCCCGGCTATCCAGCGTCTAGCTGACAAGTGGATTTCAAAAGCGAATCGATTTGACCGCAATGGGGAAGCATTATTTGTTGCCAAAGAAGGCGATCGCATAATCGGTGTTTGTGGTTTGAATATCGATCCCTATGCAAATTCTGCAACTACCGGACGTGTCCGACATCTGTATGTCATGCTTGAGCATCGTCGCAGAAGTATTGGTCGCGCTTTAGTTGAACGAGTTATAGATGAGGCAAGCTTGAACTTCGATCACCTTCATCTACGCACCCATAGTAATGTCGCTGATCAGTTCTATCGCGCGATTGGTTTTACTTCACATTACGGCGATGAATACTGTACTCATACGCTTGAATTAATTCGACAATGCATTTAATGCCTTAAATATCAACTCATTCAAGGAAATTTAAATTATAATTTTCTCCTTCATCTGTGAGGCTGCAAAACGTCGCTTTTTTGGGCATTTTATTCTGGTTTGCGTGCAATGAATGCTGCATGAGCTTTTGGCAGAGAATATTTACCATAACTACGCATCGTTTGAACTTGAAAGCCGACTTGACCAAGTTCTCTGGCAATATCTGTCGCTTTGTATAACCGCAGGTGGTGTACTTCGTCATCCCGTCTGTAGTATTCTCCCACCTTCCTAAAGCTGATAATTCGACGGGTTAACGTTTCTTGCTCTGGATTTTCCTGCTTCTCGACGAGTACCACCCAATCTTTTCCTTCAGTAAATCCTTTAGCTGTTCCTTCTGTGACCTGTCCTGGTTCTGCAATGTCGAAGATGAATAGACCTCCAGGGATTAAGGCACTATATATACGATGAACCAGATGAATTAGGGAAGAGCGATCGCTATCTGGATCAAACAGATAGTTAAGGCATTCACCGATTGACGTAACGGCATTGCACTGCGGAATATCAGCCTTGAACAGTGAAAGAGCGCGAAACTCAGCATTTGGCACTTTTGTTCGTGCGATCGCAATCATTGACTCAGAAATATCAATTCCAAGAACTTGGTAGTCAGCTTTTACAAACTGTTGCGCCGATAATCCGCTCCCGCAACCTAAGTCTACTACCAATCCTTGTTGTATCTTGTTTTGAGCCAGAATTTCCAATATGCCAGGAGCAGACTTGAGAGCATAGTCGTGGAAACCGACATCATGAATAAATGCGAGGTCTTCTTTGTAATACTCTTGCATGATTTCAAGACGGTATTTTATTTATGCTTCATTGTAAAAAAAATAAGCTCTTGACTTCCACAGAATATATGAGAAGCTAATAATTAGATAACCTAAATATACTATCAAGGAAGTGCATCCTACTCGTGACGAAACTGACAGGAAAAGCCGATCGCTTGGAAATGCCTGCCAACTTTCCGAAATCGGTCATATTGGAAACCCAGGAACTCACGCGCAGATTTGATAAGTTCACTGCCGTTGATGCCCTAAATATTTCTGTCACATCTGGAGAAGTATTTGGCTTGCTCGGTCCGAATGGGGCAGGTAAAAGTACAGTCATCAAGATGTTGACAACGCTACTACCAGCAAGTGCTGGACGGGCAGCTATAGCTGGCTATGATGTAACTCATCAGCAAGATGCTGTGAGAAAAGTCATCGGTTATGTACCCCAAGCTCTTTCTGCTGATGGCAGTCTCACAGGCTATGAAAATCTCTTAATCTTTGCCAAGCTGTATGACATTCCCTCTAAACAACGCAGAGAGCGCATCCGTGATGTGCTGGCGTTTATGGGTTTGGAAGAAGCAAGCGATCGCCTGGTGAGAAATTACTCTGGTGGGATGATTCGCAAGCTAGAAATTGCCCAATCCATCTTGCATCGACCCCAAATTATGTTTCTCGATGAGCCCTTCGGGTTCGCCACTTCCTTCAAGTCGGGGAACCCGCCCAACGGAGTGGCTCACCAACAGTCGGACTCGATCCGGTTGCTCGTAGCCAAGTATGGAATCTTGTGGAGGAACTTCGTGCAGATTACGGCACAACCATATTTTTAACTACTCATTTTTTAGAAGAAGCTGATAGTTTGTGTAATCGGGTAGCAATTATGAATCGGGGTAAGGTGATTGCAACTGGCACACCCACAGATTTAAAAGCTGCTTTAGGTACAAACGCTACCTTAGATGATGTCTTTATCCACTATACAGGGGACGAATTAGCGTCAGGAGTTAGTTATCGTGACACAGCAAAAACCAGACGTAACGCTCGACGGTTGGGTTGAACCACGACGATTACGACGAGAAAATTTTATTTATGCGATCGCCCAACTAATTAGCAAAACTCTTGTTTTAGCTGAACTAGAAGTACGTAAACTTCGCCACGATCCCAGCGATTTAATCATCCGAAGTGTACAGCCTGCATTATGGCTATTAGTCTTTGGACAAGTTTTCACCCGAACTCGCGCTATTCCTACAGGGAACTTATCTTATTTAGACTTTATGACTCCCGGTATTTTAGCTCAAAGCGTGCTGTTTGTAGCAATTTTCACTGGGGGTATGACGCTGATTTGGGAGCGAGATTTAGGAATTGTGCAAAAACTGCTGGCTAGTCCCGTACCTCGTGCGGCAATGGTGTTGGGTAAAGCCGTCGGTTGTGGAGTAAGGTGCTTACCACAGATAGTAATTATTTACGGATTGGCAATACTTTTAGGTGTCAAAATTAATCTCAATTTCTTAGCTTTTCTTCAAGTATTGGTAATTGTTGTTTTAGGGGCAGGTTGTTTTTGTGTTTTTTCACTCATCATTGGCTGTCTGGTAAAAAGCCGAGAACAGTTTACAGGACTCGGACAATTAATGACTATGCCGTTGTTTTTTGCCAGCAACGCCATTTATCCCATCTCCCTGATGCCAAAATGGTTGCAGATAATTTCCCACATCAATCCCTTAACTTATCAAGTTGATGCCTTACGAGGTACAATGATAGCGAATAGCTCCAGTCTTTATGGATATGGTCTGGACTGTACAATTCTCTTGTTAACATTAATAGGCTTGACTATCATCTGTGGACGACTTTATCCACGGGTGGCGATGTAACCGTAACCAGGAGAAAAACAGTTGATGAAGCTCGGTAAACCCTCTGAAGAATGTGCCGTTAAAGTAATGGATACGGTTCCCTTATTAATGCGGTTTATCCGAGCGGATATGCGTGAGAATAGTGTTGCGTCTCTATCTATACCGCAATTGCGCTCGATGCTATTCATCAAACGCAATCCAGGAGCGTCTTTATCGGAAGTTGCGGAACATTTAGGTGTAACTTGTGCTACTGCTTCTACAACTACAGAACGGCTAGTACAGCGTAGTTTTATTCAACGTACCGACCATCCCCAGGAAAGACGACGGGTGGTTCTCAATCTTACGGATGAGGGTAAGCACCATCTTGAGCAAACCCTTGCCCAAACTCGCACTCACATTGCAGACTTGCTAGAAAGTCTGACGGCAGAAGAAATTGCACACATTGAAGAAGGGTTGACTCTACTTAAACATGTCTTCGAGCGATCGGAAGTTAAAAAAGCACCTTAAGGCTGAGGCTGTAAAACAAGATGCCTTTGCAGCCTTGAGGTTTCGTGATTATCGACTATTTATTATTGGACGGGTACTGCTATTTACAGGATTCCAAATTAGAAATATTGCAGTAGGCTGGGAACTGTACGATCGCACTGGTTCAGCAATGGTTTTGGGGGGTGTGGGTTTGGTACAAGTGTTACCAATTCTCGCGCTAACATTAATTGCCGGACATGTGGCAGATAAGTATAACCGCAAACATATCATGATGGTAACAGTGCTGCTATCGTGTTTATCTTCGCTGGGGTTGGCAGTTGCTTCTTATACTCAAGCACCAATTTATCTGGTGTATGCTTGTTTGCTGGTAACAGGTGCAGCTAGAGCATTTAACAAGCCTGCCAGTGATTCCCTTTTGTGGCAGTTGATACCTAATAATTTGTTTACGAATGCAGCCACCTGGAATAGTAGCAGCTTTCAACTCGCCTCAGTAATGGGACCAGCTATAGGAGGATATGCGATCGCTTCCTTAGGAAGTGCAAGTGGAGTGTATTTATTGGCAGCATTTGCAGCGTTTTTGTCTTTTGTTTCTGTAGCGACGATCAAAGACCAGCCTACCATCACTTCCAAAGAACCACTTTCCATCAAAGCATTATCTGCTGGTGCTAAATTTGTCTGGCAGAATCAGTTAATTCTCGCAGCTATTACCTTAGATTTGTTTGCTGTATTGTTTGGGGGTGCGACAGCCTTACTACCCATTTTTGCTAAAGATATTTTGCGGGTAGGACCGATAGAACTGGGATATCTACAAGCTGCACCGTCAATTGGTGCCTTGATTATGGCGGTGATTTTGGTACATTCACCCCCCTTACGCAAAGCCGGAAAAGCTCTACTTTTATCAGTTATAGGCTTTGGTGTGGTGACGATTATCTTTGGCTTATCGCGTTGGTTTTGGCTGTCACTGCTGATGTTGGCGTTGAGTGGCGCACTAGATAATATTAGCGTTGTGATTCGCCAGACATTGGTGCAAATTCGCACTCCCGATTATTTACGCGGTCGGGTTGCAGCGATTAATGGTGTGTTTATTAGTGCATCGAATGAGTTGGGTAGTTTTGAGTCTGGTTTGGCTGCGGCTTTATTTGGTCCGGTGGTTGCCGTTGTTGGTGGGGGAATTGGCACGATTTTGGTAGTAATTGCCGTGGCTTCGATATGGTCGGGGATTGGGAAGTTAGGGGCTTTGCATGAGTATGAGTAGTTAGTTTTGGGTTTTATTATCTTTTTACAGCATTTTTTGGGATTGATTAAAAATCTGTAGAATAATGATATTGAGAAACAAGATCCCCGACTTATTTAAGAAGTCGGGGATCTTGGTCTTTCAGTCAACCTTTAATTGAGGTTTAAAACATGGATGTAATTCATGTTCATGAAGCAGAACAACATCTTGATGCTGTTATTAACAAGAGCGTAGAATCTCATACGCCAGTGATAATTACTGGCGATGAAAATCAAGCCGTACTTGTTGCTCTTGAGGATTGGAACGCAATTCAGGAAACATTACATTTACTTCAAGTACCTGGTATGCGGGAGGATATCCTTGAAGGAATGCGTACCCCTATTGAAGAATGTGCAACAATCATAGGAACTTGATTGGTAATGTGGGAGTTACGCTTTACCAAACGAGCGCAGAAAGATGCAAAAAAGTTAGCCGCAGCAGGACTCAAGCCTAAAGCAGAAGAGTTGCTTGCAATACTAGAGCAAAATCCCTATGAAAATCCTCCTTCATACGAAAAATTGAAAGGAGATTTACAAGGGGCATATTCTCGGAGAATTAACATCCAGCATCGGCTTGTATATGAAGTGCTTGAAGAAGAAAACGTAGTGAAAGTCTTAAGTATGTGGACTGATTATGAGTAAATCATTATAGTCTACAACTTTCTACGCTACTGCAAAAATAGCTATTGCTTAGATATAAATACAGATTTTAAAGTCAACAATTAAAACCTTTAATTGGTAATGGTTTTATTTTGTTTACTACATTTGTATAGGGAAAGTCCAGTTTAAGGTTTGACTTAGTTAAACGTAACTTAAAAATTTAATAAAATATTAATTGCCATCGCATCGAAGCTTAATAATTATATTTATAAGTTCTTCTATCGTCACGATTTTGTCGGAATCGCCAGAAGGAATATCAATATCAAATTCCTCATCAATAAATATCATCAGTTCTGCGCCATCTAAAATATCCATTCCTAATGAATTATCAGGAGCATCGTATCTTTGCGAATATTCACTGGAAGATAAACTACCCCAAGAGCCTGAACTGATAGGTTTAAAACTAGGAGAATCTCCTAAAAATACTGTCGATTCAAGTGTTATCTTGTCTAAAGGAACATCGCACAAGCCTGAAAGATACTGCTGTAAATCTATAAACATATTTTCAGGTTGTAAAATTCTATTTTTATCTTCATATTTTTGAACTACCACTGACTCGATATTAGTAATTATAAGCTCTGATTTATTATTTTGAGCTTTTTCTAGCTCATTTAGATTTTCTAAATCCTCTGTTTCATTTATATTTATCAAACATTCTGAATACTGCAAATCATGATTCTGTTTTAAACCGAATTCAGTAAGATATTGAGTAGCTTTAATTTTTAATTCATCCCCACATATCGCCAAGATTCTTTGTAAATCAGTTAATTTCCCATACTTTAGTTCTGCGGCTTGATTAAGGTTATAGTCTTTCTCAGCCTGTGCAATCTCAGCATCAATGGTATCAATGGTATATTGCAATTCTGCCAAAGCCTTAAATTCTTTTTCGTATTTTCCTGCAATAGCAAGTGCTGCTTTAATTTCAAATTGCTCACACTTGGCAATATCAATTATGCGATTAATTTTATTTGCATCATTAAGTACATAAAAACTGACTTTATCTTCGACTTTTTTTGCTGTCTCTTCAATCCAATTTAGGATATTGCAGGCATGGATGTATTGCTGAACGTATTTTAAACTTAAAGCACTTACAATAGCTTTCATCAGTGAATCATAGAATTTTTGTCCAAGCTTCGCTATGATTTTCTCTGAAGTTATGCTAGGGTGACGTAAATATAGTTGGATGACAGCATAATAAGCAGCTATACGTGCAGATAGACGAACATGAATCTCGAAACTCTTCACTGAAAAATTAAGCCCAGGGGTACTTTGTTGTAAAGTATTTGTACAGACATAGATCAATGTTTCCATATCGGCACTTAATTTACTAATACGTCCAGTATTATAAATCTTAATTGCTTGCTCTAACGTTGGGACATACTCCTCATCACCTAAGCGCTTGCCTAAGTCACAACCAAATTCATAATCTGATTTATCATCAAGATACTCCAAATTGTCACTGTCTAAAGATAATGGGTGAATAGCGTTAAGTGAATTAATCAGATCGTCAAGCTTTTTTCTAATTTCCATAAATCAACTTTCCAACAAAATTGCTACGTGAGTACAATTAGTTTAACTATATTTAACAGTATATTCACGTAAAATAAGTACATTGTAGCAAGTAGTTGGATTGATGTAAGCCAGACTTTAGGCTAGGTAGAGTAAAGCAAAAGTCAACACCCAAAAGTTTTAACAGCGTATCTCATCCCTGGAAATTACCCTTTACTACTTCGGACGAAAAGAGCGATCGCACATCTTCCGCATAATCATGCGATCGCTTCTCCTCTCCATAATCATGCGATCGCACCAAATCAGATATCATTAATACATGGAGTTTGAGTGGGATGAAACCAAAGCAGCAACTAACCTTAAAAAGCACAGTGTAAGCTTTGAAGAAGCCAAGACAGTGTTTGACAATCCGCTAGCACTTATTTTTGATGATGAAGCTCACTCGATTGACGAGCAACGAGAAATTATTATTGGTCATTCTCAAAGTAATCGGTTGCTGCTGGTCTGTTTTACTGAACGTCCTAATGCCATCCGTATCATCAGTGCCCGTTTAGCCACTCGAAGGGAACGTGAAGACTATGAACAAAACGCATGAACGATAAATCTCCAAACTCAAACGATGAAATGTTGCCTGAATACCACTTGGATTACCATTCGGCAAAACCTAATCGCTTTGCTGCAAAAAGTGGAAAGCCGAAAATGACGGTTGTTGTACTAGATGAAGATGTTGCTCAAGTCTTCACCACAGCAGAGTCTGTGAACAAGGTGCTACGGGCATTAATTGAAACAATGCCACAAACAACCGAAGGTGAAACAGTCTGAATACGATAAGGAAAAGTGGAAAAATGACTCTTACTTTTGACCAAAGCACCTATCGCAATCTGTTGGCTGAAGTTGCTCCTGTCGCAATTGAGACTGAGGAAGAATACGAACGTGTCTCAAAAATTGCTTTAGTGTCTTCAGACGATATTTAACATAATATTTTGTCAAGTTATTCTAAGCTTTTGCAAAAACTCGATATTCAGTTCTAGCTTTTCTCCCAGCCACAAAGAATGATCCGTATGGTCTTTCACATCATCGCCTGTTTCAGGATGGATGAGAATATCTAAACCCTCGCGATTAAGCATTAACCACGGAACAACTTTGCTAAACTGATCCGGTAAAAATGCAACTTGATACATCGCTTTTGGGTGTGGACCGATGAGCTTATCATGCCAGCGTCCGAGCCGCACATCAAATTTAGCGCCCAAGGAATCGCGTACACGCGCAGCTGTGTCACGACTCGCGGTATCGAAGTAGACATGAGCGTGAAAACCAGTAATTTCGATGGTATCTTCTTTCATCGGGTTTGCTCTCAACTCTAAACGTACTACAGCAGCCTTGTTTATTACGATACACAAATTGTTCCTGCCGTGGAATGTAATACACGCCGATGTTGTACTACTTCTCGTTTTCGTACAAGATAGCATCTAAGTTCTGCCGGATGTCGAACGCGATCGCAAATTTTGCAACCAGTGCAGCAATAAGCGTACAGGTGCAAGCCAACCAGGTAACACCTCATTAGCTTTTGGCTTTGAAGGACGCTATCAGCAAGCTCCTACGTCTTGAATTGCTCGTCCACTGGAATCTGATAGCCGTTGGCTAGACGATTAGTCATGTTCGCGGCAGCAATAATTGCCATAAGTTCGGCGAACATGGCATCATTCATTCCTTTAGTACGCGCTGCTGCTGTGTGCGAGGCAATGCAGTATTCACAACCGTTTGTGACGCTCACGGCAATGTAAATTAATTCGCGCATCAGTGGATCTATTTCGCCAGGACTAGCCATTACTTCCTTCAGCGTGTCCCAGGTTCGTCGCAGGGTGGGAGGATGGTTGGCTAAAGCTTTCCAAAAGTTGTTGATGTAATCAGTCTGCCGCGTGGCGCGGATATCGTCATATACTGCACGCACTTCGTCGCTACTGTCTTCGTATTCTATCAGATTTGTCATATTTCCATTCAAGAAGATTTTTAAATTTTGATTTTTGAATTCCGCAAAGTGATACTAGGCGATCGCTTCCTTAATATCGCCCACCAATTCATCCATCCTTGCCTGAGTTGTATTCCAAGAACACATAAACCGCACTCCTCCCACACCAATAAATGTATAAAACTGCCAATTTTTGGCTCTTAAGCTGGCGATCGCTTGTTCGGGTAACTTCACAAAAACGCCATTGGCTTCTCTCTTAAACATCATTTCAACGCCTTCTATTTTTAGCAATTGATTCTCTAAATATTCAGCACATTGATTTGCGTGACGTGCATTCTTAAACCAAGCACCCGTTTCTAATAAACCAAGCCAAGGAGCCGAAATAAATCGCATTTTAGATGCAAGTTGCCCCGCTTGTTTACAGCGATAGGCAAAATCTTCTGCTAACGCTTTATTAAAGAAAATAATCGCTTCTCCTAACGCCATGCCATTTTTTGTACCACAAAAACACAATACATCTACACCACTTTTCCAGCTAATTTCCGCAGGAGTTTTATTCATCGCCACCACTGCATTGGCAAAACGAGCGCCATCCATGTGAATTTTTAAATTGTATTTTTGTGCGACTGACTTAATGGCAACCAATTCATCAATTGAATATAAAGTTCCTAATTCTGTTGATTGAGTCAGACTAATTACTTTAGGTTTGGGATAGTGAATATCCGCCCGCTTATTGACGATCGCTTCTATACCCTCTGAAGTTAACTTGCCATTTTGCCCTTTAGCAAGTAGCAGCTTGGAACCATTAGAAGCAAATTCTGGCGCACCACATTCATCAGTTTCGATATGGGCATTTTCATGACAAATCACACTATGGTAAGATTGACATAATGCAGCCAATGATAATGAATTTGCCGCAGTGCCATTAAAGACAAAAAAGACTTCGCAATCAATTTCAAATAAGTCTCTAAAATAGTCTGTTGCTAATGAAGTCCATTCATCATTTCCATAAGCGGGAGCACTACCTAGGTTTGCCTTAATCATGTATTCCAATGCTTCCGGACAAATCCCAGAGTTGTTATCGCTAGCAAACTGCTCTAAATTACAATCCATGTGCTACTTATAGTTTTAAGCTTTCTGTAAAAGATTCCATGTTACCTGAAGCGATCGCCTGACGACAAAAAAGGCTTGACTATGCCGTAAATATAATTCACTCATATTGATTTTGTCTGTATTTCTGTGATATCTTACCTCTATCAAAAATACTACTGTTTATTGATAAAATTACCGTAGATTTAAGATTTAAGGTGACAGCGAGTTGCACATCAAAACCTCACCCCGCCTACGGCACTCCTCTTTTTAGGCTTGTAGAGGGGATGGGGGTGAGGTGTAAGTCATGAACAAGGGCGCGCGTATGACGAGCTTCACCTGCAAAAGCATAGTTTGAATGAGGAGAGAACCGCCTTATGCCTAAAGACTGGTTAGAATGGCACGACCTCTACAATACTGAGCCGAAATTGCAACAACGTTTGCAAATCGTGCGGGAATACATTTCTCATAGCTTAGATGCGTCCCCACCAGGAATAATCCGTATAGTGAGTGTTTGTGCGGGTGATGGACGAGATTTATTGGGAACTTTAGCAAACCACCCTCGTGCAAAAGATGTTCATGCACGACTCGTTGAGATCAATTCCCAATTAGTTGAACGTGGACGCGCAACTATAGAATCCTTGGGTTTGACACAGCAAATTGAGTTTATCAACGGTGATGCAACTATTTCCTCCAACTATGTGGGAGCAGTACCAGCAGACATTGTTATTGTCTGCGGTATCTTTGGTAATCTCGCTGATGAAGCTGAACTTAATCGCTTGCTAGGAAACCTAAGTTTTCTAAGTAAACAAGGTGCTTTTGTTATCTGGACTCGCGGACACTCTAACGGTATTCCCTACTCACAGACTGTGCGTAGATTATTGCGTGAATCTGGATTTGAGGAAGTTAACTTCAAACTCACTGCAACAAAAGACATGGGAGTAGGTCTTCATCGTTACCTGGGTGAAAACTTGCCTGCACCCAAAGAGCAGCAGCTGTTCGTGTTTTCTGGTATTGCCAATAAAGCAAGGTAAAAAATGTCAAATCAGAACCCCCACTTTCTAGAGAAGTCGGGGTTCTCGGACTTCCAATAGGTAGCTGGTGATTTCCGCCATAAACAATGATTCGAGCAATTCTCTTCGATTTTGATTTCAGAACTTGAGAAAGTCCGCAAGCCAGAGGCAGAAATATTTCTTCGCGCTTTACGCAACCTTGGGGTAACACCAAATGAAAGTGTATTTATCGGCGATCATCCCGACACAGATGTTATGGGAGCTAAACGCATTGGGATGAAAAGTATTTGGAAAAGAGACTTAGGGTGGCAAGAGCCAGAAAATTCAGACGGCATTATTGATGATTTAGGAGAGTTGCCTATGATAATCCAACGTCTTTCATAACTCAATAAAGTCTAAGCCTATATTTTGCAACACAGCGCTACTGGTCAGTGGTAACGATCGCAATCGCGAAGCCGTCGTAACCTTTGCTGCCCACGGTCTGGATTGCCGTGGCACTTACGTGCGGCGACTCGCCGAGCAGCTTGTTGAAGCGACGTATCCCTTGGACGCTCGGATCGCCGCTCTTGGCATCCACCACCGCTGCGTTACGCACGACATTATCGGCGATTATCAAGCTGCCGCGACGAGAGAGCTTGAGCGCCCACGCAAAGTAATCTGGATTGTTTGGCTTGTCGGCATCGATAAAGATTAAGTCAAATGGGTCGCGACCCTCGGCGGCAAGCTGTGGCAGCGTATCGAGCGCCCGTCCGAGACGCAACTCAACGACATCAGACAGACCAGCACGGGCGATGTTGGCGCAGGCGACTTCGGCGTGCTTTGGATCAGCTTCCAGCGTCACCAGACGACCGTCGGGGGGCAGCGATCGCCCTAGCCAGATGGTGCTGTAGCCGCCCAGCGTTGCTAGCAGCAATAGATACGGAATTAGCTTTTGAAAAACATCTGGAGAGGTATATAACAAAGCAACAGAACCAAGCATTCCACCGACTAAACTGACACCACATAGTAAGAATAATTGCCGTTGCGGGATGCTTAAATTATTACGATATGCTCTAGCACTCGCCAAAGCCGCTACCCATAAAGCAGTATTATTTGTTGCATTGGCACTAATTGGAGGTACACCCGTAAAAATTAAGACTGGAAATGTAATAAAACTTCCACCCCCTGCAACAGCATTGAGTCCACCCGCAATAAACGCGGTAATAAATAGAAGTAAGGAATGGAACATCATAAAAGATAAATGGTTATATGGTTTTAGTCAGTAGACTTCTGACAAAATCGATTTCTAGCGAGTAGAAAAGAGTTAATTTTTATGAAAAAATACTGTTCGCTTCTGCTATTTCTATCCGATTTCCAGCAGGATCGCGCAAAAAGAAGCGATCGCGTCCTGGTATTGGTCGTTGATCAAGAATAATTTCCACACTATGCGATCGCAGGTGTTCCTGAAAAGCCTGCAAATCATTTACTAAGTAACAAATATGTCGTCTAGATGCTGTGTTATTCGGGTTTTGCTCAGTACTAATATGAATCTGAATATTTCCCAGAACATACCAAGCACCTCCATTCGCTTTGATTGTCTCAGGTTTAGGAATTTCTGTAAGTCCCAAAACTTTGCTGTAGAAAAATAGCATTGCATCTTCTGCTTCCGGGGAAGATGTCACTTGAATATGATCAATTGTATTCAACCACATAATTACTCATCATTTCATAATATACGATATACCTATCAACTTACCGTAGTATAATACCCAGAGTAGAAAAATCCTAACTGTTTGCAAAGATGACCAACACAGCGACAAATACGGCAATTCGCACCGCAAGAGTGAAAATCCCTAATGGTGATTTGCAGATAGATGCTTACCTAGCTGAACCTCAGGGTGAGGGAAATTTCAACGCGGTAATTGTGGTTCAAGAAATTTTTGGGGTCAATATTCACATTCGGGAAGTGACGGAGAGATTAGCCAAAAAGGGGTACGTGGCAATTGCACCGGCAATTTTTCAGCGAATTGCTCCCGGTTTTGAAGCTGGATACAAAAGCGAAGATATCCAGCTTGGCAGAAAATATAAAGAACAAACTAAAGCGGATGAAATATTGAGCGATATTCAAGCAACGATCGCTTATCTGAAAACTCTGCCGAATGTAAATGGCGATCGCATCGGTTCCATTGGTTTCTGCTTTGGGGGACACATTGTATATTTAGCTGCAACGCTTTCTGATATCAAAGCTACTGCTTCCTTCTACGGTGGGGGTATTGCTAACTCTACCCCTGGTGGTGGTGTGCCTACTATTACCCACACTCCAGATATCAAGGGTACTGTTTACGCTTTCTTTGGTACACAAGATGCAGGAATTCCCCAAGAACAAACTGAGCAAATTGAGGCAGAGTTAGAGAAGCATCAGATTCCTCATCAAGTCTTTCGCTATGAAGCCGATCACGGTTTTTTCTGCAACCATCGCGGTAGTTATAATCCAGAAGCTGCTGCTGATGCTTGGATCAAAGTTAAGGAACTGTTTCAACAGCTTCAGTAAAGAATTGTATGTATGCTTGTGTGCGATCGCTTCCATAGTCTGTCCAATCAACTTGGTTAGAAGTGGTTCTACCCGCAGATCGTGGCATGATTGCTCATGCTCAAGGTAACATGCATAAAGCGATCGCCCTCGCTTAAATCGCTATTACCAAGATTACAGGAGACAGGTGGTAGCCATGCGATCGCGGGATTTATTTGAGCAAGTTTATCTTGATGCCTTAATTAATGCGAAGGAGAATAGCAAAGTGCTGATGCTGAAAAAACGTCATTCAAAGCAAAGTAAATACCAATAATTCAGCGAGACTTGGCTTATGTCTAGAGAGAATTAGGACGTTTGGTAGTATAAGGGAATGTAATATTTTTATAAACAACATTTGTGTTAATACAATTGGCAGAATCTGACTCTCAAATTTTAGGGTGTTTCCCTGTTATGTTTCAGTTACGCCCGCACCTTCAGCAGGCTGACTTCGTAGAACAAGTTCGGTATCAGATGAAAGAAGGATATAAACTTGCCTTTTTGCAAAAAGAAGAGCAAACTTTAGCAGTGGCGGGATTTCGTATTTCTAACTGTTTGGCATTAGGAAAGTTTTTGTACATTGATGACTTAGTTGTTGATGAGTTAAAGCAGTCACAGGGTTATGGTCAACAGTTATTCCAGTGGCTAATTGAATATGCTCAAAATCATCAGTGTCAACACCTTAGCCTTGATTCTGGAGTCCAGCGATTTGAAGCTCACAGGTTTTATCTAATGCAGCGTATGAGTATTACGAGTCATCACTTTTCGAGAAAGTTATAGTTACAATTTATGAGCTTGGCAGTTTATTAAATAGGTATTGTTTTGTTAGGAAAAAGTAATTATGTCCTCCTAGCGATCGCAAAATTAATCAAGCACCTGAAAATTTAGTAAAGTTAACCACATGAAATACATAAATCTTGGCAAAACCGGACTGAAAGTATCGCGCTTGTCTCTTGGTACAATGACTTATGGCTCTCGCAAATGGCGAGAATGGATACTAGAAGAAGAAGAAAGTCGCCCATTTATCAAACTTGCTTTGGAGTTGGGGATTAATTTCTTTGACACCGCTGATGTTTACTCTTTGGGTGTTAGCGAAGAAATATTAGGGCGATCGCTCAAAGACTTTGCCAAAAGAAATCAAGTCATCATTGCTACCAAAGTTTACAACCAAGTGGGTGATGGTCCCAACGATAAGGGACTGTCTCGCAAACATATTTTTGATAGCATTGATGCCTCATTAAGACGATTACAGACAGATTACGTAGATTTATACCAAATTCACCGTTGGGACAACGAAACACCGATTGAGGAAACCTTAGAGGCACTGCATGATGTCGTCAAATCCGGTAAAGCTCGTTACATTGGTGCATCGAGTATGTACGCATGGCAGTTTGCCAAAGCTCTTTACACAGCAGACAAACACGGCTGGACGCGCTTTGTTTCCATGCAAAATCACTACAACTTAGTTTATCGGGAAGAAGAAAGAGAGGTAATACCATTATCTCGCGCTGAAGGCATTGGGATAATTCCCTGGAGTCCCCTTGCACGGGGATTTCTAGCTGGGAATCGGCGTCCCCAAGGTTATGGTGAAACTATTCGCGCTAAAACCGATGAATTTGCCCACAATCTCTACTATGAAGAATCAGATTTTCAAATAGTTGATCGCGTCGTAGACTTAGCTAAACAACGTGAAGTTACCCCAACGCAGATTGCCTTAGCTTGGCTATTACACCAACCAGGTGTAACAGCTCCAATTATTGGTGCTAGCAAGATAGAACATCTCAAAGATGCTGTAGAGGCTGTGGATTTGGTACTTTCTGAAGACGAGCGGAAGTTACTTGAGGAACCTTACAAACCTCACCCCATCTTAGGGCATCGCTAGAACATACAGCATAATTCAGGAGTCAGAAGCCAGGAGCCAGAATTGCTGGAGAATTCTCTGCGTAGGTGTGGATGAATCATGGTGAGACAGCAAAACGTTTTTAATAGTGGAAAAGGGTGAAATTTAACATGTTGAAACTTTTATTCCTTTAGGACAATTCAAATCTTTGAGTACGCGCGATCGCTTCTTCCACCATATACTGACCGTCGCTTCTCTTTCAGAGACGCTACGCGAACGCTCCAATTCAAAATTCAAAATTCACGCATTCAAAAAAAAGGATACAAGCCCCTGAATTTATTTATGGAAAATGTAAAAAAAATTTTTCCGAGACGCATAGCGCTCTTGAAAAAGGCATCCTTGTTTCAAGCCCCTAAATTTATTTATGGGAATTCTTCATTTTGAATTTTGAATTTTGAATTTTGAATTCCCCGCAGGGGTTGACTTATACCCTGCCTATGAGATTACGGATAGTCAGATTCCCGACTTCTTGAAGAAGTCAGGAATCTTGGAACCACTCAAACTAATTACACAGACTACTAATCGGCATAAAAGACCAGCGCCCTCAATTCAATGCTTTCGCGGGGTGGGGCATCCGGGGGGCTTGTCGGGTCCTCGAAGGCAGTGTGTGCCGCAAATCGCGCCCGTCCGTCCTCGGCAGAGTCGAAGCACTTGATAAACAGTGCCTCATTCGGTTGCAATTGCGGAAAGTAGAACCATCGGTGCGCCGGATTGTACGTAATTGCGTAAGTCTCACCAACGCGATCGCGATATACCAGATCCCCAGCTACCAAGTCTTTGGGTGCGATGCTTTGGGCGTCACACACTGCCAATGGAGACTCTTGGACTGGTTGGGCGATCGCTCGCCAGATGTTGATTACGGCAAACCTTTGTTGCAGCAACTCATCAGTGTTATCTATTCCCCGTGCTGCCAACTCCAGAAGGGCGCGAGTATAGCCAGATTTGGCTGTAAAGTCGTTATGTACGCGCTTGACTGGCTCTTTAATTTGGCTCTCACCCTGTTGCAAGCGTTGAGCATTACGGAGAGTATGATCGAAAATCACCACCTGAGTTGCACCTGTTACCTCTTTCAAAAGTTGCTCGGCTTCAGGATAATAGACGCGCTGTATCTCCGAATCGTCGTAGAAATTACGGACATTGCTATGATGGGCAGCGTAAGCGAATCCCTCTCGATCTAAGGATAAATCTCGTGCGATCGGGCGAGCATTGCGGATCGGCAGGTTGTGCGCTTCGTACACTCCGTTCTGCCTTGGAACGCCTGGTGGTGGTTCATAGGTGTAGTTGACAGGCTTTTCTGCCATTGGAGTCAGGTAATTGAGGACTGCCTCAACATACGGCAAATCCTCTAAAACAGGTTTGGATAAAATTGGGCTGGATAAGCTCATACCATTTTGGATTTTAGATTTTGGATTAATTAGGGATTCGGGATTAGGGATTCGGGATTAAAGATTAGGAACCCTTGGAAGATTATTTCCCAGTCCCCAGTCCCCAGTCACCAGTCCCTCATTGCCCTACTTTTGAGCAGCACCCACAGCAGTCGGTTCACCGAGAATCTTGGTAAATCGCTCTATATAGTAGCTGACGGGATTTTCGACGACACGAATTGATTCGCCATCGCGCACCACATTCCACCATTGCTGCAAGCGAGGTGTTTCTGCTGGTAGTGTGAATTTGCGGAAATGTTCTAAAAGCGGTAAGCGTTCAAACCAGGGATAGAAACTGATATCAACTAAACTCAGTTTATCCCCTAACCAGTACTGACTATTTCCAGACAGCTTGCCTAATCCTTCTTGCTCTATATACAGCAGGGATTCTAGGAACTCTCTTCGTCCCTGTTCCTGTTCGATGCTATCTTTACCCCGTAGGAATTTGTTAAACGCAGGTACTAAGCGAGTATTAGCGTAGTCGATCCAGATGCGAGCGATCGCTTTTGCTGCTGGATCGTGGGGTAATAAAGGTGGTTCCGGGAAGACTTCATCTAGATATTCATTGATGATGGCAGACTCGTATATCTCGATATCCCCATGTTTGATGGCTGGTACTTTGCCATAGCCGGAAATCTGCGTGAATCCATCCGGTTTGTTCTGTAAGTCAATTTCAATCGGGGTAAAGTCAATTCCTTTTTCCAGCAAAACAACACGGGTTCGTTGGGAGAAGGTAGAGCCTTTGGCAAAGTAAAGTTGTATGTTGCTCATGGAATGCTTTCCTTTTAAATATTGCGCTTATGTCATCGAATTGCGATCAAGTGTGGGGTAACGCGAAGTATTGCGAGCAAGAAATTGGGAGAATTTGCTTATAGGATTGGAACCCCTGCCAAATTTATTTTTGGGAATTTTGAATTTTCCCTGGCAGGTATCTACACCAGCTAATCCATAATACTACACTTTATCGGTCAATTTACCGTACAATAACTTATATTGTATTGCAAAAACTGAAAACCATCTGAAAAAAACTGATGAAAGTCGCCTTGGATATCTATTTAGGTTATCTAACAATTAGTAAATAACAAATTTAGATTAACGTATAGTTTGTTTGCTAAAGACTTGTTTTGTCGCTCTTGCTGTGTAATACTACTAAACAAATCACCGTTAACTCGGTAGAGAAGCCGTAGATAATTGATTTTGGTGCAAGTATTGCACAGATCAATCATTCAGGCACTTTGAGCAATCTTGCAATGCCCGTTTTTTGGGTATCGCTGGCACAAAAACAGTATTGAATTTTCCTCTTTGAAAATCCTCTGGGCATATACAGGCATAGCTTGATGTGAGTTTCAATTTTTGCGCTTGTCGTGAAACTCGATTTTTGTCAGGGTTTACGAAAGAGTGAAAGTCAACGAGTGACATAACTGTGGAGAAATTATCATGACAATTGCACTTGAACGTCCCACAAAGAAGTCTCGGTCAGCACAGATTCGGGAGCAACTAGGTTATCCCATCATTGATACGGATGTGCATACCCAGGAATTTGAACCTGCTTTTCTCGATTATTTAGCTCAAGTGGGTGGTTCTAAGATTGCCGATAGCTTCCGAGAGCATCTACCCGGAGCAGGTCGCTATCGTTGGTTCCAGCAAAGTTGGGAAGAACGTCGTACCTACCGCACAGCTCGTCCTCCCTTCTGGGGTCGTCCCACTAAGGACACGTTGAATCTGGCAACTATCAGCTTGCCAAAGCTGCTGCATGAACGTTTGCAGGAAGCGGGGACAGACTTTGCTGTGCTATATCCCAACTTGGCAACCCTAGCACCGCAAATCAAAAACGAAGAAATGCGACGGGCAGTTTGCCGTGCAGCGAACCTTTATCATGCAGATATATTCCGTGCTTATAGCGATCGCGTTACTCCCATCGCTACTATTCCTCTGAATACACCCCAAGAAGGAATTGAGGAATTGGAATATGCAGTCAAAGAACTGGGACTCAAAGCGATTCAAATTCCCGCTTACGTTACTCGCGTTATTCCTGGCTTCGAGAAATATCCTGAAGAAGTGCAACGGGAAGCAACGTGGATTGATACTTTCGCTTTGGATAGTGCCTACGATTACGATCCCTTCTGGGCGAAGTGCGTAGAATTGAAAGTTGTTCCTACCACTCATGCTTCTGGTATGGGTTGGACTGCTCGTCGTTCAATTTCTAACTACCAATACAATCACATTGGACACTTTGCCTCAGCGGGTGAAGCGTTCTGCAAAGCTTTGTTTTTTGGTGGTGTTACCCGTCGTTTTCCGAACCTCAAGTTTGCCTTCCTTGAAGGTGGTTCAGCTTGGGGTGCTAGCCTGTATGCTGATATCATCTGGCACTGGGAAACTCGCAATCCAGAGATTTTACAGAATAATCATCCGGGCAACGTAAATAAAGAAGAATTGCGTGAACTGTTTGCTCGTTATGGTGGACCAGAATTGCGCGATCGCTTTGAGGAAATTGGTAGTGGTTTAGGCTTCCACGGTAAATACTTTGCCCCAGAAGACCCTGGTGAGTTGAATGAATTTGCTGAAGCTGGAATTACAAAACCCGAAGATGTGCGCGATCGCTTCCTAAATCACTTCTACTTTGGCACAGAATCCGACGATACCCGCGTTGCCTATGCTTTCCATCAAAAAGCGAATCCTTATGGCGACAGAGTAAAAGCTTTCCTGGGTTCTGATTCCGGTCATTGGGATGTGCCTGATATCACCGCTGTTACCTCCAACGCTTACAGCTTTGTAGAACGCGGCATTTTTAGCGAAGAAGACTTGCGCTACTTCTTATCTATCCATCCTTTGGAGTTGTACACCAGTCTCAATCGTGACTTTTTCAAGGGTACGGGAATTGAGAAAGAAGCAGAAGAATATCTAGTAAGTGTTGGTCACTAAGTGACTAACATATTGCATTATTCTCAATTACTATCCTCAGCCACCCACATTTAAAACTTCGGGCTAATAGCTGAAGTCCATTTTAATGGACTGAAAACCTTTAGCAATCTACTTTAGTAGACTTGTGCTACTCGCTGTGATTTAATCTCTGGTGGACGTGGGAAATAAATGAGGAAGATGCAAGGAAACCAGAATTTAAATATTCCATGTGTCTGCTATATCAGTCTCAATCTAACAATTTTAGTTTGATCAAGTACTAGCGCTACCGGGGCTAAAGGTGGGCAATGCCCACCTTACCTTTACACAGAAAACCTATGGTTGCTACAGTCAAACCTCAGTATTTCAACATTTTTCACCGCTTTACGCTCTCCTTAGTACCAGGATTATTAATAGCGACTTCGTTGACGTTAGTTGGTTGCACGCAAGAAAGCCAAAAAGCAACAAACCAATCTCCTGCTAAAAATGTATCGGACACGAATACATCTAAAATCAAGACTAAAGTACTCCACATGGGGTATCAACAAGCAGGCGATCTAATTAGGGTAACGAAAGTCTTGGAAAAGCGCTTAGAACCCTTGGGTGTCAAGATAGAGTGGGCGCAATTTGCCCAAGGTCCGCAGTTGATGGAAGCGATGAATGTCGGCAAAATAGATTTGGGATCTGTGGGGGAAACTCCGCCTATATTCGCCCAAGCAGCTGGCGCTCAGATCGTTTATGTTGTTGGTCGGCGAAGTGATGGTAGAAAAAGTGCGATCGCTGTCCCGCCAGATTCTCCGATTAAGAGTGTAAAAGACCTTAAAGGGCAAAAAGTAGTCTTCCAAAAAGCTTCAGCCTCTCACTATTTCATCCTCAGAGTTTTGGAAGATGCAGGTTTGAAATATAGTGATATTCAAGTCCAGAGTATACCCAACGTCGAAGCTAGCAGTGCATTTTTAGAAGGGAAAATTCCCGTTTGGGTAACAGGCGATCCACATTTAGCCAGAGCGGAAAAATTGGGTAAGGTACGAATTCTCAGGACTGCCGAAGAGCTTGATTCACCTGGGGGAACTGGTGATTCCCGAACTACAACGCCGGGGGCTGTTCCGGACTGAGTACGAAGGTCGAACCCTGCGCGAGAATCTGGGATTACCTCGTCCGGCAAATAAGTTTAGCACAGTTGCCGCTTCTCCTGAGCCGGTGGCAGTCGGAGCATCTGCATAATATTGCTTACAAAAAAAGGCAGAGGGCAGAGGGCAGATGGCAGAAGGAAAGAAAAAGTATAAATAAAAACTTTAGTTCTGGGTTTAAAGCCCAGTTCAAAAAAATAATTATACTGAGACGGCTTGCAGCGAGGTATAAAACGTCATTGCTTCAATCCCACTCTTTTAAGGGTGGGTAGCATAGCTGCCTTCTGAATTGTTTGTATTAATTTTAAGGTTTTTATTATGAGCCAGGAAGTTATCCTGGCTTTTGCTGTGGAAATAATTGGGAAGATTTGTTTAGATTTGAAACTTACAATCACAAGATAAGGCACTTACAAGTAATAAAATATCCAGCCGTGTATAGCCATTGCTTGGTTGCGGATGGGGACATCTGGGTTATGCAAGAGTGATATTTTATTTTTTGGATCTCCCTAATGCGATCGCTCCAATTTAATCGCAAACATCCTCTTAGAGCCAAGGATGACGGGGTGGGTTAACACCATTCAAATAAAAGTTTCCAACAGCGTAGTATTTCCAGCGGGCAGGATCGTGTAGAGTATGAGTCCGAGCATTGCGCCAGTGGCGATCTAAGTTATATTGCTGCAAGGTAGATTTAGTACCCGCCAACTCAAATAGCTTATTAGTCGTCAAAATCGCCGCTTCCGCAGCCAGTGCTTTCGCTTCAGCAACAGCAATGGAAGCTTCTGCCACACTGATATCGGTTGGGTCTGCTATCGCTTGATCAATATACTCACCCGAACGACGCAGCAGTGCTTCGGCTGCATGAACTTGGATAACTATGCTCCCAACATTATAGATAGTCAGCGGATCTTCGTAACCATGCTTTAGTTCCACATCAATCCAGGGACGAGCATAGTTGTGAACATAGTGGATTGTATCTCTCAAGGCTGCTTTGGCTATGCCGACATCTACGGCTGCTTGAATAATTTGGGCGATAGGTCCTTGAGTAGTCGGACGTTCAAAGGCTAAGAAGTGAGGAATCACATGCTCTGCCGAGACTTTCACATTCTCAATAATAGTAGTGCCGCTAGCAGTGGTACGCTGCCCAAAACTGCTCCAGTCGTCAATCACATTTAAGCCTGGTGTGCCGCGTTCTACCAGAGCAATCACTGTTTTATCGTCATCATTACGAGCAATGACTGGAATCCAATCGGCTACCAATGCACCGCTAGAATAGAATTTACGTCCGTTGAGAACGTATCCATCTCCAGACTTTTCTAAGCGTGTCTGCACGTCGGTTACTGATTTGGTGCCAATCTCAGAGAAAGCGTTGCCAAATCGCTTACCTTGCAATACTAGGTCAAAGAAAAAACGTTTTTGTTCTTCCGTGCCATCCAATCGAATAGATTCTACAATATACCAATGATTTTGGGGAATTTGTCCCAGGCTAGAATCGGCTTCAGAGATAATTTTGGTTACTTCTGCCAAACTCGATTCGATACGAAAGCACCGCCATACTCTTTAGGAACTGTGATTGCCCACAGCCCACTTTGAGAGTATCTATTTACCTCATCAACAGGTATCTTTCCTTGTCTATCTCGTTCGGAATCTCCTTTGACAAATTCAGCTGCTAATTCTTGGGCGATCGCGATCGCTTCAGCATCATCACGAATCACATAAGCTTTTTGTTCAGTGTTCGTATTAATTACAGATGTCATGTATTACCTTACTTTTATATCTGCTGCGTAATTTTACATGTATCTCAATCGCAGTATTAGCACCTATTTAAACCGTCACTAACTCATCAAATGTGCGATCGCGCGATTCAATTTCTCGCACCAAAGGAATTACCGTGCGACCAAAAGCTGGTAAATCATCGCTGTAATGCAAGAATCCACCCAGAATCAAATCCACCCCAACTTCATAGAATTGGCGAATGCGATCGGCTACTTGGTCTGCTGTGCCAATCAAGCCTGATCTAAAGCCATCGTTATATTGCACCAAGTCTTCAAAATTAGAGTTTGCCCACATTCCGACTTTCTCACGAGTTGAAGATCCTGCTTGTTTTACTGCCTCTCCAAAACCTGCAACAGCTTCTTTGTCTGCTTGAGCAATAATCTCTCGCAGCACGTCATGAGCTTCTTTTTCGGTGTCTCGCACTATGATAAAAGCATTTAGTCCAAACTTGAGTTTACGTCCTTCCTCACGCGCTAAGGCAGAAACTTCCTGAATTTGTTCGCGCACACCTTCAATTGTGTTGCCATTCATGAAATACCAATCAGATACCCTTGCTGCCATCCGTCGTGCAGCTTTGGAGTTACCACCTTGAAAGATTTCTGGATGGGGATTTTGATTAATTGGTTTAGGCTTCACCCAACCACCGTTGATGCGGTAAAAGTCTCCCTTAAAGTGGAACTCATCTTCTGTCCACATTCCTTTGAGTACGCGGATGAACTCCTCGGATCTGCGATAGCGTTCATCATGGTCTAACCAGGGTTCGCCATAAATTGTGAATTCACCTTTAAACCAACCACTGACAACATTTAGAGCAAAGCGACCTTTAGAAATAAAATCAATTGTCGCACCCATCTTGGCAACTACACCCGGATGCCATAATCCTGGATGAACTGCGGCAATCAATTTCAGCCGTTCAGTTACAGGTGCTAAAGCTGCAACTGTAGTCAGTGCCTCTAGTTGGTACTCAGCACCGTAGCTGGCAATAAATCGAGCTTGTGCCAAAGCATAATCAAAGCCTACCTGTTCCGCAGTTTGAGCGAGTTGGACATTGTAATCAAATGTCCAATCTGTGCGTTGAGGAATTTTGCTGACAACCAATCCACCACTAACATTCGGAACCCAATATGCAAACTTAATATCCACCATGATTGACACCTATTATTGATATTAACCTGTCACGGATGAGCGTTAATAAAGCGATGCCAACACTTTATCGGCTGCCCTTCGGAATGCAGTTGCAGCACCAGCGCTCATGTCGCGGGGCGCACATACGCGATTCCGCAAATATGCGAGAGTAATCGCTCCGACAGCAGCAGATGCGGGATCGAAACTATCTTTTCCACCAACTCGACCACCGGGTAATAATGTAGAATTACCACTGATCAGATACTCCGCCAAAAGTCTAAGGTGAAAATCAACAGCTTCTTGAATTGCTGAGGTATCACCCTCTCTTGCCAAAGCTTGAACCCCAGAGTTTTTTAGTACGTCTTTGATGGCTGCTTCATGATTATCACTCAGTCTTTCGGCGGCTTCTGCCCGATATTGAATTGCCTCACTATCTGCGGTTTCCAAAGGCAATGAATTTCCTAAAGGTTCTAAGCCGAATCTGCGACGCAAAAGTAAATTGTTGGTGATATTATCCGACTTGACCCGATGATAAGCAGGACGCTGATTAAGTGCTTCAAACCAAGCATTGATGCGAGGAAAACGCTCATTTCCTTTGATGTGATAACCCCGGTACACGGGTAAATTAGCCGCCAATCTGTCTAAATGGGGGCTATACATAATGTCTACTAAGCTAAAGGTTGAAACAAAGTAGGGACCTGGGTATTTAGCTAAGGCTTGCTCAATCTCGTCTAATTTAGCTTCAAACTCTGTTTGTAAACTTGCTAACTCGTTAGCATCACTAGTCTGTTCCCGCAGAAATTTGTAGCTAAGACTGAGAAAGCCGTTAGTTTCAACATTCTCAATTAGCTCTTTTGCAACGGCGTTTTCCTCTGGATCTTCAGGAAGCAGTGATGGACTGCTAAATCGCTTTTCTAAGGCTAAGAGAATATCCTTAGATTCATACACTAACTCTTCCTCAATTTTTGCTGCCGGGACAAGGGTTGTAGGAACTAAGTCAGTGTACCATTTGGGTTTGTTACTCAGGTCAATAAACTCCGTCGCAAATGGAATTTCCTTTTCTTCTAGAGCGAACCAAACCCGCTCGCAGAAAGGACACCATGAGTTGGTATCTCGATAAAGCAGAACTGGCGGTGTGGTATCTGGAGGAAGTTTTTCTAAACTGCTGGGTATGGGAGCAGTAGAAGGAGATTGTCCCGGTCTACGCACCCTGCGAGCAGAGGTATTTTGTTGGGCAATTTCTAACAGTTGTTCCCAATTAGATACTGTGTAAATTGACATTTGGCACCTCTTTAAAAGTTTCCTAACAAACCGCCTTCAAGTTAACTGCACTGACGATGAAAACTGTTTTATACTTAGCGATCGCCTAAATTAGTAGTAGTGGTTAAATATCATCACTACTAATTTCGATAGATTTTTTAATTTTATCTTCACTCGGTAATTCCCAAATATCATCACGTTTTCTCTGTTCTTTATCTACTACTAATTGCAGATGTTGTGGTAACTTCGTTTGTTGCCACACTGACCATAATTCACCATCTAACAAGTCTTTTTCAATTTTTCCAAAAAACATTTATCCATCCTCCTTAGTTTTGATAGAAATAAGAAATTTTTCAAGGATATATTTGCATCGCTTCTTCATCTAGTTCTGCTTTCTCCCCTGGTGACGCTTGGTCATACTTGCGTTGCTACCAATCTGCAACCTCTAATACTGTTCATCACACCGCAGTTGCCATAAACAAAAATCCAAATCCCGTAGCGATGCTCAGACATAGCTTTCAAGAACCCTTGTAAAAGTTTGATTTCGGCAAAAGAATGCAATTGATTTTTCAAGTAACCGATCTATTACTTAACATAATACTGTAAATTAATCGATATACCGTAGTATTTAAAGATATAATTATGAGAGTTACACAAATTGCGCTAAAAAACAAGGGGTAATGAAAATAAGTGCGATCGCACCAGTTGCACCAATGTGTGCGTCATAATTCTTTTGATGTGAGGGTTATGCACCGCGCATAACCAGGAGGATCATGAAAATCTCGCAAGTTCCTATTATTGATATCAGCGGGTTGGTCAAAAAAAGCGGCGATTTGGCGATCGCATCTCAAATCGGGCAAGCGTGCCGCGAGTACGGGTTTTTCTATATCGTCGGACATGGTGTGGATGAAAAGTTGCAGCAAAGGCTGGAACAACTCAGCCGACAGTTTTTCGCCCAGGATTTGGAAACTAAGCTGGAAATTCGCATGGCTTTGGGTGGTAAAGCATGGCGGGGATACTTCCCGGTTGGGGGTGAACTAACATCGGGCAAACCTGACTTGAAAGAAGGTATCTACTTTGGTGCGGAATTGGGAGAGAATCACCCACTTGTGCAAGCCCACACTCCTATGCACGGTTCTAATCTCTTCCCTGACAACATACCTTTATTTCGGGAAACAGTGCTCGAATATATGGAGACAATCACGCAACTTGGACACACGCTGATGGCTGGTATTGCCCTGAGCTTAGGGCTGGAAGAGTCTTACTTTGCCGACCGTTACACATCAGACCCTTTGACATTGTTTCGTATCTTTAACTACCCTCCAGATTTATCATTACCTGATGATGAAGATAAATGGGGCGTGGGAGAACACACCGACTACGGTGTTTTAACCATTCTCAAACAGGATAACTGCGGCGGATTGCAAGTGAAGTCAAAGTCAGGTTGGATTTCTGCGCCTCCTATTCCCAATTCCTTTGTGTGTAATATCGGGGATATGCTGGATCGCATGACGGGAGGATTGTATCGTTCTACGCCTCATCGCGTTCAGAACCAGTCTGGAGGCGTAGACGCAAAGCGGCTTGTCGCCAGACATCGCCTTTCGTTCCCCTTCTTTTTCGATCCGAATTTCGATGTTGAGGTAAAACCGATTCAACTTTCGGGAGTGGTGGTAGATGATGATAAGAGCGATCGCTGGGATAAAGCTAGCGTTCACGACTTTCGCGGGACGTATGGTGATTATGTGTTGAGTAAGGTATCGAAGGTTTTCCCAGAGTTGCGGCGATCGGTTTTGTAGAAATTTGGACATGAAGCACTATTATCGGTAAAATGCCTCTAGTTTCCATAGACGGAAACTAAAAACGCCGAACGCACTCCGCCAGTACGAATAGACCGAAACCCTTGCGGGTTCGGGGCTTGGCTCCTTCTCAATCGCAAAGAGCAAGGCGAACGTCGCTACCGCTGCGATCTTCGCAAGACGCTCGTTCGCGTAGCGTCTCCGACAGGAGAAGACTCGAAGAGAGCTGCGCTAACGACGGGAAGCGGAGCCACTGCACTATCGCGGCGAACCGAAGAAAGTTGCAAGTGGCATCCAAGACTGCGACCCCCTCACCGACTTTTTTCGACTGGACTCACCGTGTATTGAAATAACTCGATCATCAAGGGCGGATCACTTGTGAGACGGCTGACCAATTTATTCAATTTCCGAGTGCTTGCCCATCTGGATCAAGAATTGAAAGTAAAGATTATGACACCCCCTTCTGCTTAAACCAGGCTTGGAGACGTTGCCAGCCTTGTTTAGCATCTTCCTCGCGGTAGGAGGGGCGATAATCGGCAAAAAAGGCATGGGGTGCATCTGGGTAAACAATAATTTCCGATTTACTAGTGCCTGATTTCAAGCGATCGCGCATTTGTTCCACTGTATCAAGAGCAATACCCGTATCTTTGCCGCCATAAAGTCCGAGAATGGGGACTTTCAGCGTAGAGGCAATATCAACAGGATGCTTGGGTGTTAGTTCGGTAACATCGCCTACTAGTCGTCCGTACCAAGCGACACCTGCCTTAACTTGAGGATTATGTGTTGCATACAGCCAAGTAATACGACCACCCCAGCAGAAGCCTGTAATTCCCAACTTATTACTATTGCCCTTTGCTGATTTTACAGCCCAGCCTACAGTCGCATCAAGGTCGGATAGCACTTGAGCATCTGGTACTTTAGCGACTATCGAGCGAATTTCTTCGATGTTGCTTAATTTGGAGACATCCCCTTGACGCACAAATAATTCGGGTGCAACTGCCACATACCCTAATTTAGCAAAGCGACGGCAGACATCCTGAATGTGTTCGTGTACACCAAAGATTTCCTGAATTACTAGGACAATCGGGAAATTTCCACTTTTTGCAGGCATCGCTCTGTAAGCCGGAATTTCGCCATCTTTGACGGGAATTTTCACCGCACCCGCGACTAATCCCTTACTATCGGTGGTGATGACTTTGGCAGAAACAGGTTGTACTGCGAGTGCAAAGCCTGTTGCTAGGGTAGCTGTTGCAATAAATTTACGGCGCGTTATCTCTTTCATTATTCTCTTAAGTTATGCGATCGCTTTTGCTGTAAATGACCTGTAATCAAGCAGCTATCAGGGAAACTAAGATAGTTAGACAATCTAACTATTAAATTAATATCATGAATAATTGTAAATCTTCATCGAACTGGATACCTGTCCAATAAAATCTGCCATCCACCCAGAAGTTTTCGGCAAAACCGCCGTCCTCTTGCTGGTAGCAAACTAAATTAGCCTACTGTTGTTTTAAGCGCATTTGATTAAATACGCTTTATAGACGAAAATGCGATCCCGTTTTCTTTTAATCTCAAACGGGATCGCATCACCAATCACCTAAAAAGGCTATAATCCTAGACCGCTTACGAAATCAGCAGCCGTGAGGGTAGTGGTATTAATACCCGTCAGCGTTGCCAGGAGTTCATTGGTGTCAGTAACAATGATGTTGCTGCCAGAGAAGGATAGAGCGCCGAAAGTAAGACCAGAGGACAGACCAATGTAATCGAGTCCTTCGCTAAAGTCGGTAATCGTATCAGTCCCGTCTAGGGCAGCGAAGATGAAAGTATCAGAACCACCGCCACCAGTTAAGATGTCGTTGCCAGTACCGCCAGTCAAATCATCATTGCCGTTACCACCAGAGAGGCTATCATTGCCGTTACCACCAGAGAGACTATCATTGCCTGCTGTGCCGTTGAGTAAGTCCTCTGCGTCACCACCAAAAAGGTTAGTCCCCACGGCAACGGTGACATTACCAATATCGGTGAGGCTGCCATCGCTGATGGTGTAGTCAAAGCTGCCATTGCCGCCCAAGCCTGTCGTCGCGGTGAAGACAATAAAGTCATCTGCCAAGTTGTCAGTCGTGCCGTTGTCATCCAGGACTACCGTACCGTTGATAGCATTACTGACACCAGTGATGCTGATGGGGTTGCTGCCCTGATCGGTATCGTTAGCTAACAGGGTACTTGCCGAGATGGTTACGGCAGTATTAAAGGCAGTGGTGGTACTGTCATCAACGGCAACTGGAGCTAGGCTGACTGGAGCAAAGTTGAATTGAAAGTCATCATATGGAAAACCGCCAGGATCTGTTATGTTGTTGACACTAATGCGGGTGATGTTTGTAAATGATGATAAATCTACCAGATCTGGAGTTAAACGATCACCATCAGTAATGAGATCAACTGTAATGGGCGATCCTGTAATAGTTGTATAAACATCAATTTTGGCAGCAGCACCAACAGTATTATCGAATACTACACGAAATGATAAATCATTAACTGGTTGAGCAAAATCAACATTAAGATTTAGGGTTCCATCTACCTCGCCGTTTGAATTGACTGGAGCGATTATGTTTGGTTCAGAGGGTACGTCCGGTTGAGAAAGTACTATGATGAAATTCCCTGGTTCAGATGAAAACGTTACTCCCGAATACTGATCGCTTAGAAATGTACCAGAAGATAAATCGTCAAAATTGATAAGTGTTGTTATAGCCATTACCTTTACCTTCGTCGTTTTTTGTTAAGTTTGCTGTAGCAAAACAGATTCTACAGTAATCGCCTGAGTGCCCGCATCGGGCAAAGATTCAAATTTCCTGAGGCATAGCTTTCTGCACGTATGCGCTTTGACCGCAGAGGCAAGGCGATGGCTAAAGTTTTGCTTAAATCATTGGTGTAATGGATTGTACAGCAATCGCCTTGGTGAGCGCATCGTACAAGTGTCCTATCTTGACTAGGATCAATATCGGCTTGTTTGCAGTTTTAACGATTTATGTTTGCAGTTCGCTATACCTAGAGATAGAGAACCTACCAAAGATAATAAAAAGAAATCTCTAGCCGCTAAATAATAAATAAAATTTTAGTACAGCACTAATGCAGGACTTGAAAGTAAGAATTAATGCTGAGGAAATTGCTTACAATACGGTTTAAAGCAAAAACGTTCTGACCTACGCAAACGAGGTATTCGTCCTCAAATCCCACGCGCGAGTCTGGAAAACCAAGAAAAACACTCGTATGACCCATTAAAATCTCCGTTCCGAGATTTCACTTCTGAGCGGTGTTTTGCGCTGTGTTCAACGCAAATACCGTCGTCTCGTTGTTAGATGGCAACGTCACTCATGTTTATTTTGACGCATTCATTGACCTCGTTACCATCCACATCTGGATTAACAAAATATGAAAATCACAAAACTTCAAGACAATAAAAGATGTCAAATGGGTTCTATAGCTAGTAGCGATCGCCTTTCAATACTTATGGCGATATAAATGAACGTACTAACCGACAGCAAGTAGTCTTAAATGAAGCGCATCGGCGATAACTTCTGCGGACAATATCAAGTAAAAAGTAAGGTATCCGCAGCTTTATAGGAGAGAAGAAGGGGCGGTATAACCAGTAATATGCCTTCTTTAGATTATTCCACTTTGAGCAGGTTTCCTCGTGGAGGAAGTCTGAGACATCTACAACAAAACCTTTACCTTCGTGCATCATCACATTGCGTCCGTGGATATCATGGGGGTGAAGACCACGCCGACGAGCATAGTCTAGTGCCTCGTCGATGTCCCGTATAACTTTTATAGGGATACGCACACCAAGATGCATACAGTCGTAGAGGGTCACTCCATACAACCGCTTGAGCACTAAGAAGCCAATCCCTACGTACAGACACTGAGAAAAAGCTGGGTGTGAACCCAAGCGCTGGTAGACCTCCACCTCTTCCTCGAAACCTGGTCGTCCGGGTGCGTAAATTTTTACTACCACGTTTGGGTGGTTGGGGTGATAAACCACTGCGGCATAGTTTCCTTTTCCCAGAAGCCGCCAGGGGTCTGGTAGATAATGGACTTTCACCGGTTCGTGAGGATCGACACTCTCGATCTGGAATGCTGGTAGTAGCTCTTGGTGGATATTCTCGATCAGCGGATTTATGTACGTATCCATACAGGATAAGTATCCATTTAAGATAGGATAACTTTAATAAAATACCTCACCTAGCTTAACCGTGGTTGATTGTGAGGTTAAGCATTTTGCTTAGTTTGAAAGGGGATTTGCGATCGCCTAAATCTATAACTAGCAACGCCGGGTTAATAATGAACGACCATGAATGATAAAGACTTTCCAACTCCTAAAAATTTAGCTTTGCGCTACTAACTATAAAGCAGCTTGAGTCTAAAATCCAAGCTTTAGAAGTTCCGCCTAATCTTACCGGCGTATGGCTAGAGAAAGTGACACAAGCGTCCCGACTTGCTGAAAATCTTTGATATGATTAGGTTTTGTGCAATTACAAAGTTTTCCTAAGCATTGGAACGGAAAACGACGCTAAGGTTTTTGTACTCTTAGTGCGCTAATTAATCTGGTGGGCGACATAATGGCTATCCAAAATAAAATTCGCCGTTTGTTGGGTATAGAGAAGAGTATTGAGTGCGTAAGCGAAAGAACAGCTAGCTGTAGGTTGGGGAACTTCAGTCTAGCCGTCATACTACTGTGTTTTCTTCCGGTTGGAACTGCCACAGCAGCTACCAAAGTGATGTCCTTAGGAGACTCTCTATGTGCAGGCAACATTGCTGCTCTGCGTGGTGCGGTAGCACAAACCAAATTTGGGTCTACCATAGACTGGGTGGGAACTAAAAAAGACGGCGCATATCA
Organism: Spirirestis rafaelensis WJT71-NPBG6; assembly: GCA_019359015.1. GTDB lineage: Bacteria > Cyanobacteriota > Cyanobacteriia > Cyanobacteriales > Nostocaceae > Hassallia > Hassallia rafaelensis. Next base: position 112,289 of record JAHHID010000001.1, read on the forward strand.
AGACTCTGATAATGAGTGTCATGGTGCTTGGTCAGCAGCGCAGGTGTTGCAACAACCGAAATCAAATGTTCGTCTCCCCTCCTGGGAGAAAAACCCTGGAAGCATTCGGGACTGGGTTAAAGCGACTAAGCCTGATGTAGTGCTGATAATGCTTGGCACTAATGATTTCTTTGGTAGTGATGCACGGGGCGATAACACCTCAGGCTTTCTCACAAAATCCCTTGAAGGGATTATCAATGATATCTTGTTATTACGTCCCAACGCCAAAGTTGTCATCGCCTCAATTCCGCCGTTTAAATGGGATATAAATAACGGTGTTGATACTAGTGAAACTAAAACTACAGCCAACGCATTTCTTAAGGATCGCGTCAGAAAGCTCTCCGCACAGGGCAAGCGAATCTTCTTCCTTGATATGCACACCGCAATACTTGCTCGATTAAAGCAGGGCGATATTTTTAGTGGCGACGGTCTCCACTTTAACGATAAGGGCAATAAGTTTATAGCACAAGAGTGGACTCGTGCCCTGAAAGCGGTACTTCAAGGAACGCAAACGCCGATTATTCCGACAACTTCTAAAAACTATTAACATCTTTGAAGTGTTTTTGTATTCACACTCCCACGGTGCGCGAAAACATCGCTTATCGAATGGGCGGAACCTCCCAACTCCTCCGGATTTTGGTAAGTGTCAAGTCGCTTCTATGAGCAGAGACGCTACGCGGTAAGCGTTCGTGCAGCGTCTCTATGAGGGAGAAGGCTTTACGCTCCAATTAAAAATTCACGCATTCACGCATTCAAAAAAAAGATAGTTAGTGTTCGCAAGAACCCGCCACTAATTAAAGACCATTGATTTTCAATTCAGTGTTCGCTCTTACCCCAAAATTAATAATTAAAAATTATTTTTTGATTTATTAATGCGTGAATTTTGAATTAAAAAGGGGTCAATGGTCTTGGAGTGGGCTTAAAGCTTTATTGAAACGCTTGTTCTAGTTGTTCAGATGTCAGAGATTTAATTAAACTTAAGGGTAGTGGTTGCTGACTAATTGTATTAACGTAATCTGTACTCAAATATGCAACGTAACTTGACTGTTCGGCAACATACGTTTCAAAAAAGGGAACACTCAAAGCTTTAACATAACGCTGTGCCAAGGCAGGACTTGGACCGATTACTTGTCTAGGTACAGGCACAACTGCATTTGATGATTCTGTAGTAGTAGAAAAGTGTGTACCGCCATTGATGAGTGCTAAATACTTGTTTGGAGTTGTTAACCAAGTAAAAGGCCGAATTTGTTCTGGGAAAGCCGGAGCAACAGTATCAGAACTGCCAGATACAATCATCACCGGAATTTTTATTTGGCTGAGACTAGCTTGACCAAAAATACTGCTATCAACTGGATTAATGGCAATTGCTGCTTTTATCCTTGCATCGGATAAGTTGTACTGAGTATTTGGTAAATTGACTGCCAAACATTGGAGTAAAAGCGAAACATTTAACGTATTTTCCAAAGCTGGACAGTCGGTTTTTAGTTGCTCAAAATTAATCTTTGCACCTGCCAATGCTAATGCCGTATATCCACCAAATGATTGCCCTACTACACCAACTTGTTCTAAATTTAAACGTCCCTTAAATGTTGGGTTAGACTGTGATAATCGAGTGAGTTCATCTAGTAATAATTTAATATCTAAAGGTCTATCAATTAATTCTCTAGGGTTAGTAACTGTATCTGCTGTACCTGCTAATAATGCTTGTAGTTGTTTTGAATTACTTCCAGGATGTTCTGGAACAGCAACGACAAAACCATAGGACGCGAGATGTTCAGCTAGATAAGCAAAACTTGTTCTGTCGGAACCAAGTCCGTGCGAAATGACAATTATCGGACGAGGAGTTTGAGCAATTGGAAGGTAAATATCAGCAGGAAAAGTCCGATTACGCGAGAGGTCATTAAGTGTGATAGTTTGCTTTAAGAAACGAAAACTTCCATTTTGTCCTAAGTTCATCAATGGAACAGTATTCAGTGTAGAAGCTGTAGTTACGTTTTGTTGGGATTGTTGGTTAATAAGTGCTACTGCATTTTGAGTTTGATTTACTAAATTCTGTAATGACTCTGCTATTGCCAAACTCTGGTCTAAGTTAATTGAAATTGCACTCGCCGGAAACTTGCGTAATACATTTAAAAGCGTAAAATCTTTTTGATCTGCGGCTGACAAAATCAGTGCTGCGCGAATTGCATAAAACCCTGATAAGTTAGATTCTGTCTGAATAACTTTCCCCAATTTTTCTAATAATTGTTCACCAATGGGTGTATAAAGAAACTGCGAAACTTCTACTTGATTTAAGGGAATGGGAGTTAGTAAAACTTTTCGCAGTTGAGCTAGTTGCTTTTTGTCTACATACTGAGTATATGCAGCTAAACCTTCGTCCACTTTGCCTGTTCTAGTATAAGTTTCGAGTGAACTAATTGGGATAGACCTTTCTAAAAGACCATAATTAAATCTAATCCGCTCTGCACCTAAAGCGGGATAAGCAGTTAGTGTAGGCAGCAATCCTATACTAAAAATTCTCAAAGCCAATTTCAGCCAAACAGCTTTTTTATCTATCAAATGAGTCATGATATATCAGTTAAAATAGTACATTATGCAACAGTAAAATTAGCGGATAATAAAATTTGATAGAGATTAACATCCCTTTCAACTAAGCAGGCATGGCCGCTATGAGGTAGAGTTATTATCTGAGAATTAGGGAAAATATTACTTAAATGTTTTGCCTCTGCTTCTGAAGGTAAAACTCGGTCTTCTCTACTAGCAATTAGTAAGACAGGTTGAGTAATTTGAGAGAATTTATTTTCATCAATATCAAATTCTCTCATCATAGATAGTCGCTGATTAGCAGTTTCTTTTGGTGCAGAACTGGTCGATTTTGAAAGAGCTTGGCTAGCAGCAGGTGAAATTCGATTTAAATCAGCTAGAAAAGGCAAAGATAAAAACGAGCATATTTTGTAAAAGAATTGAGGGGTGTAAGGAAACAAAACCGAACCTAAATTTAACCAAGGTACTCGATGAAATGAAGAAGCAGAATTAATTAAAATAATCTTTGTAAATAGTTGAGGAAATTTTTCTAAGACTTTGAGCGCCAAGCAACCACCGAATGATTCCCCACAAAGATAAACAGGCGATGTCTCACGACAAACCACTTCTCTACGAGACGCTCCGCGAACGTGTCTACGTGGTACTTTTTCTAGTTCTATCTTGGTTAAAGTGACTATTTCTTCTGCCATTTCATCCCAACTTGTTAGCTCGTCAGGGGGAATGACAAAACAACGTACATCAAAAGCAGCTTCTAAACCTGCTGTTTGAATATACATCAATTCGTTTCCAGTCTCATCCATTCCAGGTATAAATACAAAAAGTGGATAATTATGGTTAGAGAACTGGGTAGTTAATAAATAAGGATGACTACGAATTTTTGATGGCATAAATAAACTAATTTACAATAAGAAAAGCATTACCAGGATGCCAATTGCCATTTTGAGGATTAGTTTTAGGAGCAATTTGTTGTAACTGCTGCTGGAATTGTTGTGCTTCTTTTTGAGCTTTCTCGGCTGCTGGACCACTGTCAGGAGCATTCGCATCTACGCCAACTGCTTCAATCACCCTATCCACACCAATTCCCGCGGTAAGTTCGCCGATCGCCTCAATTGGGTCTTCGGCATTATAATCGATGACTTCTGCACCCAAATCACGCGCCATTTCCAAGCGTGAAGGAATTGTATCCACTGCAATGATGCGTCCTGCACCGAACAGTCTGGCGCTGACAATGGCAAACTGTCCTACAGGACCACAACCAAAGATGGCAACTGTATCTCCCGGTGTTATCTCTGCAATATCGGCTCCAAAGTATGCCGTGGGGAAGATGTCAGACAACAGAATTGCTTGGTCGTCTGTAACCTCTTTTGGTAGTTTTACCAGCCCCGCATTGGCATAAGGAATCCGAGCATATTCCGCTTGCAATCCATCGAAGGGACCTGCTGCTTCTGAACCTCCGAAAAAAGCTGTACCAGCGTTATGTCCGTGGGGATTGGCGTTATCACATTGAGCATGATATCCCGTACGGCAGTAAGAACAGTAACCGCAGGCAATTGTCGAGGGAACAACAACGCGATCGCCTACTTTCAAATTCCGCACATTGGAGCCAATTTCTTCAATAATGCCAACGCCTTCATGTCCCAGAATTGTACCGGGTTTCATTCCCGTGAATGTTCCCCGAATCATATGTAAATCTGTGCCGCAAATTGCACTAGAAGTCAGCCGAATGATCGCATCTGTTGACTCTTGAATTTTTGGTTCTGGTACGTTATCTAATCGAATATCTCCAATTCCGTGAAAAACAACTGCTTTCATTGTGAATACTCCTGATTCATGAGGTTTATATTTCAGAACAAAACTGAGTAGCTTGTGTTTTTAGCTATTACAAAACACGAGAAAATATTTATGCAATAGAGTAATAAATCTTGTATTTAAATTAATTTTTTTGATGGATAACTTCAGCAGAAAATTGAGTTAATTTTGGACTATATGACATACGCACTTAGAAACTATGCTATTGATATTGCTATGGTTTCTTATCGTCCTTTAGAAGGATATAAATCATAAATCCCACATTCCGCACCTTGAACTGTCACACAAGCCACATAAGCGTAAATAAATCTCCAGCCCAACGGAAGAATCAGTAGGAATAGACGGAAACCCTTGCGGGTTCGGGGCTTGGCTCCTTCTCAATCACGGAGACCAAGGCTTCCCGTCGCTACCGCTGCGCTAACGACGGGAAGCGGAGCCAAGTAAAGTGGACGGGTTTCCTTATTCAGTAAGCAAGTGGTGTCCAAGACTGCGACTCCCAACACCGTCACACCTAGATCCAAGGGTACCAACGAATAATTTCACGCACCAGGTTTCTTTTAGGACTTACGCAAGCGTCACAAAATAATGTCAACTGGCACATATACTTAAATTTGACGTTAATATTTGTAAGCATTGATTTATAAACGTTAGAGCTAAATTAATTTAATGTGACAGTTTGAAAATAAATGTGCCAGTTACGTAAGTCCTGTCTTTATTGGCGAGCAAAATCGAGATTTACTACTAAATGCAGATGGAAGTTTGAGCGATCGCGCTTTTGGTCTTTCTAGCCACTCACGGGATAAGATGATTCAATTTCAAGGCACTGACCAGCACATAGGTTAGGGTTGAGATTAATTCTATAGTGACAACAAAAATGACATTGTGTTGCCAGAACAAGCACCGCCTTGCAGCCATAGTAAGTTAGTCATCAGTTCTGTTGTCTATGTTGTTTACCATGCCTAATTTAGGCAACTAAAAAAGGATAAAACATAAAAGCACGCTTGCCCTAGCGAATTTTATTCGCGGTTCATGTTGCACATAAACGAAGTCCGCAGAACATCGCGGACTATAAGAAATCAAGGGTTTGAGAGCCTGCGACTTCCAGAGGAAGGGCAAAGGCGTGCAAAATATGAGAATTCATATTTTACCCTTTCTTGCAGTCCTCCAGATGAGTGCTGTGGAGTATTACTTTATCCTTTCGAGCAACGAAATTTGTCAGACATAGCCTATTTTCAAACGTCTCTTGTTCAATATTAGGTAGTTTTTGCCTCGGTTGGATGTGATTAAATAAGATTTTATTTTTTGTATTAGGCAAATACAATTCAATATTTTAAAAAAGTTCTCGGCAGAACAGATTCCTAAGTTAAATAGTAATAAAATATAAAACGCATACATTGCTATAAATAGTAAATATTAGAAATTAATTTTGTTTTATTTAAATTAAGTTATATTTAATTATTTAAAAATGCAATTAAATTATACAAGTTTTATTGAGTATATATGCTTTTCCGCAAGTATATAAATTAAAAATTTATGATGTTAAAATCAGCCAAATAAAAAATATGAAGATATATGGAAAATGTTTGAAAAGAACGTAAAAAATTGCAATTTTCCTCTATGCTTCTAACAATAGAGTGTTTTGTAGCTCCATAAAATTAGCTAATTCAATCAAGGAGAATTCATTTTTTACAAGTGTGAAAACACTTGATAATTGAAATTGCGGCTTTTCCTCAGCCCAGAGAGAAAGTAACAGCCGTGGAAAAGGTGTAGATAAAGAGTGGTGAGGAGAGATCGGCAACAGCTTTGAATATCGGGGGAAAACACAAGGGTGCAATTTGTATAACCCTTGATTAGACGCGCAAGAACAAATGCGTCTCCATGTCTTGTGGGCGTTGAAAGATTCAATTCCCGAACCGACGATAAAAGAGTGGTGATGACCCCTAATATTACAGATTCAGCTGTTAAAGCGGCGATTGCGGCGATCGCATCGGAATCAGCAACGACAGAAGAAAAAATCGAGATGCTGATTGAGATGGCGCAATCTTTTCAAAAACAGCCCAAAACTGCCCAAGATTTGCGAAATGCTGTTGGGTTGTATTATAGGGCGTATGAATTGTGCGCTGATGATTATCCTCTCCTCAAAGCCCGCGCTAAAGCGGGAATGGCACTCGGCTTACAGACAATTCCGGATGTTGGGTCACAATTGCTACTGCAAGCGAAAGCAGGTTATGAAGAAGCACTGCCAATTTTGCAACAATTTGCTTCATCTGAGGAAGTAGCAGAGGTGCAGATGAATTTGGGTTTGGTGTTGCAGTCGTTGGTGCCATTCAATTTGGCGCGGACGACAGATAGCATCCAAGCTTATCACGAGGCTTTGCGGGTATTTACCTGGCAGGATTACCCGCAAGAATATGCGATTTTATACAACAATATCGCGATCGCTTACCTTTCTATGCCCTTAGCATCAGAAAGAGAATACTTGCGTCAAGGCTTGGCTGTGCAGTCATTTGAGGTTGCATTGAAGCATATTAAGGTGATTGACCATCCCAGAGAATATGCAATGTTGCAAAATAACTTGGGAAATGCTTTGCAATATTTACCGAGTTCGCATCCACTAGAGAATATTTTACGAGCGATCGCTGCTTATGACGAGGCGTTAAAAGTGCGATCTGCTAAAGATACACCCTTAGAATACGCAAACACAATTTCTAACAAAGCTAATGCCTTATTCAACTTACCAGATGACCCAGAAAAAGCAGAAGCCGGGAATTATAAAAATCTGTTGCGATCTCGTGATTACTATCAAGAAGCTAGGGAAATATTTAATCAGCATGAACAGATAGAACAAGCAGAAATTGTCACCCAAGCTTTGCAAGAAGTCGAGATGGAAATACTAAAGAATAACTCTCAGTTTTAAAGAAAGGAAGAAACAGAATGACAGATTTTTTGTCAAGCTTGCTGTCTGGTGACATTAACTTAATTACATCATTAGTATGGCTAGCAATAGCAGCAGGCTTATCTATAGTTGGGGGTGCAATTGGCGGTGTACTTTTAGCTGGGAAAGATTTAGGTTATGAATTAGCCGCAATGACTGGTGGATTATTAGGACCTGCTGGTGTGATTCCAGCGATATTTTTAGGGCTACTTATTCTAAATTTATTGAATAATTCCTAGGAGTAATTATGTTTGAGATGGGCTGGTTTTCTGTTAAATTATTTCTCAAAGGAAAGCTAATACGCGATCCTGTGTATTTTATCCGGCAAACTACAATAGGTACTGCCATAGGTTTGTTGTTGTTGGTATCAATTGCACAAGTGAACGTTCCCTTATGGCTACCAATCATAGTATCTAGCTTATTAACTGGCGCAATAATGCCATTTCTCCTTAAAGATTTTAAAATGAAGTGAGTTGTTATTTGTTAGTTGTTAGTTGATGGTTAACAGGAGTCAGTGCCGCAAGGGTTTCCCGACTTGAGGCATCTGGCATTCAACAGTCAACAGTCAACAGCTATCCACTATCCACTATCCACTAACTACTATCCAATAAATAATGACTAAGCTTGAGGAATTAGTTCAAGAAATTAACCGTTTTGAGGCAATTGTAGCTGAGTGGGATGAAAGCCAGCGGTGTGTAGTAGTCGGGCTGAAAAGGGCGATTGAAGCTTTACATAAAGTAGCTTTAATGCGGTTGATTAGAAGCTTAAAAAAAGAAGAATCAATTTCAGCTTTACGTGAGGCAGTAGATGATGAAGTGGTATACGGAGTACTACTTTATCATGAACTCGTAAAACCGCCCAAACCGTCTTTGTCACAACGCGTTCAAACAGCCATTGATGAAGTTCGTCCTAGCTTAAAAAGTCATAACGGTGATGTGGAATTAGTAGCAATTAAATTACCAGATACTGTTGAAGTCAGTTTCATCGGAACTTGCAGTCATTGTCCGTCTTCAACTTTGACTTTATCTCAGGGAATTGAACAAGCGATTAAAAAATATTGTCCAGAAATTACTAAAGTTATCGCAGTTGATAATAAACCTATTGTTCATAGAGCTAATGGTTTAACCAGTCCATTTTCTCAAAATAAAAATCTCCCTTGGGTTAAGCTAACAACTGTTGATCAAGTTCCTGAGTCTGGTGTTTTAGCAGTTAATTTTGCAGGAAATTCGCTAATTTTGCATCGTCAAGGTATTAAGATAAGCTGTTACAAAAATGCTTGTGCTCACCTAGCTTCTCCTTTAGATGAGGGTAGAGTTGAAAATGGTATTCTGACCTGTCCCTCTCACGGATTTGAGTACAAGTTAGATACAGGAGAATGCTTAACAGCACCTGAGGTTTCTCTACAGTCGTATCCTGTGAAGATTAAGGGTGATAAAGTTTTTGTGCAACTACTATTGAAAATATAAAATTGATGCATCAACCAATTAAAATTACTCCCACATCAAAATTGAAGCGAGAAGCAACAGAAATTGCCCAAAGATTACCTCTCTCGTTTACTGGTGCGGAAGTAATTTTAGGTAATAGTATTGAACCAGAAACATTAGTGATGCCTTTAGCACCTAGTGCTAGAGAAATGTTTGCACCGCGTGGTGCATGTTTGATATCTGGAACTGGTTCTTTATGGGTGTCAGATACGGGACATCATCGCTTATTAGGATGGCGGAATTTACCCACTAGAGACAATCAACCTGCTGATTGGGTAATTGGACAACCTGACTTTAATCATGAGGGACAAAATGCTAAAGGTACACCAGGAAGGGCAACTTTAAGTGTCCCAACTGGGGTTTGTGCTTGTGGGGAAGGTTTAGTAGTAGCGGATGCTTGGAATCACCGCGTTTTAATTTGGAAAAAGGTGCCGGAAGATAACAATGTACCAGCGGATTTGGTGTTAGGTCAAGCTAATTTTACCGACAACGAACCGAATCGGGGCAAGCAAGAAGCCGCAGCAAATACTTTAAATTGGTGTTATGGTGTTTGCTATTATCAAGGGCAATTATTTGTTGCTGATACAGGGAATCGTCGGGTTTTAATTTGGAATGAATTACCGCAAGAAGATGGTCAACCAGCTGATTTAGTGTTGGGACAACCAGACATGCGATCGCGTAACGAAAACGGTGGTGCTAGTCCTTCAGCACCAAGTATGCGTTGGTGTCATGATATCACCATTTGGGGAGACAATTTAGTTGTCACTGATGCGGGTAATAACCGCGTAATGATTTGGCAAGGAATACCAACAGAAAATAATACTCCTTGTGCAGTTGTTTTAGGACAAAAAAGCTTTGAGTTAGCCGAAATAAATCAAGGTGTTTATTTTCCTAGTGCTAGTAGTTTAAGTATGCCTTATGGTGTAGCAGCTAGTGGTGATTGGTTGTTAGTTGCGGATACTGCTAATTCTCGTTTGTTGGGATGGAAAAAGCCAGAATCAATTATATCTTTACAAGGCGCTGTTGCGGATGCGATAGCTGGACAAATAGATTTTCAAAGTAAAGGTGAAAATCGCGATTTTGGATTACCCAAGAGAGATAGTTTCAATTGGTCTTATGGGATAAAAATATGTGGTAATACTGCGGTTATAACTGACTCTGGAAATAATAGAGTTTTAATTTGGAAAATGGAAGTATAGATATTATCTCACGCAAAGGCGCAGAGGCGCAGAGAATAAAAAGATTTATGCTAATTGAGGAAATCAGGGTTTATGGCACTGTTCAGGGGGTAGGATTTCGACCTACTGTATATCGTTTGGCGAAAGCTTGCGGGTTACGCGGAGAAGTTTGTAATGACGGTCAAGGTGTCTTAATTCGGGCTTCTGGTAGTGATGAATCTCTAACAGAATTTGTTCAAAGATTGCAGCTAGAATGTCCTCCTTTAGCAAGAATTAATCAACTGACACGAACTCCTTATCAGGGTGAATTTATCTTTAATGATTTTGTCATTTCTTCGAGTGTTAGTAACGCGATAAAAACCGAAATTACTCCTGATGCTGCTACTTGTCCGCAATGTCAAGAAGACATTTTTAATCCCCTTAGCCGTTGGTATCGTTACCCCTTTACTAACTGTACTCATTGCGGTCCCCGTTTGAGTATTATTCGTGCCATTCCTTACGACCGAAATAATACCAGCATGGCTGCTTTTCCCATGTGTGCCGAATGTGCGAAGGAATACAACGATGTCGAAAACCGTCGATTTCACGCTCAACCTATTGCTTGCCATATCTGCGGTCCCCAAGCGACTTTAGAACGTGCAGATGGTAAACCGATTACCGCTTCCATGTTCTCCATGCTGGATGATATTGATGCTGTCTGTACCTTGTTGCAAAAAGGTGAGATTGTGGCAATTAAGGGGTTAGGTGGTATTCATCTTGCGTGCGATGCAACACAGGAAACAGCAGTACAAAAATTGCGCGATCGCAAAAAACGTTACCATAAACCATTTGCTTTAATGGCGCGAGATATGGCGGTAATTGAAGAATACTGCACCCCCAGCGCAAAGGAAAGAGAATTATTAGAAAGTTCCGCAGCACCGATTGTTTTAATGGAAATAAAGGGACTGGGAAGCAAGAGGATAAAGGGAGAACGCCAAATTGCCCTATCAGTTGCACCTGGGCAAAATACCCTCGGTTTTATGCTACCTTATACGCCCTTACATCATCTAATTCTCAAACGGATGAATCGCCCGATTGTTTTTACAAGTGGCAATATTTCTGATGAACCACAATGTATTGATAATGAAGAAACGCGGGAAAAATTAGGTACAATTGCCGATTATTTTCTCCTGCATAACCGCGAGATTGTTAATCGATTAGATGATTCAGTGGTGCGGGTTGTTGGCGATAAAGTGCAAATAATTCGCCGCGCTAGAGGATACGCACCAGCACCGATTAATTTACCATCTGGATTTAACAACGTACCTCATATATTAGCAATGGGTAGTGAGTTAAAAAATACCTTTTGCCTATTACGAGATGGACAAGCAATTATCTCCCAGCATTTAGGAGATTTAGAAAATGGTGTGAGTTTTAATGCTTATCAAGATACACTAAATTTATACTTAAATTTATTTGAACATAAACCAGAAGTAATATCTATCGATTTACATCCTGAATATCTTTCGACAAAATTAGGTAAACAATTAGCAGACGCTAATCAAATAAAAGTTTATAACATCCAGCATCATCACGCCCATATTGCCGCTTGCATGGCAGAAAATAATATTCCTCTAAATAGCAAACCTATTTTAGGAATCGCTTTAGATGGACTGGGTTATGGTGAAGATGGGAAACTCTGGGGTGGAGAATTTTTATTAGCAGATTATCGCCAATTTAAGCGACTGGCAACATTTAAAGCAGTGGCAATGATTGGGGGGAAACAAGCAATTTATCAGCCTTGGCGTAACACTTATGCCCAATTGCTATCAGCGTTTACTTGGCAAGATTTAAAACAAGAGTACGGTGAGTTAGAAATCTTACAATTTCTCGAAAAAAAGCCGTTAAACCTTCTTAATCAGCTTATAGAAAAAGAGATTAACTCTCCTTTAGCTTCATCAGTCGGGCGTTTATTTGATGCAGTTGCTGCTGCTATCGGTATTTGTCGCGAAGAATCTAGCTATGAAGGACAAGCAGCGATCGAAATGGAAGCTTTAGTTGATGCTCATAGCTTAAATAATGATGAAGAAACGCAAAATTATCCTTTTAAACTTGGCATTTTAGATAGTATTTATTGTATAGACCCACGCCCAATGTGGCAAGCCTTACTCCACGACTTGCAACAGCAGATTTCTCAACCTGTCATAGCTACTAAATTTCACAAAAGTTTAGCTAATGCAATTGTAGAAATGGTTAAAGATTTGCGTACAGAAAATGTAATAAATGAAGTCGTTATAAGCGGAGGAGTTTTTCAAAATAGTATTTTATTACAGCAAGTGAGTAAACGCTTAGAGGCATTAGAAATAAATATACTAACTCACAGCTTAGTACCCTCAAATGATGGCGGTTTATCATTAGGGCAAGCTGTTATTGCAGCTGCTAGATTAAAAAGTCCATAAATTACAATATTTTAAATACTCTTTGTTTTCTTTTTTTATGCCTCTGCGGTAGCCTAAGGTAAGCCGTTTTGCCTATACGTTAATCTTCAAAAAGGACACGAAAAATGTGTTTAGGAATTCCCGGTCAAATTACAGAAATAACTGACATTAATCAAAAATTAGCTATTGTTAATGTTGCTGGTGTAAAGCGCCAAGTTAATATTGCTTGCATTGTTAATGAACAGCATCCTGCCGAATCTTGTGTTGGAGATTGGGTGTTGGTTCATGTTGGCTTTGCTATGAATCGAATTAATGAAAAAGAAGCGGCGGAAACATTAAAGTTATTGGAAGAGTTAGCAGAAGCGATAAGTTCATATAAGCGGTAAAGCGCTGACTACGAACAAATTATTAATTCATCTAAAATACAAAGTTAATATGAAATACGTTGATGAATTCCGCGAACCCGGAAAAGCTGAAGCATTACTCCACGAAATTGAAAAATTATGTCAAATAATAGGAAAGCCTATCAAATTAATGGAGGTATGCGGTGGTCATACCCATTCTATTTTTAAGTATGGCATTGAAGAAGTTTTACCCGACACAATAGAATTAATTCATGGTCCTGGTTGTCCGGTGTGTGTGATGCCAAAGGGGAGATTAGATGATGCGATCGCTATCTCCCAACATCCCAACGTCATCTTCACCACGTTTGGCGATGCAATGCGGGTTCCCGGTTCCACAACCACCTTACTGCAAGCCAGAGCACAAGGTGCAGATATTCGCATGGTTTACTCTCCCCTAGATAGCCTGCAAATTGCCAGAGAAAACCCCGACAAAGAAATCGTCTTTTTTGCCCTTGGCTTTGAAACAACTGCCCCCAGCACTGCTTTCACCATCCTGCAAGCAGCATCTGCAAAAATTCACAACTTCAGCATGTTTTCCAATCACGTCCTCGTGATTCCCGCATTGGAAGCATTGTTAGATAATCCCGATTTACAACTAGATGGATTTATCGGTCCTGGTCATGTCAGCATGGTAATTGGCACAGACCCTTATCAATTTATTTCCCAACAATATCATAAACCAATTGTTGTCTCCGGATTTGAACCTTTAGATATTTTTCAATCAATTTGGATGCTATTACAGCAGCTAGTTGAAAATCGTTGTGAAGTTGAAAATCAATATAACCGAATTGTTGAAACGCAAGGAAATATTGTTGCGATAGAAGCTATAAACGAAGTTTTTACAGTGCGTGAAAATTTTGATTGGCGCGGCTTGGGTGAAATTCCTAATTCTGGCTTAAAAATTAGGACAAAGTATGCTCAATTTGATGCCGAACTGAAATTTACCATTCCTAATCTCAAAGTTGCCGACCATAAAGCTTGTAAATGTGGGGAAATTATCAAAGGAGTATTGAAGCCTTGGGAATGCAAAGTATTCGGTACAGCTTGTACCCCAGAAACACCGATTGGAACTTGCATGGTTTCTTCTGAAGGTGCTTGTGCAGCTTATTACAAATATGGTCGCCTTTCTAAGATTGGTAGGAAAAATATACCGGAAAAATCACAGCTAACAATATCTCAAGAACCTCTCCCCGCTTGCGGTAATTCTCGATAAAAAGGAGATTATATGCCATTTATCACAGTTCAAATTGCTAAAGGTCATTCTATTGAAAAAAAGCGAGAATTAGTTAAAGCCCTCACTGATACACTCGTTGCTACTTTAGGTTCTAAGCCAGAGTGGATCACAATTCATATCGATGAATTTGAACGGGAAAATTGGGCAGTAGGGGGTCAATTACATTCTGATAAGCATAGTGGCAGACATACGGAGAAAGGCGTATAACGCTAAGATTGTAAAGTGCGTTTTCTAACGAATTTTACAATTTATACGTAAAACTCGTCAAGTATGAAAATACCAAGGACATACCGAATTAATAGTAATCGCTGTATTCTTAGATGCGTCTGTGAGCAAGATATTCCACATGTATTCTCAGCTACACGCTTTCAAGGATTTAACGATGGGATGCTTTGGGAACCACCACAATCAATCGAAGAACTTAACGAACCCTTTAAAAGAAGTCTTCAAGCTTGGGATTCTGGTTCAGCTTATACGTTTACAATTGAATCTGCCAGCAATAACGCATTCATTGGCAGAATTTCTATTAGAAAAAGCGAAACTGAAGGTGTTTGGAATCTTGGCTTCTGGACACACCCAGAACATCAACGTCAGGGTTACATGACAGAGGTAGCTAAAGTAATTGTCGAGTTTGGTTTCACAGTTTTAGGCGCTGATCGCATAGAAGCCTATCATGCTTTGTGGAACACGGGTAGTGAAAAAGTCTTAAAAAATGTGGGCATGGAGTTTGTTCGTTATATCCCGCAAGGCTTTCAGAAGCATGGTAAGTGGGTAGACGAGAATCTTTTGACAATTCAAAGAGAAGCTTTCCAAGCTTTAAAGGAAATTTAAATCTTATTTAATATGAACATTTCCCCCAATAACTCAGCGCAAAATCCCCTCTTTGAAAAAGTCGCTCGCCGAGGTAAACTGCGAGATACTCATATTACTCTCGCGCATGGTAGCGGTGGTAAAGCTATGCGTGATTTAATTAATGATATATTTATCAGTAATTTTGATAATCCAATTCTCTCTCAATTAGAAGACCAAGCAAGCTTTAATTTAGCAAGTTTCACGCAACACGGAGATAGACTCGCTTTCACCACTGATTCTTATGTTGTAGACCCTTTATTTTTTCCTGGTGGTGATATAGGAGAATTAGCCGTCTATGGTACTGTTAATGATTTAGCGGTGAGTGGTGCTAAACCTTTATATCTCACCTGTAGTGTAATTTTAGAAGAAGGATTACCTGTAGAAATATTGCGACGCGTCGCTACAAGTATGAAAATAGCCGCGCAGAAAACAGGCATACAAATTGTGACAGGTGACACAAAAGTTGTGCAGCGCGGTGTTGTAGATAAATTGTTTATTAATACTGCTGGTATTGGCGTAATTCCAGCGGGAGTTGCTATTTCGGCACATAATATTCAACCGGGAGATGCGGTAATAATTAATGGTGAATTGGGCAATCATGGCGCTGCTATTTTAATTGCCCGTGGAGAACTGGCATTAGATACTGATATTCAAAGTGACTGTCAGCCGTTACATAATTTAGTTGAAACTATCCTCAATGTTTGTCCCGGAGTTCATGCAATGCGGGATGCAACACGCGGGGGTTTGGCTACAGTATTAAATGAATTTGCTGTTAGTTCTAATGTTGGAATTCGTATGTATGAAAAGTCTATCCCAGTGCGTGAAGAAGTAAAAGGTGTGTGCGAAATTCTCGGTTTAGATCCGTTATATTTGGCGAATGAAGGTAAGTTGGTTGTAGTGGTGAAAGGTGACAATGCTGACACTGTTTTATCAGCTATGAAGTCTCACCCAGCCGGAAAAGATGCTTGTATTATCGGTGAAGTTATTTCCTCACCTCCGGGAATTGTATTATTAAACACTATTTTCGGTGCTGAACGCATTGTTGATATGCTTGTGGGCGATCAGCTCCCACGGATTTGTTAAGTTATGATGATGATTTCATAGAATTTATTAAGTTTTTATATAGATATTTGTAGTCAATCGGACTTTTTCAAAAAAAGGCTATTGATAGGATTTGTGAAAGATAAGTAATTAAAAGTTATATTCTTGGTGGGTTAAGCACATACTATAAGCGGATTTTTTATTAATTAGACAAGCTTAATGTATAGTAACGTACCTAATTATTATGGTGCGTTAAATTGCGTTAATACACTTTTTACTTAATCTTGTTTTAAAAAGAGCGATGTATACGACAAACCCTTCGGGTTCGGGGGTTCGCAATCGACGGGAACCGCCAAGACTGCGACCCCCTCACCACGTTGCTTCTACGCGTTGATTTTATGCATGAAATAGGAATTACTCAAAATGTTGTGGCAATTGTAGCTGAATACGCCAATGGTGCAAAAGTACGACGAGTATTATTAGAAATTGGCAAGCTTTCAGCTATTATGCCTGATGCGGTATCTTTTTGTTTTGATATCTGTTCTCAAGGCACAGTTTTAGAAGGGGCAACATTAGAAATATTGCAAATTCCAGGTTTGGCGAAATGTCGGCAATGCGGTAGAGAAATACCTCTAGAAAAGCCTTTTGGTGTCTGTAGTTGTGGCAGCCTTCAACTAGATTTAATCGCTGGCGAAGAATTAAAGATTAAGGAAATAGAGGTAGATGAAGTATGTGTGTAACTTGCGGTTGTTCTGATGATGCTGAAGCTAAAGTTTCTAATTTGCAAACTGGTACAGTAGTAGCTATTCATCCTGAAAGTGAAACCCATCACCATACTCATGTGTTAGCTGATGGCAAGGTAGTCACCCATTCTCACAGTCACGAACCTGTCACTGAAACCGACCACCATCATACTCATGTGTTACCTGATGGCAAGGTAGTCACCGATTCTCACAGTCGTGATATTAACGAAGTATCTCAAATTCATGCCAAAATTCATGGCAGAACTATATCATTAGAACATGAAATTTTAGGAAAAAATAATCTGATAGCTGCCCAAAATCGCGGATGGTTTAAAGGCAGAAATATTCTTGCATTAAATTTAGTTAGTTCTCCGGGTTCGGGAAAAACAACTCTCTTAACTCGGACAATCAATGATTTAAAACACGAATTATCTCTCAGTGTGATTGAAGGGGATCAAGAAACTACTAATGATGCCGAAAAAATAAAAGATACAGGCTGCAAAGTCGTCCAAGTAAATACAGGTAGCGGCTGTCATTTAGATGCAGCAATGGTAGAACAAGGTTTGCAACAACTCAATCCACCTATTAATTCGATAGTGATGATTGAAAATGTTGGTAATCTTGTTTGTCCTGCTTTATTTGATTTAGGAGAATTGGCAAAAGTTGTAATTTTATCGGTGACAGAAGGAGAAGACAAACCGATAAAATATCCCTATATGTTTCGCGCTAGTGAGATAATGATTTTGACAAAAATTGATTTGCTGCCTTATGTCAAGTTTGATGTGCAACGCTGCATAGAATACGCCAAGCAAGTCAATCCGCAAATTCAAATTTTTCAGCTTTCGGCGCAGACTGGAGTGGGATTAGAGAATTGGTATGAGTGGTTATCCCAAAAAGCAGTAAATTAATCTACATTAGTTTCTACTTAACCGCTGCAAATCGGGGTGTATGTCACAGAAAAAAGAGGCTTTAAATTTCGTAATCTTACTCGGAATTGTCAGCCTTTGCGCTGATGCGACTTATGAAGGGGCGCGTAGCATTACGGGGGCTTATCTTGGGGTTTTGGGCGCTAGCGGTACTGTGGTGGGGCTGGTAGCGGGTTTAGGTGAGTTGATTGGCTATGGCTTTCGCTTAGTTATCGGTTATCTCAGCGACCAGACGCGAAAATATTGGGGAATCACCACACTCGGTTATTTTATTAATACGGCAGTTGTACCGCTTTTAGCCTTAGCTGGACGCTGGGAAGTTGCTGCGGGGTTGATGATTGCTGAACGAACGGGCAAAGCAATTCGCACTCCTCCGCGAGATGTGCTGCTTTCCCATGCTGCTAGTCAAGTCGGCAGGGGGTTTGGCTTTGGCTTGCATGAAGCGATGGATCAGATTGGTGCTGTGATGGGACCACTGTCTGTGGCAGCGGTACTTTATTTCCACGGAGGGTATCAGGGTGGCTTTGCAATTTTGATTGTGCCAGCAGTACTAGGGTTAATTGTGCTTTTGATAGGACAACGACTTTATCCAAATCCCCGCGATTTTGAAGTGGACACACCAACACTCAAAGGGGAGGGTTTGCCACGAGTCTTTTGGATTTATCTTGCTGCTGTTGCACTAGTTGCAGCTGGGTATGCAGATTTTCCCCTCATAGCCTATCACTTACAGAGTAAAGCGATCGCTAGTAATCAAACCATTCCCTTACTTTATGCTGTGGCGATGGCTGTTGACGCTGTAGCCGCACTGATATTTGGGCGTTTGTTTGACCGCAGTGGTATTTCTATCCTGACGATCGCAGTTTTTTTGTCGTTCATGTTTGCCCCGTTAGTTTTCTTAGGAAGCAGCAATTTTGCCTTTGCGGGAATGATTTTGTGGGGTGTGGGAATGGGGGCACAAGAATCGATTATGAAAGCTGCGGTTGCTGGGATGGTGCCAATGGACAAACGCGCTTCTGCTTATGGTATCTTTAGCGCTGGTTATGGCTTATCCTGGTTTTTTGGTAGCGCTTTAATGGGAATTTTGTACGATCGCTCAGTTATGTGGCTAGTTGTGTTTTCAGTCATCAGTCAACTTGCAGCGATTCCCATTTTTCTGCTGCTAAGAAGACACCGCACATAAGTTAAAGCCAATCTCGATAAGCTGAGATTTCGTTGACGCTAATTTCAAACGCACCCCCTTTGCCAAATGGGGGATAAACGCGGATGTTAGCGTTACTAGAAAATCGCTCCAGTCGATTGCCAAATTGAGGAATGTTGCTGACTATATGCCAGTAAGATACGATGTCGGGGCTGTCAATTGTTAAAGTCAGGGTATTGGCGTTTGTGGCGATGTACCAGTGACAATTAGACAATAATCTTCGCGTAATGCGATCGCATGCTTGATAAAAGCATCTGCCAGTAGATTGTTCTAGCTCTTGATGCAGCATTCTATCAAGTTTTGTCACCTCTGTTGGCGGTAAATCATCCGCAGGTAGTGAGGGTGGTTTACACATAATTTTGCACCTCCTGGTTGTAGCGAGTCAAACTCTCTAGGTTTTTTTGCAAATCAAAAGACGAGGGTTTGAGTGCCAGCGTGCCTATATTTAATTCATCCTGAAATTTTTTGATTTTGTCGCGACAAGTAGCCACATCACCAATAATCGAATTCTCAATCAAATAGTCTTCATCAAAACAAATGTTGTCGCGGTCGAACGGCTTGGCTTTTTGATTGAGGCTGCCTTGCATGAGTTGGGCAGAATTCGCTTTCATTTTCAGGCTGTATTTGCGGATAAAAGGCATCGCTTCATTCACCGCTTCATCGTATGTCTTGGCAGCAAAAAAGAAGCGTGCCAGCATCAGATTTTCAGAACCGCTGGAATTTAAGGCACGATATTTGCCAACAGTATTCTTCAATCTATTAAGTGAAAATGGCGGTCCCCCCATCAAACCGAAAGAATGTTTTGCCGCAAAGGCTACCCCATCATCATCGCCAGTTGCCACAAACACGGGAATTTTCGGTTGCAATGGTTTCGGGTAAATTGTCAACTTCGCACATTGATAATATTGCCCGTTAAAGGTGACATCCCTTTCATATAACAACTGCTGAATCATCGCCATCGCTTCTAACATTTTGGGACGAGATTCACTCGCTGCTGTGGCAAAATGCTTGTTTTGTTGCGGAAACGGTCCACCTTTGGCAATTCCAAATATCAATCGTCCATTGCATAAATTATCCAATGTAGCAATATCCTCGGCTACTCGAATTGGGTTATGAAACGCCAGCAACACCGCTCCAGTCCCTAATCGAATTGTGTGAGTAACGCCTGCTAGGTGCGCCAACAACATTAACATTGATGAACTGATATTCAATTCATTAAAATGATGTTCACTCACCCAGGCTTCCTCAAAGCCGAGGTATTCGGCGTGTTTTACCAGCGCGACTTGCTCTTCGATGGCGCGATGGGCATCCTGGTAAGGATTTTCATAATTACAAAATAGTCCAATTTTCATGGCGATCGCTATTATTTCTAAGTTGCGACCCAATGCAAATCTAACCACAAGCGTGGATGTGCCTGCTTTAGTTTTGACATCGGATCGCGTAGCAGTCGTGAGGCATTCAGAAATACCACCTGAACTAACCCCATGTTGTCTGCTACTTCTCTAAGTACATCTTTTTTAGCTTGCACAGAAGTCAATATTTCGGCAGAGCAATAAATCCCTATGTACTGCAAGCGTTTAGGAGGTCGTCCCCAATAACAGGTGATGACTTTCACATAACAGCCGTGTAACAATTCCCCTAATTGTGGGTAATAATCTTCCACGACTCTGATGAATTCTTTGGCTAGGATATCTTCAGTAATCATTACAAAACATATTTTTCGTAGCGATCATCACATTAGTTAATATAACATATTTCTGTCAACCTAAGCTGACAAAAAGCCCATTTTTATTAATGTTTTATAATTAAAATTAAACAATAGGAGGTATGCCTATAGCAATACCTCCTATCAATTTGATATAGCACCCAAACTTTTTTAAACTTGCCTTTCACTGAAAGAAAATTCAAATGTAGCGCCAATCCAGTCAAGGCAGTTCAATAATTTAAATTGATTGTTTCAGGAAAACATCAGAAGTGCAATGTGGAAAATTTATCATTCAAAGTTTTCACTTCTAACAATCATTAATGGTGATTATCGAGCATTACGCTCTGACACTAAAACCTCTGCTACCAATTCTGGCAAATCCATGAGGTCAACATATCCATCTGAACCACGCATAGGAGAGATAAATGTATAGTTTGGATCACACTCTCCATTGTCGTAGACTTGAATAAACCACCTATCAGCAAATCCGGCAATGCCAAGTTCCACAATGTACCAACACTCGCCAATCAAACGAGAGTTAAAGATTGTAAACCATTCTCTATTTGGTTCGGAAACATTCCAATCTGCCATTAGGAACTCTAATGCGATTTGTCCGGCATCAATAGAAGTCAATAGCATTTCTACTCCTTATTTGAAACTTCAGGATATAACCCTAATTCCTTCGCTAGCTCACGCGCAACAAAGAATAAAAACTCCGCACCATCTTGATTTCCTTCGTGAGCAAACATAGTTCCTACTTGCATCATTGCTTGCACTAAGCCACTATCAATTAATTCTGGCTCTTGCTGTAAAACTTCCGGTTCCTGACCGTTAGGACACTTAAGTAGCCGATCAATTAAATCAAAATACAGATTTTGACGTTGTTCTTGGGTTTGCTGTGTCATGGTTACTCTTGTTGATTTAGAATCGTTTATTGCTCGATGCTTTGCTGCCAAAGTCTTTCTAACATTTCTATCTGTTCTTGCAAAACTGCTGCCCGATATACAAGATACCTATCGTAGAAAAGAATTCCTAAGCCAACACAAATAGGGACAAACAAGAAAAACCATTCCAACATCCTGGCAATTTTATATTGCTCAACAGTAGTTAGTATTTCTTGGGCAGGGTTGGGTTTTGTATCTTCTGGCTTAGTAGTTAATAAGCTTTGGTGCAGTGCTTCCTCAGTCGCTTTATCTGTACCAATTTGATTAACTCCATAAGTTGAATTCTTTATTTGTAATAACTCGATATTTCGTCCCCAAATTATGCCAAATACTACTACCCCTGGAGAAAGCACTGCTAAAGTTACTAAACAAACTGTGATAATATTTACAATTCTGGATCTCATCTTGAGTCTTCGTTGCAAGGCAGTATCTACCCAGTGAGCAAATATTTTTTACGGTTTATACAAGCACTAAGCTTTGGCAAATAAAAGTCTGGCTTAAGCGTGCAAAATATAAATATCCGAATTAAGAAAGCACTACTGACAGGAGCGACGCACATCTTTCCCTCCTCTACAACAGGGGGTTAAGAAGTCCCCCCTCGTTCTTCAAGTTTGCACTCTCAGAATGTCGGGGGGTAGAGGGGAATCTCTGCGTAAATCCTATTAGTTTTATATCAGTCGTCTCTGCACACAACTATTTATCTGTGTGGATTAAGATTATTAAATTAATTAGTTTTGTACTCAAAGCATGCAATTGTTATCTGATAAGACTTACAAAAATTTGTTGGGGTATGGGTACTAGTATTTTTGGGTTGGGGTACTAGTATTTACGCTCTGGGGTTCTAGCATTTGTGTACTCAACATCAAACCTATCCAGGCTTTGATAAAAGACTGTTTTTGAGCTAATTTCACACAAGAGAAAGTTTGTACTCAAAACAAATCATATTACTTGGTAAATATACACGCAATTAACTTAAAATGAATCAATAAAACATTAATATTACATTAAATATTTGCGTCTATTATCTACAAAAATTAAAAAATCATCTAAGCACTACAGAAATAACTTCCATTGATTTATAAAATGCTTTGTTAGTAAGGTACAGTTTTCAAGCCGAAAGCGAACAATTTTTCAATACTCAAACCCAATTTCACTTCTCTTCACAACTAAACTCCCAGATTCCCTACAACCCTTGCTCACTCTGCTCATGCTCAAATATTTTAAGTTTTCTGGGTAAGTTAGAGTATATAATTTATATATGTTTATAGATACACTTGTACTCTTGGGTACAACTTACATCAACAACTCGTTCAAAGAAAGAAATTAGTAAATTCAAATAGTAGGACACATATAAGCATCTAACTATAAGAGAATAAAATATGTGACACCTTACTAAGTTTAGAATTTTAGGAGTTAATTCGTGCGGATAGCTAAAGACGTAACAGAACTTATTGGACGGACTCCTTTAGTTGCTCTGAATAAGATCCCCCAAGCTGAAGGATGTGTAGCCAGAATTGTAGCGAAGCTGGAAGGAATGAACCCAGCGGCTTCAGTCAAAGACCGCATCGGCATCAGCATGGTGCAGCAGGCAGAAACAACAGGCTGGATTACGCCAGGAAAAACCATTTTAGTTGAGCCAACCTCTGGTAATACCGGGATTGCACTCGCAATGGTGGCAGCAGCGCGTGGCTACAGTTTGATTTTAACAATGCCAGAAACGATGAGTTTAGAAAGACGCGCCATGCTACGCGCTTATGGTGCTTCTTTGGAGTTAACTCCAGGGGCAGAGGGAATGCGAGGCGCAATTCGTAAAGCAGAAGAAATTGTCGCTAAAACTCCCAATGCTTTTATGCTGCAACAGTTCCGCAACCCAGCAAATCCCGAAATTCACCGAAAAACTACTGCCGAAGAAATTTGGGAAGATACAGATGGGGAAGTGGATATTCTCATTGCTGGGGTAGGTACCGGCGGAACGATTACTGGAGTTGCGGAAGTAATTAAACAACGCAAACCAAGTTTTCAGGCGATCGCAGTTGAACCTAGCAATAGCCCCGTCCTCTCCGGTGGTGAACCGGGCGCACATAAAATTCAAGGCATTGGTGCCGGATTTGTCCCAACGATTCTCCGTACTGAACTCATTGACGAAGTGATTAGAGTCAGTGACGATCAGGCGATGGCTTATGGGCGACGTCTGGCGAAAGAAGAAGGATTGTTGTCTGGTATATCCTCCGGTGCTGCTTTATATGCAGCAATTCAGGTCGCTAAACGCCCAGAAAACGCCGATCGCTTAATCGTCATGATTCAGCCTTCTTACGGCGAACGCTACCTTAGCACCCCCATGTTCCAAAACTTGGAAATGGAACCTACCGCTGTTCGTTAGGGAGATTAGGGGAGTGGGGGGCAAGGAGGCAAGGAGACAAGGAGACAAGGAGACAAGGAGACAAGGAGGAATTTCTCTGTTATCTCCCCATCCCCCCCTCTCCCCCTCTCCCCATCTCCCCATCTCCCCTACTCCCCCACCCCCCACATGTTTTAATGCTTGCACTTACCTTGGTGATGGTGTTCATGATCATGACCGTGGGCACAGCCTTGTAGGTCTTGGTTCATGAGTTTTTCGCTCATTTCTTGCAGGGACTCATCCGCAGCGGTTAAACCAATCCAAGCATTAATTTTTTCGACATCGAAACCGGCTTCACGGCGATCGCCTATTTGAATCAAAGGACGGCGAATTAACAGCGGATCGCGCAGCATCAATATTAAAGCAGTTTGTGCGTCTAATTTTTCTGGATCTACCTCACCAGATTTTACCGCTGGAGCAGCGCGGTTAATCCATTCAACCACAGGGCGATCGCCAAAAAAGGAGCGCAAACGCTCAACTGTCCAAGCTTCAGTTAACAGATTATACGGCACAACTTCATGACCTGCGGCTGTCAGCAGAGTTTTCTGTTTAGTATTGTTTTTGCAGCCTGGTTTTTCATAGAAAATTACCCTTGCCATTGAATTATCTCCTTAATAAGTACGTACGTAAATATATAGCGCTTCTCGGTTGAGTCAAGTAAAGTCAGACCTAAGCCCCAACCCCCTTTTCTACAAGGCAAGGGGGAGATGTAGAGACGCGATCTATCGCATCTCTACACAGTTGGAGAGAGGTCAATCTTACACATCACATCAAGCGTGCAAACTGCTATAAACAAAAATCATTTGAATAGACATTACCTAGCATCAGCAACTTTCTTAGATAATGCCTAATCATACATAAATTCTACTTAATATAATTATAGATTTGCTATTAATAATTATCAATATATTATTAATTAAAACTTTTTCGCAGTTTTACTAACTATGTCAAACTGAAATCTTTCCTTAGGGTCAGTTTCGCCATAAATATTAAAAGTAACAGTTGGTTCATCACCCACCGCTTCCACGCTATGAATTGCATCAGGAGTAAAGCTAATAATATTCCCTGGTTCTAAAGTTATCTCCCCCGTCATTTCAATTTTATCTGGAAATTCTGTACTAGGACTTCTTTGCCAACAAGTAGTTTTTTCCTGTCCTTTTAATACCGCTACTACTCCCCAAGTCCCGTGGTTGTGAATCGGTGATTTTATTCCTGGTAAAAATGTTACCACTTGCACAGTTAAAGGAAAACCTAACTCATCATATAGCAATAAAACAGAAGTACCAGTTTGTGGAGAAGGCTCTAGTTTTTGACTTTGCACCCAGTAAGAATTAGTAACCAATCGTCTTACCAGCATCCGAATTTCTGGAAGGCGACTTGATTCGTCGTCAACGTTATTAAGAACATCTTCCACCTCAGTTAGAAACCGATACAGGCGATAATTCTCTCTTAATAAATCCCATTGTCTGGGTGATTTACATGCTTGATATTGACCGTCTCCAGTTACAAGCCAATCTTTATTTTTCATAACTGAAAGCTGATAGTTGTTAATGATTGGTTCTTAGTTGGTAGTTTTTTGATCAGTGCGCGTAGGCGGACTTTGTTTGTGTAGCCCCAGTCTTCTAGACTGAGGGTGAATATATGTAGAGAATAACTACTATCTTATTCTTCATCCTCTTCGGCTGGGCGTGTCAAAATATCAAGTATAAGCCCCCCACCAAATTCTTTTTTATCATCAACTTCTTTGACTCTGGCACTTATTTCTTTAGCTTTTGCTATCTCTCCCAGCTTTGCCAATACTAATCCTGAAGCGGCGTAAGCGGTTAAATATAGCCTAATTGAGGGGTTATCTTTGCGGCTAACTAATATTGGCTTCAGTTCTTGCCAATCATCAGGTAGGCTTTCGGAATTATGAATTTTATTTATAACTTTTACTGCCATTTGCAGTGCTAGTAGATAATTATTTTTATAGTAAAAATATCTATATGCGGCAACTAATACGTCTAAATTATCTTGTGTTTGAGCTACAGCTTGCTGCATATACTTTTCTGATTCGGCGGTATTTTCCCAGTTTTTCGCGGCTAATATCAATAAATTCTTGATATCCTCTGGAACTTGAAACCATGAGAAACTTTCTGAGTCAACTTTCATAAAAATCTCCTTGATGGGGAATGAGTACTGGGTACAAATGGCTGGGTACTAGGGAAAAAATATTAAAAATAATCTTCTTAATCACTAGTAGTCTGTCAAATTCATTTTGACGGTTAGAGAGACGCGATAAATCGCCGTCTCTACAGAAAATCTATCCGTCAATTGGTCTTTGGCATACTACTAGTCCCCCTTCGGGTTCGCCAGTCGCTCATGGGGGAAACCCCCTTGGCGCTAGCCTCTCCCTTTGGGAGAAGACCGCGCTGGACTCACCAGTCCCTAATCCCCAGTCCCCAGTTTTAAAACAAGCTGAGAATGTACAGCAGGGAGAAGAGAACAATCCAGATGATGTCTACAAAGTGCCAGTATATTTCTGCCATTTCAATACCAACGTGCTTGGTAGCAGAATAGTGACCGGGACGACGCGATCGCCACAATACACCTAGAATTAATAACAGTCCGATAAACACGTGCAAACCGTGAAAACCTGTCATTAAATAAAAGCAGTTAGAAAATACGTTGGTCGTCATGCCATAACCTAAAGTTAGGTACTCAACAACCTGACCAAGTAAGAAAATTGCCCCCATGATGGCAGTGATGATATACCACCGCTGCATTCCTTTAACATCATTCCTTTTAATCGCTGCATCACCAAAGTGAATAACGAAACTACTAGAAACAAGAATGATAGTGTTAATTGTCGGCAATAAAAGCTCTACTTCGGTGTTTTCTGGAGGCCAAACTTCCGTTATTCCTCGAAAAAACAAATAAGTTGCAAAAAAACCGCCAAACATTAAAGATTCAGAGGCAAGAAACGTCAACAGTCCCAAAACTCGCAAATCCTGATGTTCGCTGTGTTCTGCGTGATGTTCTACACTTGATGTTGCGATCGCCATATTATTTACGCTGTAAATAAATTTCCAAAAATAAATCGTAATAAGCGCTCTTCGCGCTTACTACGAACTAACTAAGCACTGGCTTCTGTCGCAGTAGATGGCGGCAATTCAGCGCTATCATTATTGATGCCGTAGTCGTAGGGACCGTGAGTCACGACGGGCAATACTTCCCAGTTTTCTACTATTGGTGGTGAACTGGTTGTCCATTCTAAAGTCAAAGCTTGCCAAGGATTATCGCCGGCTTTTGGTCCAGCAATCCAACTCCAAATGACGTTGATAGTGAAGGGAATCACTGAAGCTGCCAATATAAAAGAACCAACAGTACAAATCTGATTGAGGCTGATAAATTGCGGATCGTACATGGCAACTCGTCGGGGCATTCCTTGCAAACCCAACTCGTGCATCGGCAGGAATGTCAAATTAGTGCCAATCAAAGTGAGGACGAAGTGAACGCGACCCCAAGTTTCATTCATCATCCGTCCCGTCATTTTCGGGAACCAGTGGTAAATGCCGGCGTAGATACCAAATACGGAACCGCCAAACAATACATAGTGGAAGTGCGCCACTACATAATATGTGTCGTGGACGTGAATATCAAAGGGGGCTGTTCCCATCGTCACACCGCTTAAGCCACCCATGACAAACATCGATAGCAAGCCAATGGCGAATAGCATGGCGCTGGTGAAGCGAATTTTACCACCCCAAAGGGTAGCAACCCAGCCGAAAATCTTTACGCCAGTGGGGACAGCCACTATCAGGGTGGAGATGGTGAAGAACATCCGCATCCAACCGGGTGTACCGCTGGTAAACATGTGGTGTACCCAGACGAACAAACCGACAACGCAGATTGCTACGCTGGAATAGGCGATCGCTTTATAACCAAAAATCGGTTTGCGGGCATGAACGGGAATCACTTCGGACATAATGCCGAAGATAGGCAGAATCATCAAATAAACTGCCGGGTGGGAATAAAACCAGAACAAATGTTGGTAAATTACCACATTACCGCCAGCATCTGGTTTAAAAAAGGAAGTACCAAAGTTGATGTCAAACAACAACAGCACCAAACCGGCTGCTAATACAGGTGTGGAGAGAAGCGCCAAAATAGCGGTTGCTAAAGTCGCCCAGCAAAATAAGGGAACTTGATCCCATTTCATGCTATGGACTTTCATTTTCAAGATGGTGATAACAAAGTTCACCGAACCCAAAATTGAAGAAGTTCCCACCAAGACGATCGCTAAAATCCACATCGATTGTGCGGTGTTAGCGGTAACTAAACTTAATGGTGGGTAAGCAGTCCAACCAGATTGCGAACCACCAAAGAAGAAACTACCGAGAATTAATGCGCCGGCTGGTGGGTTTAACCAAAAGGCGATCGCATTCAACTTCGGGAAAGCCATATCCCTAGCGCCAACCATCAACGGCACTAGATAATTACCAAATCCCCCAATTGCACTCGGTACAATCCACAGAAAAATCATGATTGTTCCATGATTCGTCATGAAAGCGTTGTACAGATTGGGGTCGATGAGGTCTGCATCTGGTGTTGCTAATTCTGCACGCATCACAACAGCCATCAGTCCACCGATGAGATAGAAGACAAACGCTGTAACTAGATATTGGATGCCAATAACTTTATGGTCAACATTAAACGTGAAGTAATCGTACCATTTCCACGCTTGAGGATGGATCGTATGGGCAGCCACCAAGTGAGTTTTATCGTCTTCGTGTGGAGTATTAGGTGGAAATTCTACTTGCGTCATATTTTTATCCTTTGTTGGTTGTTAGTTGATATTTGTTAGTTGATAGTTGTTGGTTGATAGTTGTTGGTTGATAGTTGTTGGTTGATAGTTTTTCTACTAACCACTACTCGCTAACCACTAACTAATAACGACTAACTAATAACCATTAACCAGTGACTCTAGAGTTACTAAACTAATCCCCATATCATTGGTGTAGGGAGCAAGAAACTCTGAAGTTGATAACTCAGCTGGCTTCACTGCAACAGCTTGATTCAGTTCTTGCTTTTGAGCAATTTTGTTTTCTGTTAGCCAGCTATCATACTCTTCTGGCGTTTGCACAATTACTTGCGATCGCATTGAACCGTGGTAGCCACCGCATAATTCTGTACAAACTATCGGGTATGTTCCGATTCTCGTAGCGACAAATCGCAGTTGAGTAGGTATACCGGGAATTGCGTCTTGCTTTAATCTAAATTGTGGTACCCAGAATGAGTGGATAACATCTGTTGCTGACAAATTGATTTGAACGTCAGCGCCGATTGGGACGTGTAATTCTCCAGAATTAACACCACTTTCAGGATAGTTAAATATCCAAGCAAACTGCATCCCGGTGACATCAACAACTAAGTCAGCAACTTTGCCTTCTTGGGAAGTTCCGCCAATGCCAATTTTCCGCGCACCTGCTGGGGGTACTGGTATTTCCATCTCCGAAGCTGAGGCATCACTCAATGTAGCTGCGAGTGCGGTTCCTGGCATCTGAGCAACATGAGATGGAGAATGGCTCATAGCCATCATATGTCCTGGTGCTTCAATTCCACCCATGCGGGTAAACACATCAACACTGTATATTCCTAAACAAAGGACAATGATTGATGGAACTGCCGTCCAAAAAACTTCTAAAGGAAGATTACCCTCAATATGGACACCATCCGTATCATCTCCCTTACGGCGACGATATTTAACTACAAAAATTAAGATGGTTCCTTCTACTATCAAAAAAAGAGCGATCGCAATGCTGAACATGATGTTGAAAAACCCGTCCACCAAAGGCGCTTGTGCTGAAGCTTGCACCGGCAGTAAACTATGGTTTTGACCAAGCCAGATGCTTAAAACTGTGACGAATGCTCCAGCAACTAAAGTTAATAATGAAACAGGAATTTCTTGCATACATACCTGCTGTGTACAACATCCTTAAAGGTGTGATTTTCTTTCTTTTTACCCCAGGATTCATATCCTGTACTCTTGATGTATATCCCTAGGCAGGAAAGAGAATAGTTTTCTCGCTTGTGAGAGCATCACAACAAGCGGAATTGTTTAGTTTCACCTATATATCTTCTCCGCTTATTCTAAATAATCAGGAAAAAATCACTATATTTTTTAATATCTTTTGGACAGCAAAACTACAACAAAATTTATGCTTATAGTTAATCTCATGTACGCTTAATTAACAGTAAGAAAAATATCGCAACCGTCGTAGATATGTTCCGCGCTTTACGTCACTACAAGATGTGTCTCAACGCCGGATATGATACAACAAGCATTCACAAATCAACTCTCAGTGAAAAAGTAAAAAAATAAGGATGAAGTTAAACTCGCGAATTAATTCGCTCAATCGTACAGATTTATCTTTTCATCCTTTTGCCTTTATCACCACTGATCTAGGCTATATTAGCAGCAAGTTTAAATTTGTTAATGGCTGACATTTTCCGATTTCTGGATTGTTCTACTGCTAACTTTTTGCGTACCGATAAATATCCAGCATTCCTCTCTAACACCAACACCCTAGAAGGGTGTGATGTTCTGCGTAGAAAGCCTGCGTTGCCTGAGGCTAGGCAGGCTTTGTCCTTATAGCCCAAGGAATCTCGCGCTTGCGGGTGAGGGTGTGGATGATATGAGGTTTGGCAAGCGTGTTTTCCGGCAATATCCCTTCTTTTGGAGGGCAGGAACCTTAACTGGCTAAGGCAACATGGGTGTAGCAGTTCTTTGGACAAATTCTTGCACAAGCCTCACAACCAACACAATTTTCTGGATTAGCGACTACCATTATTTTCCGTTCGATTTCATCATCGTCTTCATCTTCCACAAGTTCGCCTTCTTCGTTTAGCGCTGCCAAAGATAAGACATTATGCCCGCAAATTTTAAAACATCTGCCACAGCCAATGCACTTTTCTTGATTAATATCTTGAGCAAATTTGGGTGTCCAAGTTTTACCGCCAAATGTCAAGCCTGTTAGTTGTGCCATGAATCTACCTCAGCAATTTTGCTTACTAATCTATCTGAACTCTTATTCTCATCCTAACTTAATCTTAACAAGCTGACTTTATTGTTCAGAAATGATTATTTTGCCTATTAACTTTTGATGACTTTAACTTATTATTTTGAGCCTTTTGAGCTATTTGAAAACTTATAAATGAAATTATTTAGCAATACGCTGTAAATTAGACCTTAACTGAGATTACTGTTATATCGGCTGTTTCTGCCGATTTGGGGTGAGACACAAGATATTTAAGAGCATTCGATTGCTAAACACTAAAATTATTTATTTGCTTAAAAATACAAAGAAATAACTGATGTTTAATTTGGCAAATTTTGGTAAAATTTTTCTGACTGATGATACTGTTTTTCGATAGATATGCGTTACAAAGTCAAAAATATAAATAGTATTTACATATACATAGTTGGTTTTTATTAGCTTCTGTATATGCTGAATCTATAGTAGATAAAGTAAATGATGTGAAATTTACTTTTTAAGCGATCGCATACATAAGCAAATAGAAAGTCAATATCATGCTTTTGACTATTTTCATAAATTAAACACATTTAATTTGTCATTTAAAACTGTAAATTAACTAACAAAATAATTATCAAAAGAAAATTATTAATAATATTAATAACCCTCCTAAAAACTGTTACTTAAAAACTAAATGTTCGCCCGTAACAATTCTGAATTTTTCTTATGCTCAAGAAGTAAATCTTTGTAGATAGACAATGAGGTAAAATATTAGAAAATATTTATTAGCTCATTGTGAACAAGCCGATTTTAATATTCGTCAAATATATATTTAATAAATAAGTAATATTAGGCTTCAGTTAAAAGCCTTTATAGCATTTAGTTGGATGCAAAGTACTGAATATGAATGTTCCTTGATTAATTTGGCAAGAAAATAAGATTCTTGCAGCGGAAATATTGTGGTGGTGAGTATTAAAGAAAGTAAATACATGGATTCTTACACTTGAGCCAGATATCGAGAGCGAGTAGAGTGGCAATTGCCGTATGCCTTATACAATTCCTAACAACAGTTGCGTTGGATGTGATAACTGCCGTCCGCAATGCCCTACCGGTGCAATCAAAATAGAGAACGATGAATATTGGATCGACCCTTCTCTTTGTAACAATTGCGAAGGTTATTATCCCGAACCGCAATGTGTGATTGCTTGTCCCACAAAGTTACCGATTCCTTTGCAAGCGAAAAAGGGAAGATGCAAAGTTGAACCTAGAGATGCCACAAGTTCAGATTTGTTTGCCAACGGTAAGAGTAACCCGTTTGCATCAGCAATGGTTATTTGGGAAGCTTGCAACGTGTTAGCACAGCGAGCATCCTTACCTTGGCAAATCGATGAACAAGGTTTCTTGCGTTATGGCAGACAAGTTAACCAAGGTAGGGGAGCGATCGCATTTCACATTAGCGATCCATTTAAGGTGAGTGAATGCTCATCAGAGTTAGGAGCAATTGAAGCACTTGATATCAGAGCTGCTTGTATCCATCTAATTTTTGCCGCTTATGCTACAGCTTGCGATCAACCTTGGGAGCAGGAGTTTGCGATCGACGATCGCCAAATCGAGAAATATTTAGGCTTAGAGAAACGCAAAGACTTGAGTAAAAACGCCAAACTCGCTTTAATGAAAAATATTGTACTGCAAGCTTGCTCCCTGATTACCACCATTGATTGGCCCCAACAAGGTCGAGTCAAAGGATTTTCAATTACAGGCAGCCGCTTGTGGCACATAGTAGACATTCAGCACTATTTTCAAGAAGATAATCTTGGGTGCAAATATCTAGTTGGGTTAACTTTTAAAGTCAAAGCCGGCATTTGGACACAATATTTCTTAAACAAACAAGGATGCAAAGAGCGAACTGCATTTTATCAATATCGCAGTCTGCCCAAATCTTTGTTAACCACAATCATGACCATTTGGCAACAACATGAAGGTGCAGCGCGGTTAATGCTATGGCTGCTATTTAAAACTAAAATGGGCAAAGAACAACGCATCATCGTTCCCACCTTGCTGCGCGTTGCTTACGGTGAGCAAAAAGTTAACCATGCAGCCAGACAACGAGAAGAACGCAAGCGACTACTGCGAACCTTTGAAAGTGACTTAGAAATTCTCCATCATTATGGAATCAAAGCAGTTTTCGATCCCATTACCTACCCACCACAAATTCAACCTTTGTGGGCGAAATTAATTGATATTCCCGAAGATCCAGAAGAAGCATTAGAATTTTGGACTACTGACGGTGGCAGCGATACTCGCTTGACAGACACAAGTCCGCGTGGTAAATGGAATTTGCTGATGAACGCTCGAATTTTGTCCTTTGAGCTACCTCCAGAATGGGAGCAGCAAATCCCCAAATCTGAGAAAAATCAGCGACAAACTGTTACTAAAACCAGAAAAAAGATAAAAACTACCGGCGATTTGCTTGGGGAACAGATTTTACAAGCGCGAAAAAATCTGAATCTCTCTCAAAGAGAATTAGCAAAGTTGACCGGTAAAAGCCAAAGCTGGATTCGAGATGTCGAAAACGGTCGCTTAAAAGCCAAGTCAGAAGACCAAGCGGTGTTGAGGAAGGTGTTGAATATGGCGTAATAGCTGTTCAAGCTAAAACATTAATATTAAACTAATCCGATTAATATTCATTACGGAGTCACCTTTAACCACCCAAAAATATCACCTACCGTCAACTGTAACCCTTGGCAGAACTCTGGCACTGGTAAAACACCATCAATTTCTTCAAAAGGTAAAGGTTGTCGTCCCGCAGGATAAGCAGCAATGAATCGCTCATCAGGGTCAATTAACCAACCCATTTGAGTCCCGTGGTTGAGAGCGTGTAAGATTTTTTTTGTAACTTTTGTATGGCTTTGTTCTGGGGAAAGAATTTCGATTATCCAGTCGGGTGCTGCGGCAAATGTATTGGCAATATCACCATTTTCGTCTACAGGAAGCCTTGCCCAAGAGAATACAGCGACATCGGGAACTATAGAACGTCCGGAAAAAGTGCAACGTAATTCTGGAAAAGCCCAACCAATTTTTTGTACTTTTATAACAGAATTGATTGTGGGACAGAGTTCTCCTTGAATAGTGCTATGTTTTCCTTGAGGCATGGGTTTTTGAATGATTTGACCGTCGATGTACTCGCAATACGGCTTAGTTTCTGATAGTGCGAGAAATTCTTCTAGGGTCAATATTTTATTTGGTGCTTGTACCATTGTTATCCTAGCCTCAACTTATGATAATTTTTTTACATAGTTAAGTCCTAACTCCTCTTGCTCCAGGCAAGCTGTGAGATCAGTTAGTTATGAAAAATCCAGCAACGCCGGCTTCCAGTCGTTCCAGATTTAAGCCAGAAATGCTATGCAAAAATACTATTAGGTTTCTCGTCCAATCACATTACATGATCACAAACCTAGCCTGGAGAACAAATTATTTACTTGTTGAGGAAACATTATTCAAGCGATCGCGAATTGCCGTTAATTGTTCTTCATTATTCACTGGCGATCGCGGGGGTGGTAATTCTGTATTGGGCCAATTAGCTAAATCATTACACGGACATAATTCTGGCGGCATTCCCAAGCTTCGGACGGGTACTGGCATTGTACAACGACCACAGTTACTCATTTCCCAACTTGGTGTCAGCAGTTCGTCAATAGTTTCTTGCGTACCCTCTAAGTAACACTCACCTGTTTCTGGTGAGATAATTTGCTGCCATGTCGTTTCAAATTCGTCACTGTAGCGATCGCCTTGAATTACTGGTTGCGGCAACAGACTTGCCGAACCATTATTTGTCATCACCTTTTTGCCTAACTGAAACCAGTAGGCGAGGTATTGTTTTACTTCCTGTTTGGTTGCCATATCACAATATTAAGCTTGCGACGGAAAATTTATAATTCTAAATACTTAATTTTAACTTAAGATTTTGGTGGTAACGGCGAACCAAGAACGCTCAAATTAAGAACATGACCACCAGTGACTAAATAAACAGCTTCGCAAACAATAGCTAATTGGCGAATCAAAGAACCCAGGCGATCGCGAAAACTTCTCCCAACCGGATAAGCCGGCACAACACCCCAGCCTGTTTCTTCCGCCACGAATATCATATCAGCCGCAACCAAATCCACTGTTTCTAACAATTCTGCAACCGTGTTTTCCCAAATTGCATCCTCCTGGGAGAGTAGATTAGCTACCCAAGTTCCCAAAGAATCTACCAACAGGCAGATATTTGGTTGAGCGTCCGCAAGAGTAGCAGATAATTCTGTCGGCACTTCCAATGTTACCCAGTCTTCGGGACGACGTTTTTGGTGTTGTTCAATGCGTTGATTCCACTCGGCATCCGCTGAATTTTGCGTGGCAGTGGCAATGTAAACAACTGCTTTGCCTGACTGGATTGCCAGAGTTTCTGCCCATTCACTTTTACCAGATCGTGCCGGTCCGCTCACGAGAATGACTTTACCCAAAGCTTTTTCCTTAGTATCTTTAATTAATTAGGGTGGCAATTTCTTACCAGAATTTTTTCACTACCAAAGTGGGATTTTTGGTACAAATAACTTTTAAGAGATAAAATTAGCACCAGCATCAAGAGGAACAGGGGAAAAGGGTTTTTGAAGAGGGGAAAAGGTTAAAGGGAAAAGGGAAAAGGAAGAAAAGAAGTTTTTCTTACCATTCCCCCTTGCTCTTCCCCTTCCCATTGAGACACTTCTCAATCATTGAACACCATTGGGACAGGACAAGTCAGGTAATTTTTTATGAAAGCAGGCTTAAAACGCATTGAGGCAACTCTACACGATTTGGGAACTAACGGCACTGCCTCCGCCGAATCAGCTAGTTCTACAAAGCAGTCTTTCTCTTTTCGGATCAGCGTTGGAAGTAGCGAAGCTACAGCAGATGCTGTTTCATCAAAAGAAGATGTAACTGAAGTCAACTCGCCTGAATTGGGTACAGAATTTGAGAGCCCTTGTTATCAGAATAACTCAGTGCAAACCTTTCCTACACAAGACAGCGATGGCAGATCCCCTGCACTACCCAAGTTCAAAACTCCCAGTTTCACAAGCCATCGCAACGCAGCTAATCCAGCATTAGCACTTAATTTGTTGCAAGAAATTCAAGAAAGCGTTTCCCTTTGGCAAAAAGAATTGCAAAAAATTGTCAAACAAATTCAAGATATTTACATAGAAGGTCCAATTGTCAATGGCTGGTTAGAGTCCCAGCCACGAGAAAGCGAACCGGGTGGAACCGCAACCCTGCGCCATGCGGAAGTCGATCGCCTGATGGATTATGTAGAAGAAATT
Source organism: Spirirestis rafaelensis WJT71-NPBG6 (assembly GCA_019359015.1). Taxonomy (GTDB): domain Bacteria; phylum Cyanobacteriota; class Cyanobacteriia; order Cyanobacteriales; family Nostocaceae; genus Hassallia; species Hassallia rafaelensis. The sequence goes on from JAHHID010000001.1 coordinate 148,489, forward strand.
TGCGCGGCTCAAGAAAACACATCCTATCAATCAGCGCGTACAGGCTACCGTCTCTGTGGTTTAGATTCCTCTGGTCAAGTGTGGTCGCGTCCCTGTCCACCCGATCAAGTACCGATTGTGAGTATGGCGATCGCTCGTTACCAAAAGTTACGCCAACTCTTAGGACGTAAGCAATATCTAGAAACTCGGCTTAGTCAACTGGCAGAAACTCTCGTAGTTTTACACAGCCATATTCAACAAGCATGAAGTATTAACAATTATTTCAGAAAAAACTCGGTTGGTGAGTCAGGAATTTTTGGTATAGATTTAGCTCAAGAGCCGGCGACAAAAAGACAAGGAGACAAGGAGGCAGGGAGACAAGGAGACAAGCAAAATCACTCTTGACTCTTAAGAAATCCCAAATCCCAAATCCCAAATCCCAAATCTCAAATCAACTTTATGCCAGACACGCAAATCTCCGCCATAATCTGTACTCACAATCGAGACACTTATTTAGGTGCTGCTATAGATAGCCTTTTGGCGCAAGAGTTTGCCGATGGCTTTGAAGTGGTGGTGGTCGATAATAACTCAAGCGATCGCACTTCAGAAGTTGTAAAACAAAGGTTATCCGATCCGCGCCTGAAGTACGTCTTTGAACCAGTTCTTGGTTTATCTGTGGCTCGCAACACTGGTGCAAAAGAATCTAGGGGGGAAATTATCGCTTATTTGGATGATGATGCCGTGGCTTGCGATCGCTGGTTGCAAATATTGTATTCTGCGTATGAAAATAACTCTACTTTAGCGATCGCTGGTGGCAAAGTCACTTTATTATGGCCCCAAGGAATCCAACAACCACGCTGGCTATCTCCGGGACTCGCTGCCAATTTGGGAGCATACGATTTAGGTGACAGCATCGTTTACATCGAGCAGCCCGGTTTAACCCCCAGAGGCTTAAATTACTCGATACGGCGCAGCTTTCTCAACGAAATTGGCGGTTTTGACCCTCATCTCGGTCGAGTAGGCAAAAACTTATTATCTAATGAAGAACTGCAAATGACAGAACTTGCCCTCCAACGTGGTTGGCAAGTTGCTTATCTTCCCGATGCTCTAGTTGCTCACAATGTGGCTCCAGAACGCCTCAACCGCTTCTGGTTTTTAAACCGAGGCTGGTGGCAAGGTATCAGTGAGTGCTATCGGGAACAACTTGCCGGTAAAGCCGGTATCGGTCAATTGCAGCGCGGCAGCGAACGCTTTTTGCGTGGCTTGTATAAATCATTGCAATATTTCAGTGACCCAGCAGAACGCTTTGATAAATTTGTGTATGCCTATGGTCAAATTGGTTACTTAAATGCCGCTATTAAAGGTCTTTTATTGTCATCAAATAAAAAATAGAAATAATTACTTAATATGTCATCAAAAATACCCGTTTCCGTATTAATTCCCGCAAAAAACGAAGAAGTAAACTTACCCGCTTGCCTCGCTAGCGTCGCTGTTGCCGATGAAGTGTTTGTTGTAGACTCTCAAAGTACCGATAAGAGCGAGGAAATTATTAAAAGTTACGGTGCAAACCTCGTACAGTTCCACTTTAATGGACGCTGGCCCAAAAAGAAAAATTGGTCTTTAGAAAATCTACCTTTCCGTAATGAATGGGTGCTAATCGTTGATTGCGATGAGCGCATCACCCCGGAACTGTGGTCAGAAATTGCTCAAGCAATTCAAAATGATGAACACGATGGTTATTACCTTAACCGTCGAGTATTTTTCTTAGGTAAATGGATTCGCCACGGTGGTAAATATCCTGATTGGAACCTACGTTTATTTAAACATGCCAAAGGTCGCTACGAAAATCTCAACACTGAGGATATTCCCAACACTGGCGACAATGAAGTTCACGAACACGTTATTTTATCGGGGAAAGTGGGATATCTGAAAAACGATATGCTTCATGAAGACTTCCGCGATTTGTTCCACTGGTTAGAAAGACATAACCGCTATTCCAACTGGGAAGCGCGTGTTTATTTCAACATTCTCACAGGTAAAGATGACAGCGGCACTATTGGCGCAAATTTATTTGGTGATGCAGTGCAACGCAAGCGCTTTTTGAAAAAAGTTTGGGTACGCTTGCCATTTAAACCATTTTTGCGGTTTATTTTGTTCTACATTATTCAGCGCGGCTTTTTGGATGGCAAAGCTGGATATACCTACGCCCGTTTGTTGAGTCAATATGAATACCAAATAGGGGTGAAACTCTACGAATTACGTAGTTGTGGCGGGCAACTAAATACTAGCAGCGTTCCCAAAGAGGCACCACCATCCCTCACACCGGAAATTCAACAAACGGCTACTTAAGGAACTGGGGACTGGGGACTAGCGACTAGGGACTGGGAATTAAGTGAATTTGCAATTTCTAATCCCTAATCCAAAATCTAAAATCTAAAATCCAAAATTTGATGTCTCAGTTCCATGTGAGTAAACAACCGTCGGCAGTCGATGCAGAACCTTTTGTAGATTTACGCAAGTATGACCAATCGTGGTTTGATCGGGGTCGTCCGGGTTGGTATATTTTATTTTGGTGGTTTGTACAAGCGATCGCCTTTCCACTCACTCCTCAGCCCCTCAGTAATCTGCGTTGCGCTATACTCCGGCTGTTTGGGGCAAAAGTCGGCAAAGGTGTATTAATTCGCCCTACCGCCCGCTTCACTTACCCCTGGAAAGTCACCATTGGCGATTATAGCTGGATTGGTGATGATGTAGTTTTATACAGCCTTGACGAGATCCACATCGGCTCACACTGCGTAATTTCCCAGAAAAGTTATCTGTGTACTGGTACTCATGACATCAAAGACCCAGCCTTTGGACTGAAAACAGCAATTATCACCATTGGTAATGGTGCATGGGTAACAACAGATTGTTTTGTTGCCCCAGGAGTGACAATTGGCGCTAATGCCGTAATCGGCGCTCGTAGCACTGTTTTAAGTGACATACCCGCAGGGCAAGTTTCTTGGGGAAATCCCTGTCGTCCCAGGTACGCGCGGGAGAGAAAGTAAGGCGAATGGGAACTAACACCTAAAAGCGGTCTAAAATTACCTCTATTCAAGACTGCCTAAGCAGTAGTATATTCGTTCTCCGTAGTTCCGAGAATTATCCCAGCTTCTTGCGTTTGTTCTGGTTGAGCCAGTTTGCTAATATACTTATCGCCCCAATCACGCATCAACAGCAAAATTGGCTCTAAACTTCGACCGAACTCGGTCAATGAGTATTCTACCTTAGGTGGAACTTCGGCGTAAACAGTGCGCTTTACTACCCCATCCCGCTCTAGTTCCCGTAACTGTAGTGTGAGCATCCGTTGCGTACAACCTTTAACCATTCGCTGAAGTTCATTGAAGCGTTTGGTTCCCTCCAAGAGGTGAAATAGAATAACTCCCTTCCACCGTCCACCGATCACATCAAGGGTTGCTTCTACAGAACAACCATATCGGCAATCATACTGCCTGTTTTTCATAGCTTATCTGCACAGGATAAATTTTGATACTACTGCACAAAAATGTGCGTACTTGGCAAGTTTTAGGATAATTCACATAATCAAAGTATAGTTCTTCAGCACTGCTTTGTTTGTAGCAATACAATGCGGCAGAGCTAGTTCAGGTTTTAATCAAGAATTTGCAAGTCCCTCTGTTTTTAGTTTTGGATCATATCGATCCGTTATTTTGTGCTGTCGATACAGCACATATTAGAGCAACGTTGTATACATCAATAAATTTGGAGGAAACGTGAAAGCGATCGCTGTTTATCAATCTAAAAAAACCACCGATTCTAACTGCTTTGCTGAGGTTGATATTGACCAGCCTAAACCTAGTGCTAGAGATTTACTCGTCAAAGTGAAGGCAATATCGGTTAATCCAGTAGATTATAAAGTTAGAACATCCCTCTTAGAGCAGCAAAGCACACCTCGAATTCTTGGCTGGGATGCAGCTGGCATTGTGCAAGAACTTGGAAGTGAGGTATCTTTGTTCAAACCTGGAGATGAAGTTTATTATGCTGGTAGTATTACTCGTCCAGGATGTAACAGTGAATTTCACTTGGTCGATGAGCGAATTGTCAGTCAAAAGCCAGCTAATTTGTCATTTGAGTCAGCAGCAGCACTTCCCCTGACGGCAATTACTGCTTGGGAAGCATTGTTTGAAAGATTGGGTATCGAGCCTCGAAAAACTTCAAGCAATCAAGCTAGTAAAATTTTAGTTATTGGTGGAGCTGGGGGAGTTGGCTCAATTGCCATTCAATTGGCAAAACAAGTGGCTGGATTGCAGGTTATTGCAACTGCATCTAGGCAAGAATCAATTGATTGGTGCATGAAGATGAAAGCAGATTACTGTATCAATCACCATAATAAATTCACGACGGAACTGGAAAAAATTGGTATTTCGCAAGTCGATTATATCCTTTGCTTAAATAACACAGATGGTCACTGGCAAAACATGGCAGATGCGATCAAACCACAAGGGAAAATCTGCTCGATTGTAGAAACGGATCATCCTCTAGACATGAACTTAATCAAAAATAAGAGTGTAACTTTTGTTTGGGAATTAATGTTCACTAAATCAATATATGAGACAAAGGATATGCAATCTCAGCATGAATTATTGAACAAGGTTGCACAACTCATTGAGCAGGGAGTTTTACAAAGCACGATGACGGAAAATTTTGGTTCCCTGAATATTACCAATCTAGCGAAAGCTCATGCTAGACTCGAATCTGGAGAAATGATTGGTAAGTTAGTTCTCTCTGGAATTAACAGTTAGGCAAACTCTTGAGAGCGATCGCTTCTTGATGAACTTTTGCTGTGCCAGTGATGGGATTTTGTCAGAAACTAGCTTTAAAACTGGCGCAACCATAAAAGAGGCATATATTTTACACTGGTTTACTGCCTTTTTCTGCCAGAAAGCGTCAAAATCCCATTTCCTCTGCTTACGCTAATCCCAACCAAGTGCGATCGCCACAAATCCAGCTAAAGCCATCGTCGTCCAATCATCAGCCCGTAACAGTAAGCTCAGTCCTAACGCGGTAATCAACGCACTGCGGATAGCAAGAGGAGGGGGAGAAGGGGGGATAGGGCGATGGGGGGAAAGAAGAATTACTTTATCTGCTAGTGTCCCTATCTTTTCCTTAAATAATGACAAAAGCCATTGTGTTGATACACAAGTAGCGATCGCCACTGCAATCAACTCTGGTCGGAGTGTCCAGTCTCTTGTACCAATTCCCAAAATTAGGAATAAGGAAAGAAATAAAATTTGATAATCTCGTATATCTTTGAGCAACATTGCGCTTTAACTCAAGGATTTCCCTGTTTATGTGTCACCAATCTAAACGGGTAAATCCGAAAACGATGTTGCCGTTACAAATTTTGTTACAGTTGGGTTAGAAGATGTTGGTAATTGCCATACTGAAAACTCTTCAAAAGACTCAAGATGCAATTCGCTTATCTATATCCGCTTGTTTACCGAATTCTTAAACCGACGTTTCCCAAGTGTCTTTGGTGTGGCGATCCAAATTCTAAAGCGATCGCACTCACGTTTGATGATGGTCCTCATCCGCAATACACACCGGAACTTTTAGCCGTTTTAGACCGCTACAATATTAAAGCTAGTTTTTTCTGGTTGGGTGTTTGCGTTAATCGAAATCCGGCGATCGCCAAAACAATATGCGATCGCGGTCATTGGATCGGATTGCATAGCTACGATCATCGCAATTTCCCCATGCTTTCCCCAACTGAACTTCAGCAAAGCTTAGAAAAAACCCAAGCTGCAATCCGAAGCGCTTGCAATCTGCAACCGTCACAAGTCCGTGATGTCCGACCCCCCAACGGCTTCTTTACACCGGAGACTTTAAATTTATTACGTCAGTGGAATTACCGTCCAGTTATGTGGAGCGTTGTACCAGAAGACTGGGTAAGACCAGGAGTTGCTACTGTAGTGCAGCGAGTTCTCCAGCAAGTACAAAACGGCTCACTGATTGTTTTACATGATGGTGCTTGCGGCGGACAAGATGTTGCCGCAACAGCACAAAGCCTGATTCCCCAATTGCTACAACAAGGCTATCACTTTGTTACAGTTGATACTTTATGGCAACAAACAGCATTCAGATAATTATCATTTATATAAGTATAGGTATAAAATATTAGGTAGTTCACCAGCCGTAGTACCTGCCTGCTCTGCTGCTTCAAACTCATCTGCTGAAAATTCATCAAGGAGGTTTCGCCGTTGCTGATAAAAGTCTTTCTAGCAAAGAAATGTTAAACCGCGTGGACTTGGCGCTACGGGGATTGAGTCATACTAAAGATATTAAAGCAGTACAAACTGGATTAGAAGTTAAACCAGAATGGCTGACTGTACTGAGTTTAGCGTTTGAAGAAGGATTGCAAGACAAAGCGATCGCACAACGAATGTACGTATCTGAACGCATGGTACGGCACTACTGGACTAAGGTGCAAGACGTTCTGGGGCTTTATCCTGAAGAAGGAAAGAATATCCGCATTCAAACCGAAATGAAAGCTAGAGAAGAAGGATTAATAGATTAGGCAATTGGAAATTAGAAATTGGGGGAAAATTAAAGCGAAAATCGCTAATTGGCATATAGAGACACTGCCAGTAATTGTAGTGATTGGATTGATAATTTTAATCCGTATAAGTGGATATTTACAATATTTAGAATGGCAAGCTTTAGATAATTTTCTCCGCCTAGGCCCTGAAGAACCTATTGATGAACGAATTGTCATAGTTGGTATTAATGAAGCAGACATCAAAAGTGTAGGCAACTATCCGATACCAGATAGAGATCTGGCAGAATTACTCATCAAATTACAAACATACAAGCCTAGAGTTATTGGCCTTGATATTATTAGGAATTTACAAGTTGAGCCTGGTTATGCTGAACTGGTAGCTGCATTTAAGAGTATAAAAAACTTGATTGCCATTGATAAAGTTGTCATAGATACAATCCCTCCCCCACCAGCATTGCCACCTGAACAAGTTGGTTTTGCGGATGGGATGTTAGATACGGATAACCATCTTAGGCGCAGCTTACTTTCAACGCCAACTGCGAATGATTATAAATTTTCTCTGTCTATACGTTTAGCTGAAGCTTATTTAGCTCAGGAAAATATTACCCTGGAAAATGGCATAAAAGATCCAGAAACAATGAGGTTTGGTGATACTGAATTACCTCGCCTTTTACCAAATTCTGGGGGATATGTAGGTGCTGATGCTGGCGGAGTACAAGTATTAATCAATTTTCGCAGTGGTCGAGAACGATTTCACACACTTTCACTTAACCAGATTAAAACTGGCAAATTTGATTCTAATTGGTTGCGCGATCGCGTTGTGATTATTGGCATGACTGCCCCTAGTGCCAAGGATATTATCAATACATCTGCTATCCCATCGGAAAATCCTAGTCCAGGTCAAGTTTATGGGGTAGAAATTCAAGCTCATGCTGTTAGCCAAATTATCAGTGCAGTCAAAGAAAAACGGCTCATTCTGCAAAGTTGGTCAGATGGTTGGGAATATTTGTGGATAATTATCTGGGGGATGATTGGGATTAGTTATAGTCGGTTGATTCAGTCTCCTTTAAAGAATCTTTTGAGTATTGGTGTTGCTAGCATTGGTCTAATTGGAGTTAGCTATTTATCTATATTTTGGGGATGGTGGATACCAGTAGTACCATCCTTACTCGTCTTAGTTTTAAACGGTATTGGTTTAGCTGCTTTTTATCAATATGACCGAAATTTGAAGTCGCAAATTAAAGAACGTCAACTAATTATCGAGCGTACATTTGATACTATTCATAACGGTCCTTTGCAAACTCTTGCACAACTAATGAGAAATGCGAAAGAACGGGATTTACTATCCCATCAACTTGTCCCAGAACTGGAACGCCTCAACCAAGAATTACGGGCAGTTTATGAATCGATGAAGCGGGAAACCTTAACTCAAAAAGAAAGTATCTATTTAGGACAAGGTATAGAAATTGACTTACAAGCACCAATGCATGAGATTTTCTATGAAGTTTACAGTAAAACTTTAGAGCGAGACTTTCCCTGTTTTAAAACTCTCAAAGTCAAAGTCCGGAGGTTTGACCCCATCGACCCACAACACTTGACTATTGAGCAAAAGCGGGGATTGTGCCGATTTCTAGAAGAAGCTTTGGTAACGTAGGTAAATATGCCACAGGGGTAACTCGCTTGAATGTTACTTGCACTTGTCAGGAAGGCTGCTACACACTCAGGATTACAGATAATGGGCACGGTGTTAACTCTACATTAGAAGGTAGAGGAACACAGCAATCTAGAAATTTAGCTCGACAATTGAAAGGAAAATTTACGCGATCGCCTTTACTTACTAAAGGTACTGTCTGTGAGTTGACTTGGCCTATACCTAAGAGAAAGCGATGATGGCAACTCAGAGAGAGAAAGTGCGATCGCTTACCGATAGACTTAATTGGTTGAATAAATACCCGAAAAATACCTGAACTTAGTTGTATATAAGTGCGTCCCTTTATCCGGAAATTAAAAATTCAACCAGATTATAATGAAAAATTACATAGTTCGCCACCTAGTCACTATTGGTATTACTAGCTTAGTTTTAGCTTCAACTACCGTCGTTTTTGCAGGATATAAGCCTCCTCGCGGTCAGCGTCCGCCAAGCACTCGGACAACAACTACAGGTGGTAGGGGAGGATGTGAAACTAATGGAGAGGCATCTTTCAAGCTACTAGCCCCTCAAAAACACGTTGGACAAACCGCTTCTATTCGTCCTACCTTTGCTTGGTTTGTTCCTGACTCCAAACCCTTACCGATGGAATTTAGGCTGTATAAATATAATGCTCAAGGCGAACCTCAACTGCAACGGCAGTTTCAAATGCAGAGTAAATATGGAATTATGACTTTAGCCCTATCTAAAAATAAGCCTGGTCTTGAGGTGGGTAACAGGTATTTATGGCAGGTAGCAATCTTATGTGACCCTAACCAAGCAGCTAATGATTTAGTTGCAATGGCAGAAATAGATGTGGTAAAAATGCCTACACAGGTGCTTTTTGTCCGCAATACTCGTGCGAATGTAGATGTGTTAGCGGAAGCAGGTTTATGGTATGACGCACTTGGCGAAGCATTAAGGAGAGGACAAAAAGATGCTGTTTTGGAATTAATGAATAATTTAGCTACTTTAGAAACTCCAAAAACAGCACAGCCTCAATAAGACAGAACCTACACTTTTCTAATACTGGCAAGCAAAGAAATATCTGGGCTAAATGCGATCGCTCACTTCCCATCAGGCAATTTTTACCCTGGTATAGTACTGCCATTTGTATGACGCACTAGTACCGCTTCGCGGAAGTCAAAAGTCAAAAGTCAAAAGTCAAAAGTAATATGGAGTAAGCTTTTTAGCGATTGAGAATGGTTGGTTTATTTACGCCAGCCTGTACTAGGTGAAGCTCTGCGATTAGAGCATAAAGATATTATTAAAAAATAATTAAAAAATTTGCTGTTTTACAAAAATAGAACCAGCAACTACATCAAAACTTTAAAATATAAATTTAATTATTGGTAAATATTATTATTCATCTGCCTTTAGATATAGTTAATTAAATATAAGGATAATTGTTTTAAAGTTAATTATGAAAACTTTCCAGCTTGGGCTGGTTGTATTTTTTAGTATCTTATTGTTGTCTGAAACAGTATTTGCTAATCCTCAGCGACCAGTAATAATTCAAGCTAATGCTAATTACTCGACAGGTGAAAAAGCTGTAGCAGAAGCGGAAAAACTCGCACAACAAGGAACAGCAGTATCGAAAAGACAGGCAATTAAGAAATATTTAGAGGTACTTCAAAGTTATAAAAATTTACCAGTCAGTGAAGCTTCTGTGCGCGAGGTTCGTTTTCAGTCCGCGATAATCTTGAAAAGGATTGGCAAAATTTATCAATCTTTGGCAGAGTCAGAACAAGCTTTAGCGTACTACAACCAAGCATTACCAATCTTTACAGAATTGGGTGAGATTTCTCAACAGGCTAGAACTTTGCACGATTTAGGAATGCTTTATAACGTTTTTGGAGAAAGACAAAAAGTTTTAGATTATTTAGAAGCAGCACAGCGACTTTATCAGCGAATAGGTGATGCGGGTGGAGTTGGATTAACTTTCTCTAATATGGGCTGGATTCACTATTTCTTTTTAGGTGCTAGACAAAAAGGAATAGAATTATATGAACAGGCGTTAAAAGTTTATCAAAAAGCAGGCGATCGCACTGGTGAATCTAATACTTTATCGCAAATAGCTTGGGGTTATTACGGGTTAGGGGACAATCAAAAAGCTCTCAACTACTACAAACAAGCAATAGAAGTCGCAAAGCAAGCAGGTTATAAATCTGGAGAAGCTGGGGCTTCTATTTATATTAGTCAAGTTTATGAGGCTTTGGGCAAAAAACAACTAGCCTTAGATGCACTAATGAGAGCGCAAAAGCTTTATCAAGAGTTGGGAAATAGTTCAGAATTAGCTAGAGTTTATCGACATCTTGGCTCAGTTTATTGGACATTTGAGGAGCCACAGAAAGCAGTAGAATTTTATCATAAATCAGTGTTAGCTTATCGGGAATTAGGCGAAAAACTTGACGAAGGACATATTCTATGGGATCTAGGACTATTGTACAACCACATGGGCGATCCTCAAAAGGCATTAAATACTTTAAACCAATCATTATCAATTAAGAAAGCAACACGCGATCGCTATGGCGAAGCTGATGCACTTTATCAGATTGCTCGTGTTGAGAGTGAGCAAAATAATCTTACAGTAGCCTTAAGCAGAATGGAGGCTTCTATTAAAATTACTGAGGATTTGCGAAGCAGTGTTTCTAGTCAAAACCTTCGCACCTCTTTCTTTTCTATGAGGCGGGATAGATACGATTTTTATATCGATCTATTAATGAAGTTGCATAAAAATAATCCATCAGCAGGGTATACTGCTAAGGCACTTCACGCCAGTGAACGTTTCCGCGCCCGCAGTCTTTTAGAATTACTCGCTGAAGCTAAAGCAGATATTGGTACTAGCGTTAATACAGAATTGCTACAACAAGAAAGCACGCTGAGGAAGCAAATTGATAGTCTAGAAAAACGTCAAGTTGAACTGTTAGATAGTCAGCATACACCAGAACAAGCAACTGCTTTAGAAACAGAACTTTTTCAGCTTTATCAACAATATGAAGAAATCAAAGCAGAGATTAAAGAAACCAGTCCTGGTTATGCTGCCATTACTCAACCACAACCTCTAACTTTATCAGAAATTCAATCAACTTTACTGGATGACAACACCCTGCTTTTAGAATACTCATTAGGAGAGGATCGCAGTTATCTTTGGGCAGTAACGAAAACAACTATTAATAGTTATGAGTTACCTAAACAGGCAGATATCGAAAAAGCTATACAACGTTTTCAGCAAGAAGAATTAGTACCAATTAAAATGCGTCCCGCCCAAGGTGCTTTAGCAGTAGATACTCTCAGTCAAATTTTGCTAAAACCTGTGGCTAAACAACTCGGAAATAAAAGATTAGTCATCGTTGCTGATGGGCGGTTACAAACCATACCTTTTAGTGCTTTAGTAATTCCCGAAAAATCGCAACATCAAAATGGTTTTGTGCCGTTGATGACGCAGCATGAAATTGTTAATTTACCTTCAGCATCTACCTTAGCTGCATTAAGAAATCAAGTTAAAGGGCGACAAGTTGCACCTAAGACTATAGCTGTACTTGCCGATCCGGTCTTTGGTAAAAACGATGGACGGTTTAAAAACAATACAGCTAATTCAAGTAATGGCACAATACCCAATTTAGAAAATGTGCCAATTACAGAAGTAGAGTTAAAAGATTCTCTCCGAGATGCAGGGATAAATTTAACGCGACTTTTGGGAACGCGCACGGAAGCTGAGGCAATTATGGCTTTAGTTCCCGATACAGAAAGAACGCAATATTTTGATTTTCAGGCAAATAAAGCTAGTGCAACTAACCCTGATTTAGCCCAGTATCGCATTATTCATTTTGCGACTCACGGCATTCTGAATACTGTGCGTCCAGAGTTATCAGGGGTTGTGATGTCGTTAGTAGATGAACAAGGAACACCCCAGAATGGTTTTTTGCGACTGCGCGATATTTTTAATTTGCGTTTACCCGCAGAGTTAGTTGTTTTGAGTGCGTGTCAAACAGGTCAAGGTCAGGAAGTTAAAGGGGAAGGTATTATTGGACTAACGCGGGGGTTTATGTATGCGGGTGCGGCGCGGGTGCTGGTGAGTTTGTGGAAGGTTGACGACCAAGCAACAGCAGAGTTGATGAAGCGGTTTTATCGAGGGATGTTACAAGAGAAGTTAACACCTGCGGCGGCTTTGAGACAAGCACAAGTGGAGATGTCGCAGATACCGCAGTGGAGTTCTCCTTATTATTGGGCAGCTTTTGTGCTTCAGGGTGAGTGGCGATAGACACATAGTTTTGTCAATTTGTCAATTTATTTTTCGGAAATTAACTTTGCACTTTTCGGTAGTGCTTTACTTACAGAACTTTTCTATTCTCAAACCAGAAGTAAACATTCCTGATTTTGTACTTTAATAGCATTACCTGTGATGAATTTTGCCAGAATTCGCAAATTTTCTACTGTGCTAGCTTTCTTAGTGAGTGGTGGGTTAAGTTTATCCAGCAGCATTTTACCTGCACTTGCAATTCCTCAACAATTTAATATCGTAGGTGGGAGCTTAGTTTTTGCGGATAGTGGTCGATGGGTTCCTTTCCGTTGGAGGGATGGCGGGAACATGAATGTCCTTCATGCAAACGCTGGAACCGTTAATGGTACTCCAGTCCTAGTTGTTGTTGGTGGAGATGGAACCTTACTGTATAGGGTTGGAAATGCTTCTCGTTCATCATCTTTTTTCTTGAGCGGCTATGCAGGTTCCTTTAGATGGGGACAACCTGGACAGCATAGAGATGGATTAATGAGGGCAAAAGCAGTAGACAGTGTTACTCCTGTTGGTTCTAATGCAGTCCGAATTAGCATAATTGGTGGAAATGGAGCTAGATGTACCCTTGATGCTGGAATTTACGATTTAGACAAAGCTGATTGGAGATCATGGGATTGTTTGTAACGAGTGATTCCTCGTCGCTTCTGCATCAGTACGCATAAGCGATTGCTCTGGTATGTAATTTTCACGAGAGTAGCGAACTGACAAGTCAGCGCTTACGCTATCGCCTTATTCTTGAGTAGCTTTTCTGGTTCAGGGTGAGTGGCAGTGAGTCTGTAGCGAAGATAACCAGGATTTCAGTTTCTGGTAATGACTGGTTAATCCTATGCCTAGTATTGTTAATTCAAGCTGATCAACAGGGAAACAGCATACCCTGAACTCAAAACTTTTCATTAGGTAATGGCAATAAAGATGAAGAAAATTTCAGTTTTAACATTGACAACCGCACTAACCCTAGTAGTGGGTAATAAAATAGCACTCTCACAAGTGACAACACAAGAATTCTTCAATCCAGCACTTACAAACCCTAACGGACAGACTCTTAATATTGCGGGTTGTGTAAAGTCCGATAGATTTTCCAATGTTTGTGGAGAGGATGCACGAGGGGTAGCGGCAAGAGAGTTTTGTAAAGCTAAAGGATACTCTAGTTGGCACAGAAATCAGGTAACTGACATGGGGTGGAAGAATCGTAAAACTCAATGGGCGTGGCGAGATTCAGATCAAGGTTCTGGAAATTTTGTGTCTGATGTATCATCTTTTACGTTTACTTATATTTCATGTGCCAGAAGAACTTAACAAATTTATCAATGTTAGTAGAGCCTGAGATAGTTTCAGGAAGTATTTAGAAAAAGTGAATTGAGCATTTCACATTTCTGAAATTAAAATTACAGTTTTGGTAATAACTGGTTATAGAGGTTATTCATCTCCTTAACATTAATCTTCTAGTGGTAATTCAAGGACAGCAAAATGAACAATGTGAATCGTAAAGCATTTATTTATTTAATTACTCTTTCATTAATTGTATCTAGTATAGTTTCGCTTACTCAAACATCAGTTCAAGCTGGATGGATACGTAATACAGTAAATTCAATCAAAAAAGAAGGTAACAATTGCATACGTGGAGGATGCGATCCAACCAGAACAACCCCGCGTGAAACCTTGAGAACCTTAACAGGTGAAAGAGCGATTGGGGCTGCTACAAATCGTTGGTTAAATCGTCAAGTGCGCGTGCAAGGAGCGAAAGTAAATAGCTTTAAACAAAGATTAATAAATGAAATTATAATGCTCAATGTATGGAATTACTGCCTGACATGGAAGGTGTTTGTTCAGAATTAAATAGTTTTCATGGCTTAAATATGAGAATTAAACAAATTTCTTGGGATACAATTATCGCTAATTACGGTGGAAATATAGATTATTTACGAAACTGTGTTAACACACCAGGAATACCATTTGATCGTTCTCAAAGCTTCTCTTGTGTGAATCTATCCAATTACACACAATAATTAGATGGAACCTTACTCTACAGAGTTGGAAATGCTTGTCGCTCATCATCTTTATCATTGGGTAGCTTTTGTACTTCAGGGTGACTGGGCTTTTGTTAAGGCGATCGCTCACAAGCGTGTAGTTTTTGCAAGAATAGCGATCGCTTTATCATTAGGGAGCTTTTGTACTTCAGGGTGACAGGGCTTTTGTTAAGGCGATCGCTCAATGCGTGTAGTTTTACAAGAATAGCGATCGCTTTATCATTGGGTAGCTTTTGTACTTCAGGGTGACTGGGCTTTTATTAAGGCGATCGCTCACGAGTGTGTAGTTTTTGCAAGAATAGCGATCGCTTTTAAAATATCAGCCGTAAATATACATTTCAATTAACACGATTTAAGAAAAATTATGAGGAATAAAACAACATTATTAGTAGCGATCGCCACTTTTACCCTAACTCAATCAGTTAACTTTACTCAAGATTCTTATAGTGCTATTGCTCAGAATATTCCCAAAGCAGAGTGTAATTCTAATTACGGGCAAATTGCCTGCGGTTATAATTGCGTAGCTAACTATGGAGTAGTGCGTTGCGCTGAGTGGCCTGGTGGTGTTTGTGAAGCTAACTACGGAAAAGTTGTTTGCGGCCCACCAGCACCTCTTAACTGGGCTTCTCTATATGGCAATAGCAATACCTCTAGTCATAGTAATAATCCAAATGGCACTGTACCTCGGATTAACTGGGGTATTTTTAGCTATGGAGGTAGCTCAATAGAATGTCAACGAAGAGCTTATTCTTCTATGCAAAACTTAGGCATGGTTAGCTTAGAGCAAGGAGAAAATAATCGATTTAAATATGTTAGGGGTAATTGGGAGAATAATACCTTAGCTATTTTTGTTGCTGGAAGCAATCAAGAATACGTTGATAATATTAGGAAAAACTTAGTTAAAAACATAGGTTTGCAACTGAAGGGATTTTAATTATTTAAATGCTAAATGCTGTCAGTCATGAAATTAGAATTTCACTATAGCTGGAACTAGATACTATAAAACAAAGCTTCCAAAATAATCTAGTAAGGTTTTTGTCAAAGCGAACGCTCAATTTGTGTAGTTTTTGCAAGAGTAGCGATCGCTTGATTATCGGTTGACTTTTTTAGTTTGTTATATTATCTATGCGTTGTTTAATTACTGCCTTCCTATCCGCTACCTTTTTATCCTTGCAAGTTCCCAGCGTCCTTGCACAGGACTTGCGTTTTGAGTTGCAACAAGCTTTAGAAGCTAAAAATTGGAATCGCGCCATTGAAATTGTAGACAAGTTGATTCAAACAAATCCACAAGAAGCTCAACAACTAAGACAATATAAGACACAATTACAAAACCGATTACCCAAAACACCTGCATCCACAACACAAACTCCACAATCCCCTAATTCCCCAGCAGCCACCTCAAAACCTGCTAATTTTACTGTCATTACTCCAGTTAATCCTTCAGCATGGCAAAATGCCCGACTGTTACGCACTATAGAAATTCGTCATCCCGTCTCTGTTGCTGCTATTAGCACTGATGGAAAAACTTTAATTACAGGCAGAACTGGAACATTAGAAATGCGAAATTTGGAAACTGGAGAGTCTAAGTCTCTATTAGATTGGGTTCCTCAAGATTGGAAAAACCAAATAACGATTACTGCGATCGCCATTAGCCCGAATGGAACTCAGTTTATCACCAGCAGTAACGGTATTGCCACAAAAACCAGCAGAAGAAATAATTCTAGTGGATGTTCTTCTGATAGTTCTAGCTTTAATTGTGGTATTTCATTAGGAAGTTCACAAAGCACGACTTTGATGAACGGAGAGGCTGTACAAGTGTGGGACTTACAAACGGGTCGGCAGTTAGGTAGCTTAATTGAAACAGGAGGTTTTTCAGGATTGGGGATTGGTGGAATTGGTGGAAGCTACAACTTATTACGTTATAGCAATGATGGCAAAACTTTTTTGGCTGCTAATTCAGCACAAGGAATCACTTGGGATACCAACTCTGGTCAACAAGTGCGTTCTTGGAAAATTGAACGAGGACATAATTTCTGTTCTCAAAATGTAGATGTCAGTTCTGACTTGAATAGTTTAGTTAGTGTAGGTATAAAAACTTTTTCTGAGAGTATCAACCAAGGTGCTGCTGGTCGAATACAAAACTTAGCAACGGGTGCAACTCAAACCTTAATTTTGAATTCGCCTTCTACTAATGAAGAAGCCTCAGATACACTTAGCGCAAGACGGCTTGATATAGCATCAAGAGGTTGTGCAGCTATTAGTCCTGATGCACAAATGGTTGCTATTGGGAGTAAAGACACTCTTGTAGTTTGGCAGGCATCTACACAAAAATTACTGTATCAACTGACTCTACAAAATTCATCCGCCCAATCGCAAAGTTCTGATGCTACTCTCGCGTTTAGTCCAGATAGCCAAGTGCTTGCAGTCGGAAGTGACGAGAACAAAATTTTATTGTTGAATGCCCAGAACGGAAAACAGCTTGCAACTTTGACAGGACGCTTTCTTACCTTCAGCCCTGATGGACGTTCTCTACTCAGTACGAATACTAATGGCAAAGTTCAGATTTGGGGGGTTGAGTAGTTTGTTGACCTAAATAAGTGGCAATAAGTATTTAATAAAAGTTAAGTAAACATTTCACTTGTATAAAATCAAGATTGCAGTTTTCGGTAATGACTGGTTAATGTGAATAGAATTAATCTAAGTAATAGTTTAGCTTTTGAACAAGAAAAGAAAATGCTTAATAGACTTATTGCTTCTTCTTCACTTATAACGGTTATTTTAGGAGCTACAGCATTCACCACAGTTGCTACAGCACAACAGGGAATAGCAAGAATGAGATTTGTTTGGAACTTTCCACAACCAGGTGGCGCAATATACATGAATATCTGTGACGAACCTGATTTCAATACTGATGCAGAATCTGGAGGTTGCGCTAATATCAACGTTCTAAACAGAGTTGTTACAAATAACCGAAGTGGAACTGAGTTAATCACAGACAGATTAAAATCAGGGACTCCCTACAAAGCTTGCTTAGTTACTGATAATATTTATCCCCGTAGCCAATATGAAAGAAGGGGGCGTTGGATTACATGTAAAGTGTTTAATGCCCAAGATAAAGCGACAATTGGATTTAATTACTCAGACTTAAAATTTGTTAGGGAAAGACCTTAAAAAACTCTTTAGTTGGGGTGCATCTAAATTTTTATTTTTGAACTCAAATGTGACGCAGTTAGTTATCGCTAGATTGGGTCAAGTGTAGCGCAACCCAACAAAACCTCAACTAAGGGTAGTATCGAAAAATTCATTTAACAAGGTTTTATTTAAGGCGATAAGCCCTACGGGCATGGCTTCGCTTACCGCTATAGTATGTAGTTTTTATAAGAATAACAATCGCTTTTAAAGCATAAAGCCCTAAATACACTCTTAAATTAATAGAACATAAGAATAACTATGTCAAAGAAAATAGGATTATTAGTAACGATCACTGCCCTTAGCTTAACTCAATCAGTTAGCTTTGCTCAAGATTCTTACAGTGCTATTGCTCAGAATATTCCCAAAGCAGAGTGTAATTCTAATTACGGGCAAATTGCCTGTGGTTATAATTGTGTAGCTAACTATGGAGTAGTGCGTTGCGCCGAGTGGCCTGGTGGTGTTTGTGAAGCTAACTACGGAAAAGTTGTTTGTGGACCACCAGCACCCCCTAACTGGACTTCTCTATATGGCAATAGTAATACTAATAACGTAAATTCCACTGTTTCTCGAATTAGCTGGAGTATTTACAGCTATAGGGTTAGCTCAATAGAATGTCAAAAAAGAGCTTATTATTCTATGCAAAATTTGGGCATGGTTAGCTTAAAGCACGGAGAGGCTAATCGATTTAAATACGTTAGTGGAAATTGGGAAAATAATACCGCCAGAATAGGATGCTTAGACAATAATACCTTGGTTATTTTTGTCGTTGGAAGCAATCAAGAATACATTAATAATTTTAGGAAAAAGTTAATTAGAAACTTAGGTTTGCAATTGGAAGCATTTTAATTATTAAAATGCCAAATGCTGTCAATCATGAAATTAGAACTTCACTATAGCTGGAACTAGATACTATAAAACAAAGCTTCCAAAATAATCTAGTAAGGTTTTTGTCAAAGCGATCACTCATTTTGTGCAGTTTTTACAAAAGTAGCGATCGCCTGATTATTTCAAGACCGAAAACTACAACCGACTTAAACTTTTATTTAAGAAACGGCAAAGTCAGTTATTTTACGACGTTCAGGCGTTTTAAAGGCTAGAACAATTTTCTGAGGGGAGATGCCCTGTTTTACAAGCTCGTTGGCAACGCCTTCTTCTGTACCGTCTTGTTGTATCCAAATCTTGTCGTTAATAAGATCAATATGGATAAGGTTGCCGTAAATTCGGCGATTTTTTTGCCAACCTGTTTCAACTAATAGATAATGCTTTTGTTTTTCGTCAATGATGAGTTGAATTTCGTTATCGAGATCCTTGCCAAGAAATTTAAGATAATCTTGTAAGACGATGATGATAGCTTGTTCAAGGTAATTTTTATTTAAGGTATCCACTTAACAACCTCCTCTTTAGTAGTATCAAAAGTCAATAACCGGAGTATTTTGTCTTCTATTAAAACCTGTCCAGCCTCTTCTTCAAAGACTGATTCCCTAACATCTTCAGGAACGGCTAAATATAGCTTTCTTTCTGGTTCATAGCGTGTTAGTAAGTGTTCGTACAGGACAAATTGACCAACTGCTTCCTCTAAATCTTTCATTTCTGAGGCACTACGGAAACTTTTGACTTCGATAGCAATTTTTTTAATACCTTTCTCGGCAGCAATTAGTCTTTCTGCTCCGAGATCGACGAATAAGTTCTTACCGCGTGGAAGTTTGAGTCGATAGGGATCATGGGTAATTGTCCAGCCATCTTTTTCAAGAGCATTGCGTACAACGTCATGGTAGTAGTCACGGGCTGGCATGATGGTTACAATTTACTTGATAATTGTTATACAAACTTTATATTTTTTCATTTTATCGCTTCACCTGATTTTTTACCGCACCAGAGCGATCGCCTCATCTTGAATAGCTTTTGGACTTCAGGGTAACTGGGTTTTTGTAAGGTGCGATCGCTTTGTGTAGTTTTTGCTCTTAGTAGCGATCGCTTTCTCATTGAGAAGCTTTTGTGATGCGTGGTAATTAAGGTTTTGTAATGGGCGATCGCTTTCTCATTGAGAAGCTTTTGTGATTCGAGGTGATTGAGGTTTTGCAAGGAGCGATCGCTTTGTGTAGTTTTTGCTCTTAGTGGCGATTGCCTCCGGCACGCTACGCGAACGCCTGATGATTGGGCATTGATCAGTAAGTTGAGCAGGAATACTGGTTAAGGCTTCTAGCTTATACTAGAAAAGGAATATTAAACTATATTGCCCTTCAACATGTTAGTTTTTCCAAAAGCTGACCCGATTCCACTCACGATTGATGCAAATGGCGTTGTCCGCATCAGCAAAAGTCGCGTCACCTTAGATACAGTAGTTATAGCTTTTCTGGAAGGGTGTACAGCAGAAGAAATCAGAGAGCAGTACCCATCGCTTCAGCTTTCTGATATTTATTCTGTAATTGGCTATTACTTACGGCATCAAGCTGAAGTTGATGATTATCTCATGATGCGTCAACGTCTTAACACAGAAGTGCGTCAAGAAGTTGAGAAACGTTTTAACCCTGTTGGCATACGTGATCGCTTATTAGCCAGACGCAACCAACAAGGGTAGTTAGCTATGGTGCGATTCTTGGCTGATGAGAACTTTAACAATCAGATCGTTAGGGGCATTTTGCGTCGCAACCCTAATGTTGATATTGTTCGCGTTCAGGATATGGGACTGAGTGAAGCAGATGACCCAACTGTTCTCGAATGGGCAGCACAGCATAACCGAGTAGTGCTAACTCACGATATCGCCACCATGACAAACTTTGCCTATGAACGAATACAAGCAGATCAAGCAATGCCAGGGTTATTTGAGGTTAGTCGTGGTGTCCCTGTGGGATTAGCAATTGAGGAAATTTTGCTAATAGCTGAGTGCAGCTTGGAGGGAGAATGGGAAGGGCAAGTACGATTCTTGCCTTTGCGCTAACAATCTTGTTAGGCGATCTTCTGAATCTAAATAGCGATTGCCTCCGGCACGCTACGCGATCGCTTTATCATTGAACAGCTTTTGTACTTGGGTGTAACTGGGTTTTCGCATTGAGCGATCACTCCGGTGTGTAGTTTTTGCAAGAATAGTGATCGCTATAATATGTAGTTTTTACAGAATAGCGATCGCTTTATTATTAGGTAGCTTTTGTACTTCAGGGTGATTGGGGTTTGGCAATAGCGATAAGCTTTACGGGCATAGCTTCGCTTACCGCTCACGAGTGTGTAGTTTTTGCAAGAATAGCGAACTGACAAGTCAGGCTTGCGCTATCGCTTGCTCATTGGGCGGCTCTTGTACTTCAGTGTGACTGGGCTTTTGCTGCGGAGCGATCGCTCCGGTGCGTAGTTTTTGCAAGAATAGCGAACTGACAAGTCAGCGCTTGCGCTATCGCCTTATCATTGGGTAGCTTGTGCCTAACTATATCTTTACAAAAATAGCGAACTGACAAGTCAGCGCTTGCGCTATCGCCGCATCATTGGATAGCTTTTGTGCTTCAGGGTGACTGAGCTTTTGCAAGGTGCGATCGCTCACTTTATCTAGTTTTTCGAGAATAGCGAACTGACAAGTCAGCGCTTGCGCTATCGCTTTATCATTGGGTAGCTTTTCTACTTCAGGGTAACTGGAGTTTTGTAATTAGCGATCACTCACTTTATCTAGTTTTTCGAGAATAGCGAACTGACAAGTCAGCGCTTGCGCTATCGCTTGATCATTGGGTAGCTTTTGTGCTTCAGGATGACTGGGCTTTTGCCATGAGCGATCGCTCTTGAGTGTGTAGTTTTTACAAAAATAGCGATCGCTTTATCATTGAACAGCTTTTGTACTTGGGTGTAACTGGGTTTTCGCATTGAGCGATCGCTCCGGTGTGTAGTTTTTGCAAGAATAGTGATCGCTATCATTGGGTAGCTTTTACAAGAATAGCGATCGCTTTATCATTGAACAGGTTTTGTACTTGGGTGTAACTGGGTTTTCGCATTGAGCGATCGCTCACGAGTGTGTAGTTTTTGCAAGAATAGCGATCGCCTACACGGACTTTGGGCAGCCTATGAGGCAATTCTACGCCCGCAAACGCCATCGAGCAGTGGGAAAAGAAACACGCAAGACCAGCTACATCGAGCGATTCAACAATACGTTGCGGCAACGGGTGTCTCGATTGGTGCGAAAAACCTTGTCCTTTTCCAAGCCGTTGAAGAACCACATTGGGGCTATTTGGTATTTTGTGCATTACTACAATGCATCATTACTTGTTTAGCACTACCTAAAATATTTTATTGTGTATTTATACTGCTTTTAAACCTAAAGTCACGTTTTTGCTGAAAGTTGATGTTTGCAACAGATAAATAGCTCAAACGAAAATAAATAAGGATTTTATAACCCAAAATCTAAAATCCAAAATCCAATTAGCCGCGAGGCTATATTTGAAGATCAACATTCTCAACTTTATTGCTATCTATGAAGGCGCTAACAACTAATACTCTTTTAGAGTAGAATAATAGTATGATACGATGCCTTGTCAGAGCAATAGTGTCCCGCAAAAATAAAATTAAGAATTAAGTAGTATACGCACTTCGCACGTAGTAACAAGTGTGCTAATACTCAAGCAATCAACTACCAACAAGGGTTGGATGATGCTTATGACGCAAGACAATTAAGAATGAGGCAATTACTTAAGATACATTGGAGTTGCTTCTAGCGACTTTGCGCTTTTGAGGTACTTCAGGTTTGGGTATGCTAACAGCCGTTGGCTCGTCAGTACCCAAAAGGTCATGTATCTCGCTTAAAGATGTTGCTGTTTTTGCCGAAATCTCTTCTGGTGATGCACTTACGTACTCAATAAGATCTTCTACCTTGCAGTTCAGAGCTTGGCAAAATCTAACGATTCTTTCAATGTGGTCTGTTCCAGTCCTGCCACTCTCCCAGTTCTGGATCGTGCTTTCAGTCACTCCGACAAGACGTGATAGCTCAAGCTGAGTCAGCCCTGCTTTGTCACGCAGAAAGGCGATTCTTGGTTTTGCTTTCTGTTTCACAGCTACAGCACTTTATATCTTAACTTATAGTCGTAGATCGTAGCATCAAAAAAAACTAGCGCCCAGGAATTTACCAAAAATAACTTTTGCCCAAACTCTTGACACCCCCAAGAACTTTAGTTAAAAATATTGAGTACCAAGTTCACCTCTTTTTAGAGGGATTTTATATAAAGGGCAGATGAAGCGCAAACATTCAACTTGAAAAAAACTTTCAGAAAAATCTGGAATGATGCGACTTTGATTTGAAGCTCACAATATCAAACGACAGCGTAAATGCCCTGAGGAATCTTCAAATTTTAAGTACGTATGTATACTCCATAGAGTCACAGGATTTATAAGCCCGTTTGAACGAACTACAACGCACAAACTAATGAGGTCTAAAAATATTATGTTGAAGAATTTAGCTTTTGGTCTACTAGCTGCAACAATAGCTGTCGCTCCTGGTGCAGCATTTGCCGGTCAAGGTCAAAGCAACGTGCAAGTTACTGAGCAAAATGGTGCAGCAACCGATGGTAGCACCAACGCTCAAAGCTCCAGCAGCGTTAACGTTCAACAACAAATTCAACGCGCTAATCAACTAGGTAATCGTTACCGTGGTGGATACTACAAGCCAGTTTGCAGAGGTGGCTCTAGTGCTCAATCTCAAGGCTCTGTCCAACGTACAAGCCAAAGCGGTGCAGCAATTGGCGGTTCTGTCAACGCTCAAGATAGCGTTACAACCAGCAATCAGCGTCAAAATTTAGCTGCCGGTTGCCGCTAATCACTGCATAAATTCCGATGGCGTTACCTACTTAATAAAAGAATCAAAAAAACGATTCCACAAGTCAAATAACGCCTTCTCTATTAGCAACAACACACACACACAAATATTTAGGTATAAAAATATGTTGAAGAATCTCACATTTGGTCTACTAGCTGCTGCAATAGCTGTCGCTCCTGGTGCTGCATTTGCAGGTCAAGGTCAAAGCAACGTGCAAGTTACCGAGCAAAACGGTAGTGCAATCAATGGAAGCACCAACGCTCAAACCTCCACCAGCACCAACGTGCAACAACAAATTCAAAACGCACAGAAAAAAGCTGGATACGGTCGCAGATACTACAACCCCGCTTGCAGAGGTGGATCTTCTGCTCAAGCTCAAGGCTCTACTCAAATTACACGCCAAAGCGGTGCAGCGATTGACGGTTCTGTGAATGCTCAAGATAGCGTTACAACCAGCAATCAGCGCCAAGTTTTAGCTCGTCGTGGCTGCTAATTACTGCATAAAGTTATCCGGCGTTACCTACTTAATAAAAGAATCAGCGGTAGCGGTTCCACAAGTCAAATAACGCCTTCTGTCAATCAACAACACACACACAAATATTTAGGTATAAAAACATGTTGAAGAATCTTACATTTGGTATTTTAGCTGCTGCAATAGCTGTCGCACCTGGTGCAGCATTCGCCGGTCAAGGTCAAAGCAACGTGCAAGTTACCGAGCAAAACGGTAGTGCAATCAATGGTAGCACCAACGCTCAAACCTCCACCAGCACCAACGTGCAACAACAAATTCAAAACGCACAGAAGAAAGCTGGTACTTATCGTGGCGGATACTACAAGCCCGTTTGCAGAGCTGGATCTAGTGCTCAATCTCAAGGCTCTGTCCAACGTACAAGCCAAAGCGGTGCAGCGATTGACGGTTCTGTGAATGCTCAAGAAAGCGTTACAACCAGCAATCAGCGTCAACTTTTAGCTGCTGGCTGCCGCTAATTAGTGCATAATTTTCCAAGGCGTTACCTACTTAATAAAAGAATCAGAAAAACGATTCCACAAGTCAAATAACGCCTTCTCCTTCATTCACAACACACACAAATATTTAGGTATAAAAACATGTTAAAGAATCTGGCATTTGGTATCTTAGCTGCAACTTTAGCCATCGCTCCTGGTGCTGCATTCGCCGGTCAAGGTCAAAGCAACGTGCAAGTTACCGAGCAAAACGGTAGTGCAATCAATGGTAGCACCAACGCTCAAACCTCCACCAGCACCAACGTGCAACAACAAATTCAAAACGCACAGAAGAAAGCTGGTACTTATCGTGGCGGATACTATAAGCCCGTTTGCAGAGCTGGATCTAGTGCTCAATCTCAAGGCTCTGTCCAACGTACAAGCCAAAGCGGTGCAGCAATTGACGGTTCTGTGAATGCTCAAGAAAGCACTACAACCAGCAATCAACGTCAACTTTTAGCAGCCGGCTGCCGCTAATTACTGCATAAAGTCCGATGGCGTTACCTACTTAATAAAAGAATCAGAAAAACGATTCCACAAGTCAAATAACGCCTTCTGCTCATCAACAACACTCACAGACAAATATTAAGGTTTAAAACAATGTTGAAGAAAGTCACTTTTGGTATTTTAGCCGCAGCTTTAGTGATCGCTCCTGGTGCTGCATTCGCCGGTCAATCTCAAAGCAACGTGCAAGTTACCGAGCAAAACGGTGCTGCAATCGATGGTAGCACCAACGCTCAAAGCTCCACAAGCACCAACGTTCAACAACAAATTCAAAACGCACAGAAGAAAGCTGGTCGTTATAACCGTGGCAACTACTACAACCCCGCTTGCAGAGGTGGATCTAGTGCTCAAGCTCAAGGCTCTGTACAACGTACAAGCCAAAGCGGTGCAGCAATTGGCGGTTCTGTGAATGCTCAAGATAGCGTTACAACCAGCAATCAGCGTCAAATTTTAGCTGCCGGTTGCCGTTAATTACTGCATAAATTCCGATGGCGTTACCTAATTAATAAAAGAATCAAAAAACGATTCATTAACTCAAATAACGCCTTCTGCTCATTAACAAAACTCACACACAAGTAAATCAGGTCTAAAACAATGTTGAAGAATCTTACATTTGGTATCTTAGCTGCTGCAATAGCTGTCGCTCCTGGTGCAGCATTTGCTGGTCAATCTCAAAGCAACGTGCAAGTTACCAATCAAAACGGTGCTGCAATCAATGGTAGCACCAACGCTCAAAGCTCCACAAGCACCAACGTGCAACAACAAATTCAAAACGCGCAGAAAAAAGCTGGTGGATACCGTGGCAACTACTACAAGCCCCGCTACCCCAAAGCTAACACTTCCCAATCTCAAGGCTCTGCCCAACATACAAGCCAAAGCGGTGCAGCGATTGACGGTTCTGTGAATGCTCAAGATAGCGTAACCGGCAACGTCCAAACCCAAACTGTTCGTGGTCGCTAATTACTGCATAAAGTTACCTGGCGTTACCTAATTAATAAAAGAATCAAAAAACGATTCATTAACTCAAATAACGCCTTCTGCTCATCAACAAAACTCACACACAATATTTAGGTCTAAAACAATGTTGAAGAATCTTACATTTGGTATCTTAGCTGCTGCTTTAGCTGTCGCTCCTGGTGCAGCATTTGCTGGTCAATCTCAAAGCAACGTGCAATCTACCACTCAAAACGGTGCTGCAATCAATGGTAGCACTAACGCTCAAAGCTCCACAAGCACCAACGTGCAACAACAAATTCAAAACGCGCAGAAAAAAGCTGGTGGATACCGTGGCAACTACTACAAGCCCCGCTACCCCAAAGCTAACACTTCCCAATCTCAAGGCTCTGCCCAATATACAAACCAAAGCGGTGCAGCGATTGACGGTTCTGTGAATGCTCAAGATAGCGTAACAGGCAACGTCCAAACTCAAAGAGTTCGCGGTCGCTAATTATTAATTAAGTTCTTAGGCGTTGCGAACCATTACTTAACAACAGACAACGCCATTTTTCAATCAACAACACTCACACACAAATATTAAGGTTTAAAACAATGTTGAAGAATTTTGCTTTCGGTATCTTAGCTGCTGCTTTAGCTGTCGCTCCTGGTGCAGCATTTGCTGGTCAAGCTCAAAGCAACGTGCAATCTACCACTCAAAACGGTGCTGCAATCAATGGAAGCACCAACGCTCAAAGCTCCACAAGCACCAACCGTCAACAACAAATTCAAAACGCACAGAAAAAAGCTGGTGGATACCGTGGCAGCTACTACAAGCCCGGCTCCCGCACAGGTAATCAAATTCCCCAATCTCAAGGCTCTGCCCAACGTACAAACCAAAGTGGTGCTGCGATTGACGGTTCTGTGAATGCCCAAGATAGCACAACCCGCAACAACCAAACCCAAAATGTTCGCCGCGGTCGCTAATTATTAATTGAGTTATTAGGCGTTGCAAAATTGAAGGAATCAGCCAAATTATTCAACAAAAGCAACGTCTGCTCAAAATCACTTATAAATTTTAGATCGGATTCAAAAATATGTTGAAGAAAACTTACGCTTTTAGTCTTTTAGCCGCAGCGATGATTATCGCACCATCTGCTGCCTTCGCAGGCGATTCAGGTACTCGCCAAGAACTCAATCAAAGTGCTACTTCGATTAACAACAGTCGAGTTGATCAAGGAGCTAGTCAAACAAGCTACCAGTACCGCACCAATGGAGCAGGTTCTCGCTACGGTAACAAATACTGCCGAGGAACCCAGCAATCACAACGCTCAAATCAGCGTATTGACCAAAATGGTGTAGCGATCAATGATAGCGTTGTCAGCCAACGTGCCGACCAAACAAACTTGCAACGTCAAGTTGGCGCCGCTCAACGGTACTGCGGCTAAAGCACTTGTGTTATCAGCTTAGTCAGTCAGTTTGGAACTTAAAATGCTGCTGTGGCTGCTGACTAAACCCTTGATTAATTCTACTGCCACGAGAAAGGCGTTCTTAGATAATTCTCAAAGACGCCTCTATCGCGAAAGCAACTTGCTTCAAAGTCGAATTAATCTGTTAGCGAGCCTGTGGTGTGGTGCTGACAGCTTTTTAACAGGGGTATTACCGATTTGCTAGCTTGCGAAGCAGAAAAAAAAATCGGTTTTTTCTATTAGGAGAGTGATTAAGCCATGTTTTCCAAACAAACTATTTCATTACTAGCAGTCTTCTCTGCGCTAATTGCATTACCAAGTGGAATTGCCAGAGCCGGTGACATTTACGTTCAAACAGACAACGTTCAAGTCTCGGTTGGCAATGACAGCGGTATCCGGATTAACACCACTCCCACACACACAAACTTGTCTCCCCGTTGGCTCTCTGCACCCATTGCATCACCTCGCAGCATTGTCACAGCAGGTAACACGATAGTTCAAACTGACGACGTTATCGTCGATGTTGATGATGACGACTACGATGACGATATCAGGGTTAACACAATTCCCAAAAGAACAACTATTATTCGCACTCCAGCGCGGATTTATCGACCAAATAGTGTTCGGACTTACGGAATTTGGAAAAACCCCCGCTCAACCCCATCTATGCGGTGCAATGGCAGAAATATAACAAGGACAAGCACTCAAAGACATAGTTCTGGTAGAGCAGTTAACCGCAGTTATAGTTCGACAACAACAACAACTTGTCAATAGTTCACGTTTTCTTTATTTCATTAGGATACAACCATGAATTTAAAATTACTTTCTCTCGGTATTTTCTCAGTTGTAAGTGTATCTCCTTTCTTGATACCTTCGTTTACTCCTAAAGCTGCGGCTGGATGTGTTGCAGTTGATGTGGGAGTGCAAGTAGCGGTTGACGGTTCCAGAAGAGGTTCGCAATCGAATAATGTTAATCAACGCTTTGACCCGAATTGCAGTGGTGGCAGTGTCACCAGCGTAGGCAAGCAAGTTTGTGTTGCTAACAAGTGCGAACAAAGACGCAATAGCGATCAGTCTGTTAGTGGAAGTGGCAGATACTACACTGGTGGTCGAAATATTCCGATCAAAGTTAATGTTCCAGTGCATGTACACAACCCAGCTGCTAACCCCAACTTTCCGTTTAACAAGAAGTAAATTAGCCCAATATTTATAAGTTGGGTGTCAAAATTTTAATCGTTTTGAATTCCCCCTCCGGGGGAATTTCGCCATAATTACTTTCTTAACATAACTTTGGGGGGTTTCCCTCCAAACCGTAGTTAGGGCGATCGCTCATACTATATATTAAAGGGGGTAAATCTAATTATGAAAAAAATTCTCACGGTTTTGGGAGGCAGCGTTGCTTTTCTTATAGCGACGATGTTTGTAGTTCAAAGCTTAACTCCAAGCAACCAAAATCAAAATACTTTTCTGCGATCGGACAACACTAGTATTAACTCAGACAGTACTAGCGTTAACTCAGCTACCAATAATGACGATGATGATATGAGAGACTCTGGAACTTTTATTAGTCAACAAAACGACCAATCATCTCAGTATCAACGAAGCACTCTCAATCTGAATGCAGCCAGTCTTAGTCAACCTCATATTCTCAGCATTAATAGCTCTGCAACTCAGTTGAGAGGTCAGATTGTTGTAGATGGTAAAGTGGTGAAAAAACTGAACAATAAGAGTTCTGAGATTAATCTCTCACCTTATCTATCAATGGGACAACACAATGTGGAAATTACTGCGCGTTATTCTCCACCAACCTCTGGGGTGAATATACAAATAAACGGTCCCGGCACAAATGTCACTCAACAAAATAGTGGTGATGGTGCTTTGAATTACAAAATTGATGTTAACGTGCAATAGCGCGAATCAAGTTTTGTTTAAAGAACTGAGATGATAACATTTCTAGCCCAGCCAAATTGAAAGGTTGACTTCCAATTATGGCATAGGGGATGAGAGATATGTTCTTATGGTGTCAATATAATAGACTTCTTGCATCTTTTTTGTCTCACGCAGAGGCAGAAGCGCAGAGAAAGAACTTAATATTGGAAATGAGTGCAAGGAGTCTAATCATTTATGTCATCATTTATCAATAAAATCGAATAGAAGACCATAATTTCAACATGGTGTGTCTGCATATAAAGTAGAATTAATTGCACCCTAAAAGACTGTTTGCACCGCTTATAAAAACCGTATTTAAATTAATAAATCAAGCTTGTAGTTAACTACTTCTAGTTGCTTGTAACTGATTTTCTAGATTTGCCCGCAACCGTAAGTCTGCAACTGACCAAATCCAAAACTTGTTAGAAACTTCGGCAAAATCATCATGTTTATGCGTAACGATCGCATCTAATTCTTGATAACTAGCACAAACTAATTCTACAGCAGATTCAAAATCTCGAAGTGGCGAGGAGCGTGCTTGTTGTAAAATTGTCTGATCCACAGAGCAAATCTGAATTTTGTCTTGTAACCAATCAACTACTATTTCTGCTATTTTACTACTCCGAAAACGACTTGCATAATCGTAAATTTTCTGCCAACCAACATCTGTTACATACATTTGTATTGACGGGTGTACTCTATCCAATAGTTCCCTGACATTTCCGACAAATTCAGTGCGATTAATCAAAGCTTCTAAAATTAAATCAGCATCAACTAAAATCCTGATCACTTTAACCCCCCAGAAGATCTGAAAATTGTGTGTGTGAGAAATAAACTGATACCATTCTCTTGGTATTATTTACATTTAAAGTATGTCAGCATTCTTTTTGGTAATTTACTACTGGCTGCGGAATACTGAGGTAAGCCAAGGAAAAAGAAGCAATAATTAAACCGCATTAGCTGAAAAGCAATATCTGAATTTTATCCTGAGATAGTTATATACAAGTTTTTATCAGAATATTTCTGGTTTTATTTGATTTAATCCTATTGGCAAAAAAGAGATGCTTGGTAAATAAAAACAGGTTTTCAGATTAGCAATGATGGCAAAACTTATAGTTTGAGCATGGTAAATTGAAATGACGACTTATAATTTTTGTAGTTCCTAGCTAAGAAATCTATACCCAAAGATATAGAAGGTCAATAAAATTGTAATTTTATCCTTTTAATTTTCTTACATTCACATAGATAAAAAAAGTGAAGATAGGCAGAATTTTTCAGGCAAATAGTTGTGATAATATCACTCAGCCGAAAAAATAAGCATAAGCATGATACTAAAATGAATTGTTAACTTTGGGAAAACCACTTTTCACAGAGTATCACGATAGTTTTAAATATTAGTTCCGCTTTGAATAGGCAAAGTAAGTTTATTTGTTGGACTTAAGTAGCAGATAATATAGTTGTCCATTACTGACTGTTACACCAGCGCGATCGCCTGCCACTTTCCCAGTACCTAAAAAATAATCCACCCTTCCCGCACCTTTAATCGCACCTCCGGTATCTTGATCGAGAACATAACGACTCACGATTCGATGCTCCATTTCGCCACTAGCCTTGACAAAGGGAAAAGGAGCGCGAATCAACGCTAAAGCACCAGGAGGCATAAGAGATTTATCTGTAGCAATTGAACGCTCAGGAGAAAGTGCCACTTGGATAGAACCTTGTGCAGCTGCACCGTAGTTTTCTTGAAAAAAAACAAAGCTGGGATCGCGGGGAATATAGATATTTAACGCTTGTGGATGCTTGTGAAAATAATCGAGGATAATTGGCATTGTCATCCCCTCTAGGGGTAATATTCCATCATTCGCCAGTTCTCGTCCGATGCTTTTGTAGTTGTAAGCGGTATTACCGGCATAGCCTACGGTGGTTTGCTCCCCATCGGTAAGCTTAAGTTTGGCAGAACCTTGAATTTGAATCATATATGGTTCCAGGCGATCGCGAAACCAAAACAATTCTAAACCCCGCAACTTACCAATTGATGCTTGCAAAGCATCGGCTCCTTCAAGTTCCTTGCGTGTAGGATGGGGTTTAGACCAAGATTTGATATCAGGTGGCAATTTATAAATCGGATAGCGATATTCTGCGGTGGGAATGCGACTAGCAGCATAAAGTGGCTCATAGTAAGCGGTGAACAAAACGGAACCTTTGGTGTCTTTACCGACTGACTGATAAAGAACAAACTCGCGCTCAATAGCTGCATGAAGTTCTGTAGCGGATTTAGATTCAAGTAGTAGTTGGCGGAATCTTTGCAAACTTTTGCTCACGCGATCGCGTGTAATTCCTGGCACTTCATAGTTTTTGTAAGCAGCATCAGCGTTAGTAGTTTGCAAATATCCCAAACTGCGATCAATTGCCTGCAATAGTATATTTTTATCTGGTAATTGAGCGTTTTCACCTGTAAATAAAACTTCATCCAAACAAGAGATATCACCCTGACAACAAGCAATCGGCGACCTTTGGACAAGTACTGGCGATCGCGCTTTTTGGTCTTGAGTGGATGCTTGATTTTTGCTTTTCAACAACACGGGTAGATCCCACTTTTTCACTTGACATTCTGGTGGGCTGAGTTCCCGTTGTCCAAAACTTTGCATACCTACTAAAAGTACCAACAGAACCACGGGTATACTGAGAGTGATGATTGGAAGAGTCTTTTTCATCTAGAAAATGGATATGTCAAATAAAAAGAAAAATTAAAAAATATTAAGCTGTTAATTTCTCCTTTTTAATTCTGCGATCGCGTTACTTAGGGAGATCCATAAAAATAAATCTCTAGCCATCTATTCGTACTGATTCTCCCGTTGGGCTGGAGATTTATTTACGCTTATGTGCATTAGAAAACTACGGTTTTTCATTTGACAGTCTTGACTTAACCCCATAACTCACTTTTTAGATGAAAAAGCGTTGATTTTTGCTTTCTGCCGAAAATCACGGAACGCAACCAAGCGAAAAAGTTTCTCTGCGAGGTTGGCGATCGCGCTTATTTCAGCTTTGGTGTATTTATATGATGAGCGAGTCAAATTTATGCAGGCTCTCGAAAAATCGTTACATTTTTTAACTTAGACTATGCAAATAAATAGTGAAAGAAATGTGAATTTAGTATAAACTTTATCTAAAAGCGGTTAATTATGCTTAGTTGCAAAAAACCCTGCATATGTCCGTGTTCAGACAGGTGCAGGGGCTGCGTCTTCATAGCGTAAGTTAAACTAAAGTACTTTGAAACTCACCGGAGCGCATCACTTGCATTACCCGCCTTACATTTCAATAATGACGGCTAACAGCGCGCAGAGATATCATGGGGATATATATTCCCGCTCAAACTCAAGCAACTTACATTTCAATAATCGCGGTTAACAGCGCGCAGTGATCTCAAGATTACTGAAGAGGGTTAGCAAGATGTCGTCGTTGTGGAACTGTAAGTACGGTTAACCGAACTGCCAGATCTATTGCTGTGACTACTTTGCTGCGTTACTTTTCTTCCTTTACAAATATTTGGCATCGATTGAGAATTTTTCCAAACGCTATAACGCCGATTAGAATTTGGTAGAATACGTCCCCTTGACGCGGGTACACGACCAGGAACGATGATTGTTTGTCTGGGACTTGAGTTAATTATTGTACTGCCGTCTTCATTTACTCTTACTCTCATGCTGCCAGTTTGAACGTCGATGTCACCTGCGGTGGCAATACCTGCTGGTAATACCATCAGCGCAGAGACTGCTAATAATGAAAGTGTTTGTTTGATAATCATGGCTTTATGGCTATATTGGCTGATTAGTAGAAAAGACTGATTTTTTTCTGCTTTGTTCGCAAGCAAATTGGTAAAATCTTCACTAATGTAGTATACACTACTGCGTGTCTGAGTTTTTTGCCGGAAGTTTATTCATTCATATTGCGGTAGGTGGCGACTGCTGAAGGCGATATGCGGTTTAGGTATCGGAAGATCCAGTACTTAAAGATGGTATCTAAAATTACTGGAAATGTGGCAATAAACAAGAAAATGAAACTGTGATTTCCTGGTAGTCCCCAATGACGCGATACACCCTCTAAAAGCACTTCCCATCCATGAGGTGAGTGAAATCCAACAAAAATATCAGTAAACAAAATGATAATAAATGCTTTAGCACTATCACTCAGACCATATACTATATTATCGAAGAAATCTTTAATTACGGCAATGGAGGGTTTACTCACCAGCAAAAGCCAGATGACAGCAACAACCGAGCAAAGATCAGCAAAGACATTTTTTATCGCACTTGAACTTTCATTACGAAATTCTTGAGCAATCTCCCGCGCTTTTTCTTTTACCTCGTTTTCCATTTCCTCAGGAGATAGTGGCGTTAATCTACCAATAAGAATGTCAAACTTTGTTCTTTCTTCAAATTTTTCTAGTGCTTGGAGTGCTTCTTCTTCCATTTCATAGTTGATGAAGATTCCGGTTTGCTCGGAACTTCTAAAATTATCAACGATTGGTCCAACAACTAATGTTTTTGATATTTGATGAGTCAGAATTGGCACTATTATTAATAATAAAAGAAATCTGACAGATATAATTGTTCTTCTTTGAGCCTGACGAAAGTTTTGAACAACATCTTCTTCTGAGCGAGGATCTAACTCAACTTGTAAACGAGTGACAGTACTTAAAATCGAACGAGGCAATATTCCTGTAGTATTTGCCTTACCTCGTGGTTTTTTATCCCAAGCTTTACTTGATAATTTTTGCGGTAATGGTGCGGGTTGAATTTGTGGTGCGATCGCTGAGTCTAATGGGACAATGTTTGGTTTGGGTTCGGTAACTAAATCTGAAGAAGTTCTTCCGTAATCAAAGGTGTTATATTTTGCTATAATTTGATCGATAAATCTAAGTTTTTCTAAAATTGTTGCCGGATTAGTATATTCTATCCCTGCTTTATGGGCAGCTTTTTGATTAGATTCGTTGATAAAAAAACGGCTGCTTTTAAACTCTGTCAGCCGCATTCGAGCAATTTTTAATTGTTTTTTTAGATCTGACTCAAAATAATCCATCATGCTGCTGGTGTACTTGGATGAGTCAAAGTCTATTTTATTACCATTAAAATGTTCGTCTTCTATAGCTTTAATCTGTAATGCCGCTTTATAAGCTTGATCTAGAGAACGTTCTGCGGTCAGTAAGTACCATCGGTAAGCATTGAGCAGAAAAGCGTATATTTTTTGACTAAAAAATGGAATTTTCATCGTCGGCAATCATCCAGAAGTTTTTGGTGATTATTAACTTTAAGTTAACGCATAAGCTATAATAAAAGATTAACTTCGGAGATAGTTTGTGTTTTCTGATTCACTTTGGATTGTAGGCGCTAGCCGCAGTGGTAAGACTGCTCGCTTGGTGAAGCAGTTCTCTAGTTGGGTACAAACGGAAAATCAAAACCACGAATTATTTTATACTATAAAATCAGGAGAAAAAAAAGATTATCGCCAACAAAAACGCCCGTATCTTCAGCAAACAGAACCATCAGTTTTAGTGTTGGCTGCCAATGACGATAATCGGCGAGAGTTAGGAGATAGAATTGTTACATCAACTGAGGGAAAATATCCAGTTCGTGCTAAGACTATCTTGGGTTTTTTTCAGGATGAGATTATTTTATTTTGGCCCTTATTAATTCAATCTTTACACTTAAAAGCTCAATTTCCGGTTAGATTACGTCCAGAGACAGAGCAAGAATTAGCAACTAAGCTTTGGCGATCGCGCTTGGATGAAGACTTTCTCCAAGCTTTGGGAGGTTCGGAGTATCGCGGGGTGCGTCGCATCCTAGACTTATTGCAATTAGCGGCTTATAGTGGCGTAGCGTGCGAAGATATTAGCCAAATTTTGACAAAAGCTTTAGTACCGCAAGAAAATACTGTAAATTTAGACCCGCAATTGTTAGGGAGTTTGCTTTTAGATTGGCGTAACTGGTGTTTAGAGAGGGGATTGTTGACTTATGGAATTATCACCGAAGTTTGGTGTCAACATTTGTTAAGCGATCGCCTTTATCAACAGCGCTTAGTAAAACGTTATCAGGCAGTGTTAGCCGATGATGTCGATGAATATCCAGGTGTAGCGCGTCGCTTGTTTGACTTTTTGTTAGATGAAGGTGCTGTAGGAGCTTTTACTTACAATCCTGATGGTGCAGTGCGTTGGGGATTGGGAGCAGATCCAAAATATTTAGAAGAGTTAGCAAGGCGTTGTCGAGTAGAAATTTTAACTGAACCAGCACAAAACAGCCTTACAAATACGCTTTCCGTGCCGATGGTGGAATTAGTCACACAATCAATGATGCTCTCCAGTTTACCAGAGGTAGTGCGATCAATTCAAACGACATCCCGCGCCCAACTGTTGCGGCAAACAGCAGAGGAAATTGTCAAAGCAATTAAATCTGGGGAAGTCGAAGCTGATCAAGTTGCAGTGATTGCACCTGGTTTAGATGCGATCGCTCGTTATACCCTAGTAGAAATTCTCAGCAAGCAAGGAATATTTTTAGAATCGCTCAACGACCAACGCCCCTTGATTGCTTCACCTGTCATCCGTGCCTTACTTACACTCATGGCACTAGTTTATCCTGATTTGGGGCGCTTGGTAGACCGCGATGCCGTGGCGGAGATGCTGGTTGTTTTGAGTAAGGGATATAGCCAGAGGGGGGAAGGGGGAGAAGAAGGGAAAGATGAATTATCATTTCCTTCCTTGTCTGCTAGTCACTACATTGACCCAGTAAGAGCGGGATTAATAGCAGATTACTGTTTTGTGCCGCATCTTGATCGCCCTAATTTGCTTGCTGTTACAGCCTTTGATCGCTGGGACAGAATCGGCTACGCAGCGACAAAAGCGTATACTGAGATATTAGAGTGGATAGAGCAACAGCGATCGCAACAAGAATTACGACTTATCCCCAGTCCTATTTCCTTATTAGACAGAGCAATTCAACGCTTTTTGTGGAATGGTAGCAACCTTCCCTACGAACAATTAGCCGCACTGCGGGAATTGCTGGAAACTGCCCAACACTACTGGGAAATTGATACCAGACTCCGGCAAAGCCCATTATCAGGAGACACGGGGATGGGGGGACAAGGGGACAAGGGGACATGGGGACAAGGGGACATGGGGATGGGGGGACAAGGGGACAATTCTTTCTCCCCAT
>JAHHID010000002.1 GCA_019359015.1 Spirirestis rafaelensis WJT71-NPBG6
TCTCATCCTCGTCAAGAACTTTGAGAGAACTCTAGAAGACAGCGACTGCCAAGGTTAATCTTTGTTTTATTCGGCTGATGGTTAAGAGACTTGCAACCCCTTCTTAGATCTCAAATCGGTTCTATATTATATTCTTGTGTTTTGCGTTCAATTTCAGGAACTATTTTTGTCCAAATGTAGTTGTACATTGGCTGTGGTAGTTCAGCACTGCCGGAAGCAAAACGGTAAGCACCTTCATCTTTAATTAAAATAATTGGCGGTGCCCCTGTATTTTTATTAGATATTTGCGATACCGTATATTTGGCGCTAGCTATTAAGAGTAAGAAAAGAAGTATCATGAAGGCATTGGACATTAAGTCTGTGAAAGCAGACCAAATATTCAGGTCTTCATTGTAATGAGTATTCCGTGAGCGACGAGGCATAATTGAAAGTTTAGATTATTTTATCTAATATATTGAAGAGGAAATTTGTATCTACCTGAATATTTTTCAATTAAGATTAATCTATATTTTTTTAATTTGAGAAAGTTCTTCTTTGATGTTGCTAAGTTGTTGAATACATTCTTGAAGTTTTGTTCCTAAATTTTAATAACTATTGATGTTATATTGGGTTGCTTGTTGAATACCTTCAAGCAAGCGATCGCTCACAAATTGAGTTGTCTTAAATTCCGCTCCTGTTTCTCATAAACACTTTGCAAATTTTCTACGCTTGCATTAAAAGCAGCTACTTGAGTTGCTCTTTCTTGAACATGCCTTTGCAACTCACTGACAATTCGTAGCGCTTCCTGAAAGACTTCCGACTCAAAGTTATGCTTAATCAGGTCATAGACTTCCCGTACCGCCCTTTTAGCTTCAGCTTGTACTTGGCTATTTTTATTGTTGAGTAAGGGAATCCCAGCTTTGTGCTCAATTTCTTCAATTATTTGTTCAGCATCACGCCATTTTTTATCTATTCCTCTCTAAATAAGCTCTAACTTCTGAACCTGGACAGTCAATAGAATCTGTACAAGAAGCATCATATTCACCAATTGCAATGCGTTTATTGTTTGGCAATCTGCATTTGTGGTCTTCGGGGTTTTCTGTGGCTTCAAAATCAACTTTCAATTCCCACTTTTTTTGTAAACGCAATAATTTAATTAACCCAAAAACCAAACCCGCGAATATTAACAGTGAAATGAAACTTGGTAGCCACAACTGCTTAATTAAATAAGGAGTGACTAAACAAGTTTCTTCACCCCCTGGTGCTGGCGTACAAATTTCTTGGACAGTAGGCGCAATATCAACGACAGTGAGTTTATATTCTTTATTATTATTGGTTGTAATTGAGCGCGATCGCTCTTTTCTCGGCAAAGCTTTAATCCAAGTTTGTCGCTGTTGACTTTCTGGGGAGTTTGCTATCCGAAAAGGACTAATAGCCGGAGTTTCCACCCACACTTGTGAGTTAATTCCCGGTTGGGTAAATAAAGGCGCGTCTGTAACCCAAACAACTGACTGCGGCTTGATTGGTTGACTTTTCTTGAGACGATTTTGATTGATTTGAGCCAGACCTTGATAAATACTTAATTCAGCGAGCTGAATATCTGTGCCGTAGCGGTTTGGATCAAAGGCGAAAGGTATTTTTGCTAATACTTTTTCAATATTTTCTTGACTTTTAATATTAAATTGTATGGGTGTTACCAATGAATTTACACCGGGTGTAACTTCTTCTAAAGCTACATTTTTATCAAAAGGAACAACGTAAACCGAATCTCCCGGTTTTAGGCTATCTTCAACAATCTGACGTAAGCGAATACGACCCTCATCATTCAATCCGACGCTTTCCGTCAAATCAATAGCCAAGACAACATCCCGTCCGCCATGCAAAACTGAGACTAAATTTAAACCGATTTTTTGTACAGAGCTAAGTGGTTGTCCAGGGATAACTTGTGTAAATATCACAAATAATATATTTACTAATCAGTATATTAGACTTATTGCATAAGATACTCGGCGAATGCAACTCGCGGCACTTGCTTTCATCCCCGTTAGTTAAACAAGAGAGTTTTACTATGTGCTTACTTGCTGTGCATTACTCCTCGCTAAGGTAAGGCACGCGAACTTCAATGCACAGTGATTTTCGTCACAAGTGTATTATTTTATATTCTATTTATTGATATTGCTATCCTTTCACCACAAGCTCTGCCAAGCATCTGTAAGGACATTTAGGTCTAACACTGAAGGTTTTTCTATGTATGCGGGTGCTTATCTAAACCAAAGCTTTTGGAGTATTTTATAACGATATAACAATTAGCCGCCTCACTTTCATAGGTGTTTGGGAATTCTTAATTACTGCTAAATTTATGAAAGGCGATCGCTTCAAATATAAAAATTCTTAAACAACAAACTACCCAACAAACCATCAAAGCGTTGGGTAGATCAAACTTCACCCCAATAAATCTTGACTAGCCGACTAGTTCAGGAACTTAAGATAAACCTCAGTTGTCAGACACCATAGCGATTTTGATAGTAAGCCAAAATTTCCTTGACACGTTGCTGACTTTCTGCATTAGAGTTTGGCATCCAAGATATCTCTAAGCCGGCGATTTGGCTTTGATTGTAATCAAACTGTGGGGACGACTGCGGAATTAAACCGACTTCTACCCCTTCGACTTGACGTAAATGAGCAGCTATTTCTTGATAGACTGCTAAAGGCAGCTCAGGAAATTCAATTTTTTCCTTTGTCTCCATCTTTATCAAGCTCCGGTACTAACAGGATTTAGGGGTGGTGTTGTCACCGAGACAGGATTTTCCGGTGATGTGGCAGGGGAAGCTGCGTTGATAGGCGATTCCCCCACCGTTCTCGCAACTTCCATACCGTATTGTTCTAAA
This sequence comes from Spirirestis rafaelensis WJT71-NPBG6, assembly GCA_019359015.1. Lineage (GTDB taxonomy): Bacteria > Cyanobacteriota > Cyanobacteriia > Cyanobacteriales > Nostocaceae > Hassallia > Hassallia rafaelensis. The sequence goes on from JAHHID010000002.1 coordinate 2,868, forward strand.
ATTACAACTGGGTTAGAGCCTTCATTCATTTCAATACGTTTGACCAGCAAACCATTTGCCAATCGCTGTCCTGCCTGCACATAGCGACTCGTCGGCTCATTTGGTACTTTGATAATTGCCTGGGGTTCTTGACCAATTAGAACTACACCTGTTACAAGAACTGCTCTTGCTAATTCAGGTTGTACTGGCGGTGGTAATACAGACACTAGAGTCGGGTTGGGGACAACTAGAGGCAAAACCTTGGGTAGGACTGGAGTAAAACCAGGGCTAGGTTTTGGTATTTTTGCAGAAGCGATCGCTCCTCTGTTTATTTTATTCTTTTGTGCCCTCAAATGTTGTGGGTCTCTCGGTATTCTAGTTTTGGCTGATATCACTCCGCTGCGTGTGGGAAGTATTCTTGACGCATTTCTTGCACCCCTAGCACCCCTAGCGGCTGGTAGGGGAGGTAACACTGGAACCGATCTGCCAAATGTAGGCGTGTTCGTGTTAGACGTGCTGGTATAAGTGGGCGATAAAATTTGTCCAAACGGGTCAGTGCGACCTTTTGACACCACAATTACCCGCTCTGTGGCATTAGTTGATTGAATCAAGTTAGGAGTTGTAGAAGCAACTAAAGGAGCCTGTTTAGCAGGTACAACTGGATTTTTAAAAGATTGAATCGCCTCTGGTGGCTGAGTTTGTGCATTGTTGGCAGTTGGCGCAACTTCCTTGCTAGCTTCTTCTGATTCTGAGGCACAGGAGGCGATAGCTAAAGCCAAAATAGCTGCTACTGCAATTTTTAAATTTCTGCTCATTAACTGTTCTCAAAAACTATAGGAAAATTTGTTAATTGAAATCTACCTTGTGAAATTTACATCAAAGGTGAAATCTGTTCCTTTTATAACCTAATTTTTTGATTTTTAAACTTAGTTAAAAGTACTGTCAGTACAGTAAAATTCCTGTTGAGTTTCTGTCAGTATTATTTACATTTAATCTTCTGCCACAGACATTAGATGTTTCAACAAGTCCAGCCCTTTTTTAACTCTCCGGGAAACTGTTACTACACTAATTCCTAAATGTTCTGCAACTTGTTTTTGTGTCAAATCCTGTAAAAATACGCATTCTAAAACTTCGCGGGTGCGTTTTTCTAGCTGCACCAGTGCTTGTTGCAAGCGAATTTGGTCTTCTTGCGCCAGTTGAAAGCTGCGGTAACGGTTATCTGGAACCAATTCTCCTAGGTTAGTAGAACCTTCTTCTCCGTCCAGTACAGGCACATCTAGGCTCAAGGGAGCGCGATTGACCCATGCTAATTTAATTTCTTGCCATTCGCTGGCAGAAATTAAGAGCGCTGCTGATAATTCCGAGTCAGTTGGCTGGCGATTGTATTTCTCGCGCAAACAACGCGAAACTCCGATTGCTTGCTGTTGCAGCGCTAACCAGCGTCGGGGAATCCGCACGGTGACACCTTTATCTCGGAGGTAGTGTTGAATTTCACCGCGAATGTAAGGTATGGCAAAAGAACTGAAAGCATGACCTTTGGAAATTTCAAATCTTTCAATAGCCCGAATTAAACCTAAACAGCCCACCTGGAGCAAGTCTTCATAGTTTTCCTGACATTGATTCATCCAGTAGTGAGCTTCTTTTCTCACCAGCCCAAAATTAAGTTTTACCAGTTGATTGCGAACAGTTGCCGAGGGAGATTGCTGATATTCTCGCAACAACAGCCAAATTTCATGCTTCAGATCGTAGGTGACAGTAGTTGACATAGCACCGCTTTTATGAGTCAAACAGACAGTAAGATCGCTTTTAAATCAAGCTGTGATTGCTCCCTGATGCCTTTGGGCAGCCTTACCGCATTTTTTTATGCTAGAGGGGTGACAATGAAGCTGTAATTAAAAGTCGAAATGGGTATTTTGTTTTTTATTTAGCTTTGGAATGACCTATAGCTTTAGCAAAGTACCTAGACAAAAAATATAAAATTTATTACTAATAATCAAACCGAAATTGTACTTGATTTTCTTTCATTAATGATTATGTTTTAGCCTGAAGATAAACCGAGATTAAAAAGGATTTATGTAGAAATGAGGAGCTTTATTCAGCAAAATTACTTAAATTTAAAAAAGTCATTCATGACATCTTTAAAATTATCAATGGAAATTTAATTAGCTAGAGAGACGCGATAAATCGCCGTCTCTACAGAAAATCTATCCGTCAATTAGTCCTTGACGCACTACTAGTCCCGTGAAAAACTTCTTCACAACCGCCAATCCCTAGTACTCATTAGCCTTTAGATTCACCTAAGTACAATAAAAAAAGGGCTATATAGATAGCCCTTTTGGGATTTAAGAAGCGTTGTGATGATGCTAAGTAAGTCAAAACTAGCGCCATAAGTAGAGGAAACGCCTTAACCCTCTAACATTTCTCAGATGGAATATAAAAGGGGAAGAACGTGCGATCGCGTATGATACCTGATGTGAAAAAAATTACCGTCATGAGTATCATTTATTTTAGATACTCAATCTTGATTTAGGCACTCGGTTCAACCCGACCGTAAAACAGACCGCGAATTTTAACTTCTTTAGGTTCCCCAGCGCCTAAATCGGTATCGGATGGCTGTTCGCTCTGGAAGGTACCAGCAATTTCACCAGTAGCACTATCTACTTTGGCAACCGAAAGAGAAATTTTACCTTGAAGAACTTCTGCACGCTTAACGTTAGTTCGGGTAAGCTCTTTCTTATCTGCTTGGGCTTGGAGACCTACTGCATTATCATAGCCACTGACAACACCGCGACCTTTGGGGTCTAAAAAGGCAGCACCGCGATAAGAAGGAACTTTGAAGTCACCTTCAAAATCGGTGGAAGTATTAATACTGGTCAAACCAGGTTGTGATTGAGCAACCAAGTTTTTGATGGTGAACAGGAAAGGTACTCGTTCACCGCCAGGAAGTTGTACAGTGGTAGCTTGGAAGTCCAAACCATCTTTTTCCACAAAAGTCAAGCTTTTATCTGGGTTGACTTTTATATCGCCTTGTACTTGGTCAATAGTGGAAGTGTATCTGGTCAACAATTTGCCAGCAATAAATTCCGCTTCTTGGCGTTTATTGGCAGGTTCTTCTTTTACAAAGTAATTAGTCGGTTCCAAGCACAGTTCTTTAAGCACGTAAGACTGGCTAGGATCAATGGGAATGGAACCACGGCTTGTTTCTGTTAATTGGGGGCATTTGTTAGCCAAGCCAGTGCCTCGAATCTGTTCGTAAGTAAGTAAATCCTTGCTGCTACTCGAGGGAGCATCACTACAAGCAGTTATTAGCCCCAGGCATAAAGCCAAGAATGCAACAATTAAAGCGCGATACCTCATGGTCAACCTCAATGTCAAAAATTAATATCTCAGTTGTAAAACTGGGTAGAGTAAAGGAAAAATACGGCTATTCTTCCTTTCCCATCCCAAATTGTGTGCGGTACAAATCGCACACAGCTACGATGATGCGTTTTTACCCTTTTGTCATTATCAGGCTTCAGGCTGCCATCACTAACAGTTTTTTCGTCATGGCATAGCATCGATAGCGTAGACAATCATTGGTAGATTGTTACGTATGTGTCGCTATTACATACGGCTGATTGTCTTATAAAGTTAAACTAAGCCAGATCATACGATTTTTTTTACTCAAAATCTAAGCAGTTTGATTTAAGGTAATAAAATAGCGATCGCGCTAATAATCTTGTTGCCTAATGTGTTAAGAGAGAACATCCGGGCGATCGCCTGTGTTCCTTTTCAACCCTAAAGGTACAGATATGTGATGCCAGAAGAACGCACAGCGCAAGCGCTAGCTAGGACATTTATACTATAAGGGCGATTACTACTGCCTTTCGTATACATAAATTTATACTTTTGCCTAACTTAGGTAGTCAACAGCAGAAAGCTATCAGACAAAGGTTTGCTAGTAAACAAATGAAAACAAAAAATCTCCGGTAAATTTGAGTAGACCTCATTTACAGATATATGGTGGCATGAACAACGGCATTAGTGTTGATTCAGACAAGTTGTCTTTTAAATTGCAAGCGATCGCAACTGCGGTACATGATGCATCTAATATTTGTCAAGGGGATACTATCGCGCTTTTGGCGTTGCTACGGCAGTTAGAACAGTTACACCGAGAGATCCGAGATGGGGCTTTTCAAGAAAGTTTGCCTGATAACCGTCAGGCACTCTACTCACTGCTGAAAGACATTGAGTCTGAGGGGGGTTGGCCTTATATTGAGCGCATGAGGCTGCAAGCCTTAAAAGCAAATATGCAGCAAGAAGTTTATAAAGAAAACGAGGAACTGTTAGAAAGCGATCGCAACGTTGATTGGTGAAGCGATAATACCTTGGGAGAATTGAAAACTCGCCGTGTGTCCTTCTGGGACAATAGCGGTACTAACGCTCTGGGGTAATATCATCACACATATGGCGATCGCGCTGTTCAACATTGTGGTTGTGCTTGAGGTAATCACTCATCCAGCTACAACCACGAAGCAGCAGGTCGTCTAAATCTAAATTCCACAAAATTATCCTGTTGTCATCACTAGCCGATGCTAGTGTATTACCTTGTGGGCTAAAGCTGACACTTAATACTGGACCAGTATGTCCGTTGAGGGTTTTAATCAATTTGCCCTCATTACTCCAGAGTTTGACGCTGCTGTCCCAACTAGCAGCAGCTAGAAGTTCACCGTTGGGACTAAAAGTCACAGCGTTAACACTATCGCTGTACCCCTTTAACAAGGTTTTCAACAACGTGCCATCCCAGCGCCACAGCTTGACTGTGTTGTCCCAACTGGCAGAAGCTAGCAGGCGATCGGTAGGGCTAAAACTCACGCCTAAAACCCAACTTTCATGGGGTAAAAAACTTTTTAATAAAGTACCATCGCGGCGCCAAACTTTGACCGTTTGGTCATCACTGGCAGAGGCTATAACCTGACCATCGGGACTGAAATTAACGCTATTCACCCAACCTTGATGCCCGGTCAAGGTTTTTAGCAAGCTTCCCTCACGATTCCAAAGTTTAATTGTTTTATCTTTAGAAGCTGATGCCAATAATTGACCATCCGGGCTGAAGCTGACGCTCATCACACTATTATTATGCCCTTGGAGAGTATGAACTAAAGAGCCGTCGCGCCGCCAAAGTTTCACAGTTTTGTCATAACTTGCTGATGCGAGTATTTGACCTTTCGGGTCAAAAGTGACACTAGCAACTCTATCAGTATGTCCTAAGAGAGTTTTATAAAGTCGAGTAACAACGCCTTTGCTAGTAGTTTCTCGTTGCCAGAGTTTCACAGTGCGATCGCGACTGCCTGATGCTAACGTTTTGCCATCGGCACTCCAAGCAACGCTCAAAACGCGATCCTTATGTCCAGTAAGGATGGGCAGTCTGGGAGGATTTAAGCTCCATATTTTTACGCTTTTGTCATAACTTGCTGATGCCAAAACTTTGTTATCTGGGCTAAAAGCAACACCGGCGACAGCATCGCTATGTCCCTTCAAGGTTTTGAGTAACGTACCGCGAACATTCCAAAGGTTGATGGTATTGTCTTCACTTCCTGAGGCTAGCTGTTGACCATTGGAACTGAAGTTGAGGCTCCAAATTGTATTGGTATGCTCCTGTAAGGTTCTGTAGGGACGAAACTTGAGGACATCTTGAGTACTGTTGCCCTCTCGTTGCCAGAGCATCACTTTTTTGTCTCGACCTGCTGTTGCTAACAGTTGACTGTCGGGGCTAAAATCGACAACTGTCACACCATTTTGATGTCCTAACAAAGTTGTGACTAAACTACCGTCCCGTCGCCAGATTTTCACTGTTTTGTCATCACTTGCCGAAGCGATGAACTTACCATCAGGGCTGAAAGTTACCCAATTAACTCCTGCTTTATGTCCTTTCAGCATTTTTACTAACCTTCCGTCGCGTCGCCAAAGTTTGATGGTTGAATCTTTACTGCCAGTAGCTAACAACTCGCCATCAGGACTGAAATTAACGCTATAAACCCAATTTCCGTGTTTTTGTAAGGTTTTATATGGCAGTTCGTAAAATTCGCCATTGGTGGGGTTTCTGTGCCAAAGAAGCACTGTTTTGTCGAGACTGGCGGAAGCCAGAGTTTGACCATCTGGGCTGAAACTAACGCTAGTAACTGCATCCCTATGACCTTTAAGGGTTTGGACTAAGGTGCCATTTTGACGCCACAGTTTCACTGTTTTGTCGCGGCTACCTGATGCCAGCCACTGACCATCTGGGCTGAAAGTTATACCCCAGACAATATCAGTATGTCCTTCCAAGCGGTTTACCTCGGTTACTCCATAAACTGCTTGCTGGAGTGCTGTCACTACCCGCATCCGAGTATCTGGTTGGATTTTATCTGCCTGTTTGAGTCGCTGCCAAGCCCGCAAACTTTCTAAGAGGGCATCAAACTCTTTATTTGAGGCAAATAGGGCTTCACTAGTAGCTGTGAGGGCACTAATTTTAAAGTTGCTCTCGCTGCGTTCGGCTCGTAGAGTTTGGAGAACTGCGGCTCTTTTTTGTGAGTCTGCTTGCCACCATAATGTTGCAATTGTGCCTAGCATGATGAAGAGCGATAAGCCTGCTATGCGTGCTTCTCGCAGCCGACGATGCAAAACTAAATTTAATTGCTCTTGAGAGAGTTTTTGGGCTACTTCTGCTCTAGTTTTTTCAAAGCGAACTTTTTCTAGTTCGGCAACCATTCCATAATCGTTTTTTTGGCGAATTGGTTCAACTAAATAATCGTGAACTAGCTGGAAGCGATCGCCTGATTCTTCCCACATTCGCAATACTAAGCCTGAACCGACCAAAATTTCTAAAATCAATTCCAGACTGGAGACACAAAGATGCGTAATTTCTTCTTTTTTATTGTCTTTATCTTCCTGGTTTTCTTCTATCTCTATAGGAAATTTCTCTTCATCGCATTTTAGGGAAAAGTCGTTGTCTCCTATTACCAAAGCAGTGACTAAATCAGCTTTTGTTTTTAATGGTCTTGTGCCTTTTTCATCAGTTAACTCAAACAATAATTTCCAACTAAGTTGTTCGTTTTCTTGACCACAATCTTTAATTACTTCCTCAAGCCATCGCTGGACTAGTTTTTTCGATCCGCCACAAAGCTTGTATTGTTTCAGTGTGGTAATGTTTTCTGCTTGAAGTTGAGCGCCGACTATTTGTAATTCTATTGGATGTACTTCGCCCAACTCTCCTGCTAAATCTTCGACTAGTTGATGAATTAATTCATCAGTCAGTTCATAATGTGAATGTTGAGTTAAACTCTGGATAATGCTAATTGCATCTTGGCTAGAAAAATTTCCTAAGTAGTAACGAATATTTTTATCGAGAATATTTTTATTAATTATTCCTAAATCGTATAAATTTGTTTGTTTGTTTTCTTGACTCAAGCGTTCAAATTCTAATAAATAATGTAGATAATCTTCTCGTAAAGAAATTATTATTTTTACAAATGAAATATTTAAGCAATTGCTAAAAAAATGATAAAATTCTTTTATTTGTGTTGGATGTCTATTCAAAAAAAACAATTCTTCAAATTGGTCTAATATAATAACTATTATGTAATTTCTGTCGGCTAATAAACGAATTTTTTCTAGCAGTGTCCTAGAAGAAAATTCTCCAGTAATGGATATTTCTGTTTGTGCAAATGCATTATTAATACTACGTCCTAAAGCTGTAACCCAATCAGTATAAACAGATAAAATAATCGGCAAAGGTATGCGTTCCCCAATTACTTTATCTTTCAAAACTGGTACTAAACCAGCTTTGAGAATTGAACTTTTACCAACGCCTGAGGGTCCATGAATTACTGTAAGTTTGCAGTCAGCACGGGCAATTCTTTCAATCAAGCGATTGATATCTTGCTGCCTTCCAGAAGCGGCTATTTCTTGAGCAAGTCCCTCAGGAATAAACGGTCTTTTTTGCGGCTCCAAAACTGGATTAATTCTGTAGCGTTGTGACTGCAATTGACTAGGACCGATAAAAGCGCGAAAGCCGTACTGATGCTCTATTTGAATTTTTTCTTGCTTGAGGCTAAAAGCTTCGGTGTAATCATGGCGTCCAAAAAAGTAGAGCGATCGCAGCTGCTCTAAAATCTGCAAGTATAGCGATGGCTCGTACTGTACTTCACAAACTACTCTCGCCCATTCCAGATTATTAATGGCTTCCTCCCACTCACCCAAATGTCGCTGAGTGCGTGCCAGCAATAAAAGATACCAACTTTCCTGCTGTCGGGAAACGTCGGCGGCATTTTCGGAAATAGAAAGTGCTGTATTTGCTAATTCATAAGCTAGTAACCAATTAGACTCAGAAGCCGCCACATCTGCTAAAAAACCATAATCTTGAGCCACTTGTGCGGGAGTACCATAAGTTTCATGCAGTCGCAGAGACTTTTGAGCTAATTCCTGTAATTCTTCCCAGGCTTGTAGACGTTGCAGCATATCAAGCGCAGGCAAAATAAACTTGGCAACTAAGTCTTTTCTTTGCGCTGTTTCCAATACCTCGAGACATTGCTTAAACCACAATAAAGCGTCTTGCCAGTAGGTTTTGCCCAGAGTTGGGTGTAAGTCTGCCATTCGGCGATAACACAGCCCTAGGTGGAATAGTACTACCGCCTGTCGAAGTTCGGGAGATGGGGGGCTTTGGGGTCCCCACGAAGTGGAGATGGGGGGAGATGAGGAACTAATAGTAGTCTCTTCCTTGTCCACGCCAGTCGCTATAACGTTCGTGACGTCCGCAACGAGAAAGGGGCTCCCCTTGTCTCCAAGGAGTCCCCCTGCCCTGTTATCGCCTTGTCTAGTTGTTTGTTTCCAAAGTGCTAAACTTTTTTGATAATGAATTAAAGCATCATCTATTTGGTCGTCGGCATATTCGTCGCGCCCCAGCACGAATTCTAAACTCGCTTCTAATTCTGGTTCTAAAGTAAGGCTATATAGGCGTTGCAAATCATTACGGGCTGACTCAATTTCGCGGCGATGTTGAGATTTGGGAGCTAAATCAAGAGCAGCATTAGATAAAAAGTTTTCGGCACCAGCTTCTAAAACTTTGGCAAAGATAAATTGTGTTTCTTGCTGCACTAAAGTAATTAAATCGGATGCAGCCATTTCAAATTTAATCGTGGTTGCCGCCCAGCTTTTAAAATCGGGTGCTAACCGAGAAAGCGATGTTGCTACTTCATCTTGTAGCCACAAAACTAATGGAAAAGGAAGACTGGTAGCATAGATATCTCGTGCTTGGTTAATGTTAGTGAGTAGGTCTTCAAGCTCAATTACTGATTCTAGACCAGAAATCATCACAGCTGACGGCAATGAATCTGTGGCAACGGTAGGATTATCTAGAAATAGTTCTGATGCTATTGTCGTGTGTAAGGCAGTAGTTGATGGCTGAAGAAAGATTTCTCGTAAATTGATATCTTTGGTGAGCGAGCGCAGATGCTCCAACATTGAAGTGCGTAATTGCTCATAATTACACCTAACTAAAATCAGGGCAAATTGATTTTGTGAGAGTGCGATCGCCCTAATCAGCCTTTGTAGAGAATGCTGATTTTCGCTTTGTTTGCTTGCATTTGTTAATTGCCGTGTCATAACTAAAAACTGGGCTATTAAATAAAGAAAAATCCCACATCAAAAATTCAAGTATGCGCTGGCAGCATACTTGAATTTTCAAGTTCTCAATTCTGGTATATACAGCCAGCAAAGTGCAAAATGCGTCGTTCAGAGACGCTTATAGTTTTGTCTTATTTTGCTGCCAAGTCACGACTTTTTCTGTTTCTGCTAAGGCGGGACTGATGCCAAACCAGCGTCCGATACGATCGCGATATTCAAATACCAACATGCTTCGCAGTAATCTTTGGTAATCAGACTCGCCTTGAACGCTTTGCTGGTGTACTACTTCAAATAACAATTCCCATTCTTGTTCGTTAATCGCTAACAGCAAATCGTCACGGTAATCTTTAATCACTGCTTCTAAACAGTTTCTAGTAAAAGGTGGGTCTTGCCGTTGCAGGCAACTATAAAGCAGTCCCAGTAAGTTACGGATGTGACCGCCACTCACCCGGCATAGACGATCTAGTGTTTCTGGCTCGTCGAATAATTCGCCTATTAACGAGGGTCTGGTATTCCAAGGAACTTGAGGAAACGCTCTGGCTAATACTAGCTGGCTTAGTAGTGACATACCTGGTTCGTAGTCAATACCATCTCTTTGCCGCACCAATACCATTGGCAAGACTTTGGGAGCAATTCCTCCCCCTAGACGATTTTTTAATGTTTCGTACTCGTTGGAGAAAATTAATGGTAGGGGAATTGTGTAAACTAGATGGCATTTGAGCCGGCGCAGTTGTTCGCCTCGGTCGATGAAGAGATACTCTGGTTGCGATCGGCCGGATGCTAATGTACGCATATCTACTCGATCCAAGTTATCGATGATGACAACCAGTCCTTTTTGACCCCTCAGCTTTAGCTGTTCTATGCCTTTTTCTAAGACTTCTTCGTTAATCGCTTGCAAAATACTATTGGTACGCGGTTCCAGATATTGCCTCAACTGAGTACGCATCTGAGGGCTATCTTTTGCTTTGGCGCTGATTTTGGCAATACCTAAGGAAAACTCTGCTTCTGCTGATAACTGTATGGGTGTTTGTAAAAAATCCCCAATTTCTTTAAACAAATTCGCAAAGTAGCCTGGTTTCAGTTTGATGCCAATCGCTTCTAAACTTACACTGACTTGACGGGCTACACTTAGCAAAATGTCGCTAATATCTATATCTGCCATGTCAAGATCTTGACTTGACTCAAAATAAACCACATGAAATCCCGCCAACTCCAACTCGGCTTTAAGGCGCTGCAATTCTGTTGATTTACCGCAGCCAATATGACCCGTAAATAACTGGCAGGTGGGCTCATCCGGAGAAATACGGACGATTGTTCGTTGCAATTCTTCCACAATCTTGCAACCACGTACATCAGAAAAATCTATGTAGTACTGCCGATCCAGGGCATTACTCATATTTAACGTATAGCTTGGATTACACGCTTTATAAAAAGTTGACAAATTTAGTGCGGTTTTCATGTAGATGCAATTAACTTGTACGTTTACATACAAATAATCTCTACCTAGACTGTGCTTGATGATTAACTCACAAGTTTGGTCTTAAGAAGAACAGTGCCGGACGCAAAGACGCGTTTCACCTGCAACTATCCTTCTCTAGTAAAGATTAGTTGTCGTCCCTGATACATTAAGTCTACCTGTTATTTTTACAGATACTGTTGCCCTTTTAACAATTTGAAGTTAAACAATTCTTCTGTAACTGAGTTAATCTTGCACAGAAAGGTACTTATCAGTATAGCTCTTTAGTATTAATTGTTACAAAAAAAATAAGCATGAATTCTCGCAAGATGCCAATAATTTACATAAGGCTTGTATACTATAATTTTGCATTATTGTCAATTATACTTAGAGTCTATATTATATAATATATGTCTAAATAAAAATTTGCAATCTTTTCGAGAAAAATTTCCGATAACTTTATGTACCAAATGTCACTTTTTCATACAAGTTTGGCAATATTTTTTCTGGTTCATTCTTTGATCGGCATCCAAATTCGCAACAAGCATAATACCTTCGCCTTGGTCTTCCCTTCTCCCTCATAGAGAGGCAGTTCGCCAAGAAAGAAGAAATAAATGCTTTTGTTTGCTTCTTCTCCTTGTTTATTTACACGTATTGTGGCAACGCCATATCGACAGTGGGGCGCATTCTCATGGCAAGTGGCAAGTGTGATCGCTCGTGTACACAAATGGCGCGTAAGCACACGGAGAAAACGCTTTATTTTTATGAATTACTCCAATAGATTTGGTGTCCCTTTGAAGGCAAATTTAATATATACAGAAAAATAATAATAGTGTAAATTAATACTTATTCTCTTAAAAATCAAACTCGCAACTGTCGTTCTTTAGAGTGATCCATAAAAAGAAATGCTTTTCACCGTGTGATTACCTCCCACGCAGCGGAGGTTCGTGCAGCGTGTCGAAGACAGGATCGCTTGTTTGACGTAGTGCTATTTGTTTCTTCTCCCTTGGCGAACTGCCTCTCTATGAGAAAGAAGGGGAGAAGAAATAAATGCCTAACTCTGTTCATCCGAAATCTTCAGTACTCTAGGAGCAATGTTTGACACACGAAGACAAACATTTATTTTTATAGATTACTCGCTCTGGCTGCGATCGCCCGTATGTTGCCGAAGGGTTGCCTCTCGCCAACCCCTGCCCTGTTCCACAGGAACAGGGCAGCCTTCCTTTGACGAAGGCTGGGCAACTGAGCGCGCTACGCTATCGCACAGGAAAAAGGCTACATTGGGTTCTAATTCAAGACAGCATTTAACTTCAGTTCAAATTACAAGCACCATAATCTTTATCAGAAGTGTGGTTGCTGTAAAGTGTTACATGCAAGCGTCAGCAACCCAGGTCTAAAGACACTGGGCTTCTAGCTTAAAAATCTAGGAAGCCGTGCTGACCAGATCACCTGTAAAAAGGTAGCCGTTATCCTAGTCACGACACCTTCAAATGCTCCCGCTAGTTTGTCGCTCTGTCACTTGTAATTAAACAGTTCTAAGGTCACTGGAACAGTGTTGCAAGTTTAACAAGCCAGGATAACATGATCGAAGCTAACATTACCCTGCAAAGGAGTTTTTAACAATGTCCAACTACGTTTTGGTTATTGATACTAACAAAAAACCTTGTAACCCCGTTCATCCCGGAATCGCTAGAAAATTACTGAACGACAGGAAAGCATCTGTATTTCGTAGATATCCGTTCACAATCATTCTCAAAACTGTTTCAACAACTGTATTAAAACCGATTCAAATTAAAATAGATCCTGGTTCAAAAACAACTGGAATCGCTTTAACTCAAGGCTCTAAAGTAATATTCGGCGTGGAATTAACTCATAGAGGTGCTGCAATCAAAGCGTCTTTAGAGTCTCGTAAATCTTTGCGCCGTGGTAGACGTTCACGACATACTCGCTATCGGATGGCTCGATTTCTTAACCGCACTAGACGTAAGGGATGGTTGGCACCATCTTTACAACATCGTGTAGAAACTACTATTACTTGGGTAAATCGTCTAATCAAGTTTGCACCCGTAACTTGTATTTATCAAGAATTAGTTAGATTCGATTTGCAACAATTAGAAAATCCAGAAATCTCAGGTGTTCAGTATCAGCAAGGCGAGTTACTAGGGTATGAAGTTAGAGAATATCTTCTCAACAAATGGAATAGAAAATGCTCGTATTGCGACGTTGAAAACGTTGCGTTACAAATAGAACACATTCATCCGTCTAGTAAAGGAGGTACTAATCGAATATCCAATTTATGCTTGGCTTGCGATAAATGTAACAATAAAAAAGGAACTCAAGATATTGAGAAATTTTTAGCGAAGAAACCTGACGTGCTAAAACGAATTCTATCTCAAGCAAAACGTCCCTTAAAAGATGCTGCTGCCGTTAATTCTACACGATGGGCATTATTCAGTCGATTAAAAGATACTGGATTACCCGTTGTTACAGGTTCTGGTGGATTGACAAAGTTTAATCGGACTCGTTTAAAACTGCCTAAAACTCATTGGTTAGATGCTGCTTGTGTTGGGAAAGTTGAAACATTAGAAATACTAACAACTAAACCATTGTTAATAAAAGCTACAGGATATGGAACCAGACAAATGTGTGGAACAAATAAATTCGGATTACCGATAAGACACCGAGAAAGAAAAAAGTTTCATTTTGCATTTAAAACAGGAGATATTGTTAAAGCTGTTGTACTTTGCGGCAAAAAGATTGGTGTTTATGTTGGAAGGATCGCAACTCGTTCTACTGGTAGTTTTAATATTTCAACAAACAACGGATTAGTACAAGGTATTTCTTATAAATATTGCAAAATTATCCATAGAAACGATGGTTATGGATATTCAAGTTAACAAACATCCACAGCGATTAAAATCGCTTGGGTCGTGTTTCCTCCGCGCTTTAAAAAGACGCAGCTTCCACACTTACCAGGAAGTCTTGTGAAAAAAGTTTTGAAGATAACCGCTATTGACGGCTAAAAGTGGGTTTACTTAAATTAATTAACAATACAACCGCATCAACTAATTAAACTTCGATGTGTGAAAGGAGTTTGAATGGCTGGCATGATATCAGTTTCCCGCACCGATTTGCAAGTGAGGCGTCAGAAATTACGTCGGCAACGGCAAATGAAAATTATTCAGGCTATTTGGCGAACCTTTGCCGTTAGTAGTCTGTTAGGTGGTTTACTATGGGTGGCAAGTCAACCGATGTGGGTGCTAGAAAGTCCCAAACAAATTGAAATCACTTCAGGCGATCGCTCACTTTCTCCTGAAGCGATCCAAAGAGTGCTGGTGTTATCCTATCCGCAGTCTTTATGGAGGATTGAACCTTATGCGATCGCTGAATCTTTGACAAAACAACCAACTATTGCCAAAGCAACCGTCAACCGTCGCTTGTTTCCACCTGGATTAATTATTCATATTCAGGAGCGAGTACCTGTGGCGATCGCGCAAACGCATCAACAAGCAACTCTCAATCGCGACACAAACATTGCTTCATCAACGGGGCTATTAGATGCAAATGGAATTTGGATGAATAAAGAAAAATACACATTACTGAACCCTACCGTAAAGTTGCCCAGTCTCATAGTTATTGGTTCCTTTGAACAATACCGTTCTTACTGGAATCAGCTTTATCAATCTGTGAGCCAAAGTTCGGTTAAAGTCATGGAAATTAATTGCCAAGATCCAACAAATATAATTCTGAAAACAGAACTAGGATATGTGCATCTCGGTGCTGCGAGTCCCCAAATAACCGAACAAATCAAAGTACTCGCCCAAATCAGCCATTTACCCACACAACTCAATCCCAATCAGATAGAATATATCGACCTGAAAAATCCTGAATCTCCTTTAGTACAAATGAACCAAAAAATAGTAAAGTCCAACTCTCAAACTCGTTAAAAACATTGGACGGATGAGAACTAACAATTGCTCAGAGTCAATAAATAAGTTTTATGCCAATAAATAAATATTTATTATTTTTGGTTTTCCCATAAATACACAAAAATCGGCGTTAACTTCGCTCTTACAATAGGAGAAATGATTATAAAACCTTCATGCATGGGAGTAAAACCCCGCTTGTTGTTACCCTAACATAAGCGTCAAGAGAGTACGAGTGCGAGTGCGGCGGTTCCAGAGGCAGCGCGTTGCGGTGAAACATCGGCGCAGATGCCTTAACCGTCCCGCGCTTCTCTTTCACCTGAAAGGGAGTTTCCAAGGCACGTTTTCGCTCTTAAGCTTAAAAGCGAAAAGCTGCCGATAAAGAGGTTTTTACTTCTGGACTACTCAAAATAAAAGGATAGTCTCCGTCACAACCCAACAAGGGTTTGGTTGAGTCTTCTACTCCAGGAGAGTTAATGAGGCTCGTGTGAATACTACTAGAGATTTTCTCGTTCATCTGAAGGCAGGTAAGTAGGTAGGTGCAATTAATACAATAAATATGCGACTTTCCATAGGATAAAATTTAACCGCAATTATTATGTCGTTTGACTCACAGCAAACAGTAAATCAATCAGCGAGTTCGATAAATGATAAGTAAATTATTTGTTACCTCCATTTAAGGATAAGTAACTATAAGGTAAATTTTGTGTTCTAAGTTGCAATAATTTGAATGCTCAAACTGATTAACCATATCATTAAGCAAGACAAGACGCGCGAGGGCGCGTCTTTACAAGTTAGACAATTTACCCATAATTGTGCTCATCAAATTGGTACTATAAAAATTACGTGTATACTAAATAACTCTAAGTTATTCAGGATAGGTGATTGGGAGGCACTTTCACTTTCAGAATTTGGACAGCCTTGTTTACTAAATCCACAAGTCCCCACGACTATTTCGCATGTTCGCGCTTCTCTTCTCCTGTCCCAGAGCCAACGCGAACCAGAGGCTCCGCCAACGCGAACGCGTCTCCCGTCGGAAGAAGGCTGTCCACATTTGTCGTGGGTTTGTGTAGCGGCAACAAGAAGAAATTGGTGGTATCAGTGGTTGTATTGCTCATGCAATTTCATATCATACAGCAAATTTCAAGTGGTCGGCGCTAGAACTCCTAAGAGTGAAAATGGTAAATTTAATCACCAATATAAATTATTAGTAGGAAAAAGGAGAGGTAATTGGGGATACAAAATAAAAGCTGAGAAAAATAGCATTAAAAATATTAAGGAGGAGTGGAAGTTATACAAGTCAATTTTACGTAGATATAGGTATACTTCTCTAAAATTGGCTGTGGGATCACCTTGCGGATTATGCATAAGAGGCTTACCTTGGGCAAGGTTGCCCTGTCCTATAGGAATAGGGGATAAGTTGTCTTGGGGCAACTTATCGATAAGAGGCAGGCGATCCCGTCCCTTAGTGGTCGCTCCAAGAGTAAAATTTAGCTTTTGTAATCCTGTTACGGTTGCAATAAGCGAGAACAAGAAAGAACATAGCCATAGATTATGGCATCGTCAAATATAGTTAACTCTTAGGTGAATAACACCTGAAAAAGTCGTTTATCTACCCTTTTCAATCCAATGACACTTGATAATAACCAAGGACTTAGTTATAAAAACTCCCAATCTCCGGGACAGCCAGGAATCTCACTGGCAGTTAACTCCACCAATCCTTTTAATCATTCCGGACTGAATTTCGGACAAAATAACGATAGTAAAAGAATCCCTACTGAAGATCCCCGAATTGGCGATATTGTTCCCGGTCGGGTTGCCAACATCAAAGTAATTGGCGTAGGTGGTGGTGGCGGAAATGCCGTAAACCGAATGATCGCCTCTGATGTCAGTGGTATAGAGTTTTGGACAACAAACACCGATGCCCAAGCTTTAACACAAGCGCAGGCTTCTAAACGCTTACAAATAGGACAAAAGCTGACGCGAGGTTTAGGCGCGGGTGGCAATCCAGCCATTGGTCAAAAAGCTGCTGAGGAATCGCGCGATGAAATTGCTACGGCATTAGAAGGTGCCGATTTAGTGTTTATCACTGCTGGCATGGGTGGGGGTACTGGTACGGGTGCAGCTCCAATTGTCGCCGAAATCGCTAAAGAAATGGGCGCTCTCACAGTTGGTGTAGTAACACGTCCATTTTTGTTTGAGGGACGCCGGCGCACCAGCCAAGCCGAACAAGGTATTGAAGCTCTCAAAGGTAGGGTAGATACGCTAATCATCATCCCAAATAACAAGCTGCTGGAAGTAATTCCAGAGCAAACGCCGATGCAAGAGGCTTTTCGTTATGCGGATGATGTGCTGCGTCAAGGGGTGCAAGGTATCTCTGATATCATCTTGATCCCCGGTTTGATCAACGTAGACTTTGCCGATGTACGAGCGGTAATGGCTGATGCAGGATCGGCACTAATGGGGATTGGTGTTAGTTCTGGAAAATCAAGAGCCAGAGAAGCAGCGATCGCTGCTATTTCTTCACCCTTACTAGAATGTTCTATTGAAGGAGCCAGAGGAGTTGTCTTTAACATTACTGGTGGTAGCGACCTCACCCTACATGAAGTTAATGCTGCCGCAGAAACAATCTACGAAGTAGTCGATCCCAACGCCAATATTATTTTTGGTGCGGTCATTGATGACAGGCTGCAAGGTGAAGTGAGACTTACCGTAATTGCCACAGGATTTACAGGTGAAATGCAAGCCACGCCACCCCAAAACGTAGCCAATTCGAGGGTAGTAAGCCCACCACCAAGACGACAGGCATCTCAGCCACCAGTAACCCCGCCAACACCAGTTGTAGAACCCAAAGAAAAACCCGGATTGGATATTCCTGATTTTCTACAACGACGGCGACCCAAGCCTTAAGGTGACAGCATTAGGTTAAGGCTTACTGAATGCTTAATTCCACTTCCACTTTTTTCACGGGAGCAGGGATAAGCAATTGAGCTGTCATCCCCGATCTTGCTAATTCAAAGACGAAATTCGTCAACGCTACCCCAGACTGAATTAACTTAGGTAGGAGTCCGCTTGCTCGGATATCCCCCAGTTGGTCTGGTATAAAAAAGCGGGGGCGAAGAGTTTTGACCAAAGTGATTGCCTCGTGTGTTCTCATAATCACTTGTCCCAAAAAGGAAAATTCTTGCGCTTACTACGGGTGCCTTAGGGCTTTGGCTTTGGCGGAGCCATAGCAGTTGTCCACTTTTGAGCGATCCGTTGTCCTATGCTGTAGCGACAGTCAAATGGGGGTGTGGTTGATAAGAAACGTTTGTTTTGCTGTGTTCGTCTTTCAATACATAGCCATTTTCGTTTCTGACCGGGTTGAGTTTCCGCACTCGGTACTGCTGTAATTTCTGATCTCTTTAGAATTGTGTATTTTTGCCAAGTACTAGGGAAATTACGCAGGTGCAGCCTTTAACTGAAAGCTACTACTGGGATGTTACGGTCTAATTGAGAAAGGCGTAGGTTTATGGCAACGATCGCCTAAATATAGCAGAAAGTAGAATTAAATCCACCTTTGGTAATGTAGGTAGACTAACCAAGGGTCGATGAGAATTGTTTGGTCAGCAATTTGCACTCGTCCAGCTATTTTGCTCAATTCGAGTGAGTTTTATATTTTTTTGACGTAGACGTGATGCTACCGTACTCTTACGCACAGAGAAGGCAGCAGCAAAGGTTACGAGCCTCTCGTTCTTATTGGTCTGTGACAGGAGAAGACAACACAAGGCATCAGAACTTCTCCTTATCAATCGCACTTTCTTCGCTGCGCGAACAAAGACCAATAAGAATGGTGGAACACAGAGGAAGGAAAAAAAGAAATTAAAAAACGGTTTCTTTTTTGCCTTGTAAAGCTTGCTCAACCCATTGAATTACCTGTTGAGCAAGGTGGGTGTTGTCCAGGCGATCAATTTCGCGAATTCCGGTGGGACTAGTGACGTTGACTTCAGTCAGGTAGCCACCGATGACGTCAATGCCCACAAAAATTAAGCCGTCTTTACGTAGGGTTTCGGCTAATTGGGTACAAATTTCATGTTCTCTGGGAGTGATTTCGGTTTGAGCAACTGTGCCACCAGTTGCCATGTTATTACGAAAGTCACTTCCACTAGAAAGGCGATTGAGGGCACCAATCGGTTCCCCATCAAGCAAGATAATTCGTTTGTCTCCTTCTTTTGCTTGGGGTAGATAAGTTTGCACCATAACTGGAACTCGACCGAGGAGGGTACTGAGTTCGACTATCGAGTTGAAATTGCGATCGCCTGCTTGCAAAAATAAAATCCCTTCCCCAGCTTTGTTACCCAACGGTTTGAGAATTGCTGCACCTTTTGCTTCGACAAATTCCCGAATAAATTGCTTATCGGCGCTGACAATGGTTTCTGGAATTGCTTTGGTAAACTGGAGGGCATACATTTTTTCGTTTGCCGCTCTAATACCACTGGGACTATTAATTACCAGGGTTTTGTTTTGGTCAATGTAGTCCAGAATGTAGGTGGCATAAAGATAGGGAACATTGACTGGTGGATCTGTCCGCATAAAGACAGCATCCATTGTTTCCAAGTTAGTCAAGGTACGTTCGCTCAACTTGTACCAAGGATTTGCCGCCAAATAGCGTTTATCCACCAATTGCACTGGTACGAGTTCCACCCGTTCTAACAATGCCCAAGCTTTGCTATCTACCACACTCAGCAAATTTGCTTGAGTTACCCAAATTTCATGTCCCAAGATTTGGGCTGCTTCCATCAGAGCAACGCTGGTATCATGACACGGGTCAAGACTAGGGATGGGATCTATTATAAAAGCCAGTTTCACGCTATTTGCCTCAATCGCCAGGAAATTCCGCTTGTTATCAATTTAGATTATCGCCTGATGATTTGACCGATGTGCATAGCATTTTGTCGCAAGACATCGCTAAATATGATGAACCTAGACATTATTAGTAGCAGCTAGTAACTCATCCAGCTTGCCTTGGGCATGTAAGGCGTGTATATCATCACAACCACCTACGTGGCGATCGTTGATGAAAATTTGCGGCACAGAGCGTCGTCCATTTGCCCTTTGAGCCATTTTATCGCGTGCTGCCTCGTCTCCATCAATGCTGTATTCAACAAATTCAACGCCTTTTCTCGTCAGTAAACTTTTGGCACGGATGCAAAACGGGCAAGTTCTCCAAGTGTAAATTTCTACTTTAGCAGCCATAACACATCCTCTATTTTATTGAATACTTCTTAATTTTAGAACTTTGCTATCGGCTGTAGCTGCTCTATCCCATCTTGAGGTCATCCTCTAAAGCTATTAGCTAGGTCTAAATTTACATCAGTTCAGTGGTCAACATAACTTTGATTTTTTGACTTTTGACAATAGATCAATGGCATCTTTGTTAATGTGAAACCCTTATTTTTAGGTTAGTTACTGAAAGTTTGTGATAAAGCTGTAATACCAATTCTGTATGGAGATGCGCCTCATGAACCCCCCTGTAGTCCCCCCTTAGTAAGGGGGGACGGCGTTAGCCGGGGGGTAAAATATGTTGCAGTTTCATCAAGAAACGGTATAAATAGCAAAATTCCGTAGTAGTTTTATTGACTACGGAATTTTTAACTGAAAGTTAATAAGTTATTTTCAGTATTTACCGAGGAGAAGTGGCATATTCAATTAGTAGAGCAAGCCGCTGGCGGAGAGTTTCTAATCCCAGGCGATCGCTTGCGGAAATAAACACCGCTAAGGGAAACTCTTCTTGAGCTAAAGCTAGGATTTCACTATCGACTTGATCTATCTTGTTAAAAGCAACTATCGCCGGTCCTGGAGTCACTGGCATTGCCGCTAAAATTTCTCTGACGGCGCGAATATGACTCAACCAGGCAGGATGTGACAAATCTACTAAATGCAGTAGGGCATCAGCTTCTGTAACTTCCTCTAAGGTGGCGCGGAAGGCATCCATTAATGATGCAGGCAGTTCGTGGATAAATCCGACTGTATCTGTCAGAAGAATTTCCTGAGTTTCACCTGTATCAGCATGGGGAATAATTAGCCGACGTGTAGTCGGGTCGAGTGTGGCAAACAGCTGGTCAGCCGTGTAAATTTCCGCATTGGTTAGGGCATTGAGCAAGGTAGACTTGCCAGCGTTGGTATAACCAACCAAAGCCACTGAAGGAACTTCACGATGTTGTCGCTTTTGCCGCAGTCGCGAACGATGTGCTTGCAGCTGGTTGACTTCTTGTTGTAGTCGCGAAATGCGTCGCCCAATACCACGGCGTTCGGTTTCTAGTTTGGTTTCACCAGGACCGCGAGTACCAATACCACCACCCAACCTAGACATCGCCTGACCTCTACCTGTAAGTCGCGGCAGCATATATTCTAACTGTGCCAGTTCTACTTGCAATTTACCTGCACGAGACTGAGCGCGTTGGGCAAAGATATCTAAAATAACTTCGGTGCGGTCAACTACCCGGACACCAATTTGTAATTCTAAGTTACGGACTTGTGCGGGTGAGAGGTCGCGGTCAAAAACGACAAGGTTTGCGCCGATGGTTTGGGCGGTGAGGGCAATTTCTTGCACTTTACCTTCGCCGACTACTGTTTGCGGATGAATGCGCGATCGCTTTTGTTGCACTGTCTGCAATACATCTCCCCCGGCGGTATCGACCAACCGTGCCAATTCCGCTAATGTATCTTGGAATTGTTGGGGTGTCGTATCATTAGTAAATACACCGACAATCAAAACGCTATCGCGATCGGCATCTACTTCTTGAGCAACAAATTGCCGCCCGAAGTCTGCTTCTAGTGCTTCCACCAAGTCCAGAAAATCCTGGTCTGTCAGCACGTCTAAGCTCAGAGGCGGTGATATATTCCAACTTGGAGATGGAATATTGCTCGATGCTGTAAGCGAAGCCGGACTTGCGATCGCTACGCGGGATTCTTGAGCCGTCAGGTGCGCTAAATAAGCTTCTTTGACGTACCCAGTAGCGCCACCACCCCGCTTTTGAAATCCCGTTCCGGTTATATTTAGCACAACTAGGGCATCTAGGCGTTGCAGTGCCATCGATGTCAGCGCCGCTTCATTTGGTGGTTCTGACTTGAGATGAGTAGAGATACAACGAATACCGCTGAGTCGTTCTGCACCATAACGGGGCAATTCCAACAGTGGGATTTGCGTTTGACGCGGTGAACCTACCCCAACGCGGATAACTTGTCCACGACGATTGAGGTAGGCACACACCGCTTGATTGATTTCTGTACTAATTGCTGCCAGTCGCTGGGAAAATTCGGGCGTCGTCAGGCGATCGCCCGGTATGCGCTGGTGATACAGCCTAGCTAGTTGTTTCAGCTGGCTGGATTTTAGTCCTTGGAGATTACCAAAGATAGTCTCTATAGGCGTTTATGACCAGTAATATGGTCCCCCGAATCCTTCTATGTCTATTTTACAACACAGATTTCGCCTCAAACTCTTACTTTTGGGGGATGCGATGGTTTTTAAGGTTTGTTCATTGGTTCAGCAGATTATACAATTTGTTAACAATTTGAGCTTGTGTATCAGGTGACAATGTGCCTAGTTCCCGCTGGATAATTGATTTGCGAAGTGTTATCAAATGATCCAACCTGATTGTAGAGGGTTTATGCAAACCACTACTGGCAAAGTCGGGATGGTTAATATCGAGAACAAAGTCAGTGTCCAGCAGATCCGCAGGAATCCGACTGGTAATCAGAGCCAGAATAATGTGGTGATTCGATCCTATAGGATTAGTTAGACAAACGGCTGGACGCACCTTGGAAGAGGATAAATCATCAAATGGAAACTTGACTAAAACAACTTTACCTTTCATTGTTCAGTGGTTTTCCATCTTCTAAAGTATAGATGTCTTCCTCTGGATCATGGAGAAAGGCAAAAACTGGATTAGTAGCTGCGGCTTTTAGCCATTCATTTTCATCTATATCTTCTGCTTCGGGAAATAGAAGAATTACACGAACGCGACCAGTTTGTTCTACAGGTAATGGTTGATCTAAATGCAATTCACCTTTTGCGTTAACCGTTCCAGTAATTTCTAACGCTTTCATAATTTTTACCTGGTTTTATCTAAAGTTTATCGGTGCTAGCTTATGGGCGATCGCTTTTAATTTAAGTTGCTGTTGTAAGTGGAGCGAGAAGGCGATCGCTTCTGCTTTGAATAATGCAGCGATCAAGTGCGATCGCTTTCACACTCCCTTGTCTTTTAATCCTGCAAGCCCATATCATCTTCGAGTTCTTCAGCAGCTTCTGAGTAATTGAACATGAAGACAAACTTGCTTTTAGGCAGAATCAACCTGGGTAGATATAAAGGATTCTGCCAATTCCTTTTCTCCTCGCCTTTCTCATACATCACAACTAAAGTTGGAATATTGGGGTATTTGTTTCTAGGCTTACTTATCCATTCACTTTGCGCGAAACCTGAACCTTGCCAAGGTCTATCAGTTTTGTTTGATAATTCAAGTCCCTCTCCTTTTTGCCCCCGGCGAATATTTAGCATTCCCTTGTAAATGTCTTTTGCCTCCATTGCCTTTAGGACTTCTTTTACTCGTTTATCCTCCCATGAATATCCAGGGCAACGACCACTCGGCATATGCTCTAGAATCTGCAACAAAAAGCTGATCTCAACCTCATAGTATTTGTCGTCACCTTTGTATTCAGAGAGCAGCTTATCTAAAGCTTCTGTGTGTTGCCTTACTTCCGAAGCTTTCCAAAGCGGATCGCGAGGGAAAATTGATGAGCCGGGTGTGAATGCATTAATTGCTGCTGGGTTTAAGACATTAGAACCGGTTGGCTTAAGTTTTGCTCCTACCCAAACAGGCGTTATTTTAATATTGCTAGGATCGTCACCAATAGCCTGACGCATTCCCTCATCAGCTTCATGAATTGCCCGGAAATCTTCTAAAATGTTCTGGGGTAGGAACAGACGAGTAACATCCTTGAGTTCTTGACGATAACCAAACATTCGTGCGTGTTGATGTACTGTATCCATCATTTTTTGCTTGGCATCACGTCCGTAGTAAGTTACGATCAAGCCATCAATTGTAACACCCCGCCCAAGTCTGTTACCCCCTATGAGAATGTTTATTCCTGGGTTATAGTTAGGCTCTTTATCTGGATTATTCGCATTGATAACTTTTGGCGTAACACTGCTTAATTCATGTTTTAATTCTTCAATAAGGTTATCGAGGGGTGGTAAATTCGGTGTTGTTTTGCTTAATTCTCTATGAGCCTGACTTAGCCATTTAAATGCCTCTTCTCGCTTTGTTGCAGATGATTTTTCTCGAATAGCTTTATCAAGCTTTACAACAAAGTCACTAATTATTTTTTCTAAGTTGCTATGGTTGTCCTTCTTGTAGCATATGTGAGCCAGAAAAGAATATTTAGCATCTTCATCTTTTCCTGACTGCATCTTGTAAATTGCACCTAAGAAGAAACAGCATAAAGCTAGTCTTAGACCTTCAGGTATATCGCAGTTATTACCAGGGTTATCTCCTTCCTGTTTTTTAAGGCGCTCTAGTTCCTCAGCTTTTACCGTGCAACAATATGGGCTATTCTCTTTAAAAAACAAATCTCCCCCCATGTAACTATCACCGGGTTTAGGGAGAGCAGCACAGAAAACTGGTTTACAAGGATGATCAAGATTTTGCAACAGCAAGCTTTGAGGAGTTGCGGTAATTTGCAAATAGATGTGATTGGCAACCTCTTCCCGAATATTACCTATTTTTTTAAAAATTGCACTGTCTGGAGCCGTATCTTTACCCTTTTTTGATTGCTTTGATTCGTTAGTATTCAGGCTAGCATTATCAGCCTCATCATCAAACATCAGAGTCGCTACACTACTGGCTTTGGCAAACTTGAGAACCTGAAGTAAGTTATCTAGGTGGTGGACATTCTTCGTAGATACCAGGACAACACCAGTGTCTTTAATATAGGGAGACAATCTATTTTCAGCAAAATATTTGGGGTCATTTTTCCAATCTTCCCAATTAAAAACACGAGGTCCACCTCTAAGCTGATGATTAAAACGAGCAGCAGTTTGTTTACCAAGCCAAGTATTATCAGAAGTCAACACAATGAAGCAACGAAATTGATTAGCCTGAGCAAGTGCCAGTGTCGCAATGGTACTATTAGTCTTGCCGCTTTGGACTTTGCCGTAAATTAGTCCAGTAGTGCCATAAGGTATTTTATCATCCTTATTTTTACCCTTATAAAGCTTACTGACAATACCTATACCTTCGGCACCAACATCACCTGATCCAAATGTTTTGGAGTATACATCAACGCAATTTTGGACGATTTCAATCGCAGTTTGTTTTAATTGCTCTGCTGCTTTATCGTCAATTTTGCTTTTAACTCTCTCAATAAACTTGTTAATACAATATCCATCAGTTTTAATAGGAATTTGACTCATAGCTGTTGTCTTTATTTGATAAAATTATCCGAGGAAAATCATTTTGAGGTACGGTCTGATCCATCCGTTGTCTACCAGGACCACTTATATGATAGCTACCATGTGTTTGCCGAGACACGGATATGTGCTGACCAGCAATACCAGTGTCTGTGTCTAAGACACTCCAAAGCCGCTGTTTACCGATGCAGCAGATGCCGTCTTTGTGACAGATGAGGGCTATGAATACTGAAACACTAGGATACCTGCTATTGAGAGTATCTAAGGCTGACTCTTCCTGACTGCTTAAGGTGAAAGACCATGCAGATTTTGGTTTTTTGGAAATCTTCAAGAGAATAGCCGATTTAGTGCTATCAGCTTCAATCAGATATACCGATGTATGTATCCAAGAGGCATGAGTAACTGTAATACTTTTTCCATAGTTAATTAGCCGCAAAAATGCAGCGCCATAAAGGAACTCCTGATCATTGATCATCGTGAAATTTGAACAAGGTTTGTGAGTAAATCTGTATCATTAACCATAGGTAAAAAATATTGCACTGTTACTCATGGTAGCGAATATTATAAGTAATTTAGGTGTTGGGGAACAGATGAATAAGATCAGCGGAGAATCTGGCTTTTACCTGTTGCTGCTGTAATCGTTATATTAAAGGCGATCGCTCACACCACCCGCTAAAGTAAACTTATCACTATATTGTCTAATTACCCATGCTAGATAAAGCATTATTTTTAATTTAAGTAATCATAATACTTCAAAAAATAAGTGCAATATTTAATAATGAACACCCAAATAACAACCCAACTTCCCATTCCCTCGCATTATCACCCCGAAAAAGTAAGCGAAGTCTGGCGCGTACCTTATCAACAACGTGCAGCAGAAGCCCAAGCATGGGCTAAAGAACACAATATCAAACCCGCATCAACAGACAATACTCGCGTTTGTCTACTTTTAATTGATGTGCAAAACACCTTTTCCATCCCCGATTTTGAATTATTTGTAGGTGGAAAATCCGGTACTGGCGCGGTGGATGATAATCAGCGATTGTGTGAATTTATCTATCGTAATTTAGGCGTGATTACGACAATTGTACCGACGATGGACACTCACACAGCAATGCAAATTTTCCATCCTATTTTCTGGATAAACTCCACAGGTGAACATCCCACACCCGCTGCTTCTAGCATCACGCCGGCAGACATTGAAAAAGGAATTTGGAAAGTTAACCCCGCAGTTGCTTTCAGTCTTGGCTATAGTTATGATTTTTTAGAAAAACACGCTTACCATTACGTTAAACAACTAACTGAAAATGGCAAATATCCGCTAACAGTTTGGTTTTATCATTCAATGTTAGGTGGTATTGGTCACGCTTTGGTTTCATCTGTCGAGGAAGCGATATTTTTTCACTGTATAGCTCGTAATAGTCAAACGCAATTTGAAATCAAAGGCGATAATCCTTTAACTGAAAATTATTCTGTGCTGCGTCCAGAGGTTTTAGAAGGTGTAGATAAAAGTGCGATCGCCCAAAAGAATACACGTTTAATTAAACAGCTTTTAGACTATGATGCTGTTATCATTGCCGGACAAGCTAAAAGTCACTGCGTTGCTTGGACTATTGACGATTTGTTAACAGAAATTCAGCAGATAGATTCTACGCTTGCTAAAAAAATCTATCTGCTGGAAGATTGCACTTCGCCTGTCGTTGTGGACGGGGTGGTGGATTATACAGAGCAAGCTGATGCGGCGTTTGAAAGGTTTGCAGCAGCGGGGATGCATCTAGTAAAATCTACGGAAGCGATTAGCTTTATTTAACGCACTCGTAGCGCGGAGTAACTCGCAGAGAAACGCGGAGGGAATTTTTGCGTTTCTAGGGAAGTTCTGAGGGGGACACTTTGCGCTCGTATTTATCTGTGCGTTTAAAAACAAGCGTCAACGCTGCATATACTGATTTGGGTCTTTGGCTACCCAACCTAAATCTGAACTGGAACGTATTTCAAAATGGAGATGGGGTTGGGTGGCAGTAGGTTTTCCGGTTGTACCTACGGTTCCTATTTCGTCTTGCTGTTTGACTTGCTGACCGACGGAGACTTTGATATTTTCAAGATGGGCGTAGCGGCTTTGTAATTTGCCGGCGTGATTAATTATTACTAAGTTGCCGTAAGTGCCTTGATTACCAGCAAAGACTACGGCTCCTGGTGCGATCGCTTCAACAGAAGTTCCCACAGTTGCTAACAAATCTACACCACTGTGAAAGAAAACTTCACTTGTCGAAGGATTAATCTGCCAACCATAAGGTAATGCCACTTTCGCAGCTTGTGGCAAAGGATACCCAGTAAACTTAATAGGAGTTGTGCTACTAGCTGTGGTGGAATTAGTTACTGGACGACTCCGCGATGAATTCCCCTGCGGTACAAACACGACTCTAGGATCTTTTTCACAGCCATTGACTTCAAACAGGGCGTCAGCACGGATTTTATACTTTGCTGCGACTTCTCGCCAACTTTGTCCGCGAGGCACTTCCACCACAATTCCATCGTAGGGAGGAATCAAAATTTCGTTACCCACGGCTACTTTGCGGTTTCGCAAATCCGGATTCATGCCGATAATAGTTGTTGGGGTGAGATTGTACCGCTGGGCTATGCTTTCTAAAGTTTCGCCAGAAGCAACTTTATGGCGTTGGAAACGTTCAAGGGCTGGGGTGGGACAACCTGGAACAGCAGCGTTAGCGCTTTTTGATGGGATTGTGGACACTAGCCCAAGGACACTGACTAGGAAACACAAAAACTGTTGACGAAAGGGAAAAGTCATGTATACAAGTCAAGAGAGCCTTAATTTTAGATTTTAGTTTGGGTTTTGGGGATTGGTTGATGGTTGGTAGAACAAGTTACCACTAATAACAGTTAGTTGATAGTGCATAGTGGTTAGTAGAACAACTCTCCACTAACAAATAACTACTAAGTACTAACAACTCCCCATAAAATCCAAAATTTGACCGTCTTTATTCTGAAATTAGGCTCTCAAGCATCTGTTAACTAGCCCCTAGCTTGACTAAACTTAGAAGTTAGCATCTGCATTGCTGTCTATGAAAGTAAAAATTATGAAGTTAACCGTAAAAAAACTAGCCCTTTATCTGTCCTTATTGGCGATCGGCGGCGGTGCAGGATTGTTAGGCGGTCGCTTTATCCTGCCACAAAGTCGCCCGTTTCAAGATCTAAAAGCTGTGACAGTGGCTTTGCCTCCACAAACTGTAGCACCTAATCCCGTTGGGGGAATGATGGGTGCTACTGGCGGTGATAATGTAAATTTTATTGCCACTGCTGTGCAAAAAACTGGACCTGCGGTGGTGCGAATTAATGCTACTCGGAAAGTCGCCAATCCGATTTCTGACGCTTTAAAAAATCCCCTTTTGCGGCGATTTTTTGGGGAGGATGAACAACCAGTTCCGCAAGAGCGAATCGAACGCGGTACGGGGTCTGGATTTATTTTGAGTCAAAATGGAGAATTGCTAACTAATGCTCATGTGGTAGCAGACACAGACACAGTATTAGTTACTCTCAAAGATGGTCGGACTTTTGAGGGTAAAGTTTCGGGAGTCGATCCGATTACAGATGTGGCAGTAGTAAAAATTAATGCTGATAAGTTGCCAACTGTCAAGCTGGGTAATTCGCAAAACTTAATACCCGGACAGTGGGCGATCGCTATTGGTAATCCTCTCGGTTTAGATAATACTGTCACTATTGGCATCATCAGCGCAACCGATCGCACTAGTGTTCAAGTCGGTATCCCAGATAAGCGAGTCAGTTTTATCCAAACTGATGCGGCGATTAACCCAGGTAATTCCGGTGGACCTTTGTTAAACGCCCAAGGCGAGGTGATTGGCGTTAACACTGCTATCCGCGCCGATGCTCAAGGACTCGGTTTTGCTATTCCCATCGAAACTGCCGCCCGCATCGCGTCAGAACTGTTTACTAAAGGGCGTGCTGAACATCCTTTTTTAGGCATTGAAATGGTTGATCTTTCTCCCAGCAAAAAACAACAGATTAATCAAGAAAGTAATCTGAACATTCGCCAAGACAGCGGTGTTGTCGTTAAGGGAGTTCTAGAAAAATCACCAGCACAAAAGGGAGGACTACTTCCTGGAGACTTGATTCAAAAACTTAACGGAAAACCAATCAAAACAGCGGCTCAAGTACAGAAGGTGGTAGAGTCCAGTTCAGTTGGAGACATCCTACAGATAGAAGTGAATCGCAATGGAAAAATTCAAGCGGTCAAAGTAGTGTCTGGGGCTTATCCTCAAAAATAGTCTGTTGGATGGAGCGTTGTTGAATGGAGCGTGGGCACGCTTACACGCTCACATTCCCCTTTCCCCTTCTTCAAATTCCCACTATCCACTGACTATTGATTGTTACTCAAATTTTCTAACTGCATCCGCTGTTCCATCTGGCGCAAGAAATACCCTGTCATCATCGCCGATGCTAAAAGACCAGCTAGATTCTCCCGGTCTGTTGTAATTTGCACGTGGAAGTTTTCCGCTGGGAGCATTCCCACAAGCCCTTGAACGTTTTGGGAAATTATTTGTTTAATTTCCGGGCTGACGGACTGCGCGACACGCGCTAAAACTTCAGGAGACTGGTGCTGTAGATATTTGAGTAACTGATTTGGGTATTCGTCAGAATTGTCGGAAACAAGCTGATTAGGGTGTTCCTCAGAGTTGTCATTCAAAAAGTTAGGATTAAACACCATTGGCAGTTATGCTAGCTGAGTTGCTATTTCTACTCTAAACCATTCAACGAGGCTAATGCATTCCCCACAGGTATTAGGCGGGAACTTATCCGAAAGACAACCTCTGACACTTCTACATCTGTCCTCAGGCTGATGTTTTTAGCTTTCTTTGCAGTGCCATTTATGGAGAAGGAGTCAGAAGTCAGGGGTCAGGAGTCAGGAGTCAGGAGGCACGGAGTTAGGAGTTGTAGAGACGCAATTAATCGCGTCTGTACGGAAGTCAGGAGGCACGGAGTCAGGTTTTTCTGGTTCAGCTTTGAAGTCTAGTTCTAATTGTCGTTGTTCTTGGCTGCGGTCGAATGGTTCGGGAAGTTGCTCAATTTGGAAATATTGATGAAATTTCGGAGTAATTTGTAGTGAATAAGACCGAGATTCATTATCTCGGCGTTTTCGGACAAAACCGAGTTCGACTAGTTCGGGAACGTGTTGATATACTCCCGAACCCCGCAGGTTAATCAAATCGGTTTGAAGGATCGGGCTATTAAGAGCGATCGCTGCTAAAGTTCGCAATGCCCCCAAGCCCAATTCCACTGGTATGATGGTTTGCACTAATTCATGAAAATCTGACCGCAGTTGCAGACAGTAACCTGCTGGGGTTTCTACAACTTCTAAAGCGCCATCTCTGTGGGCATAGTTGTCGATTAATTCGATTATGCCTTCCTCAACAGTAGCGCGATCGCACGCGGCATACTCGGCGATTTCACCGAGCGACAAGGGTTTACCTTTTAAATAGAGAATCGCTTCTATCTTGTTGGCTGTGGCTGTAATCATTGGTCACTAGTCATTGGTGAACCACTGCGTTGGACGGGTTTCCCGGCAGTCACGCATGTGGTGTTAGCGCAGCGTTAGCGACGGAGGAGCGTCACCCGAAGGGTCAAGAGTCATTAGTCAGAGAGCAAATGACAACTGACTGACTCATACTTACACAGTTAGAAGTAAGTGTGTGGGATTGTATCATTATTTTGCATAAATATTAAAATGAGAAATTATTTTTTTACCCCTGCTCTCTGGCTTTGAGGATGAATTCGGCGATCGCTAAATCTTGTGGAGTAGTCACCTTCAAATTTGTTTCTTCCCCTTGGACAATTGCAACGCTGTAGCCGCACTTTTCAAACAAAGCTGCATCGTCAGTCACTTCCCAACCCTGACGGACACCTTCAGCGTGGCATTGTTTCAACAATTTGACATCAAAACCTTGGGGAGTTTGTGCGGCACGCAGCTGCCGTCGGTCAGGAGTACTTTGAATTATGCCATTTTCATCGACAACTTTGATAGTATCCTTGACAGGTATGGCGGCGATCAAACCAGAATGATGGCGAATGGCTTCTGCACAAGAATCAAATAAATCCGGTGTGGCAAGACATCTGGCTCCATCGTGAATCAAGACTTGCTCTGCGGCAGTTGGTAATGCCAGTAAGCCATTGTAAACTGATTCTTGGCGTGTGGAGCCGCCTTTGATCAATTCCACAGGTTTAGTTAATTTTTCTTTTTGA
This sequence comes from Spirirestis rafaelensis WJT71-NPBG6, assembly GCA_019359015.1. GTDB lineage: Bacteria > Cyanobacteriota > Cyanobacteriia > Cyanobacteriales > Nostocaceae > Hassallia > Hassallia rafaelensis. The sequence goes on from JAHHID010000002.1 coordinate 34,592, forward strand.
ATAATTGTCTGGAGGTCTTGCCAGTCGGTAGGTTGAGCAATAATCCCAATCCAAGTGATTTTACACGCTGCTTCAGCGGCTTTGAGAGTCCAACTAATTATCGGTTGCGATCGCACGAGTAACAAAAGTTTATTGCGATCGCTTCCCATCCTTCGTCCCATTCCCGCAGCTGGAATTAGTAAATGCACAGTTTTCCTCAATCTAGGGATTAGGGACTGGGTACTGGGGACTGGGGATTTGAAGAGGGGAAAAGGGTAAAGGGTAAAGGACAAGAAAAAAGAAATATTTTCCCTTTTTCCCTTCCCCTTTCCCCCTTCACCCTTCCTCCTGCCCCATGCCCCATGACGGCAGTTGCTTCTCCTTACGGAGACGCTAGCCTGCGGCAACGCCAAGGGCGAACGCGAACAAGCCGGGAAACCCGTCCAACGCACTGCCTCCCCTATACCCTATGCCCCAATCCTATATTCTCCTAAAATAAGTAGCGAGTAAGCGTAAATAAATCTTATGCGAATAGTAGCCCTTGTTCCCGGTGGAATTGGCGACCAAATTCTCTTCTTTCCGACTCTAGATGACCTGAAGCGCTCATTACCTTCAGCTCAGATAGATGTTGTTATTGAACCCCGATCAAAAGCTGCCTACCGGGTGAGCAAGTCAGTTAACGAGATACTGACATTTGATTTCCAAGACCGCAACAGTATGGCAGATTGGGGTAACTTGGTGGGTATGATTCGCGATCGCGAGTACGATGCAGCCATTATTTTAGAACAAAGCTGGTTAATTGGTCTTATACTTTGGTTGACCGGAATCCCTACACGGATAGGCTACCAAGGCAAAGGATCTGTTTTTCTTACCAACTCAGTGCGGCTTAAACAATCGCAGTATACTGCACAAATGTATCATGACCTACTTACAGCTTTGGGCATTCAATCTACTTGCCCGGATTTAACGGTCAATATACCTTTAAGCGATATTGAATGGGCAGAAAAAGAACAAAAACGTTTAGATGTACATGAAACAGGTTACATCTTGATTTACGCGGGTTCTAGCGAGTTAGCCCAAAGCAAAGGTGCCGATAATGTCTATCCTGTGGAAAGTTGGCTGCAAATTATTCAAGATTTCCGCAGCAAGCAACCAGAAATGCCTGTGGTAGTAGTCAAACAAGCAGAAGATGAATTCCTACGCTCAATTGTTGAGTCCTCGTCATATGTTAAAATAACCTCCCCAGATGATATCGGCAAGTTAGCCGCCATGATTGGCGGGGCAAATTTGATGTTGTGTACTGAGAGTCCACCTATGCAGCTGAGTGTAGCGGTACAAACTTATACAATTGCTTTATTTGGTTCCACAGAGCCAGCCAAGTTGTTACCCAAGAGTGATAAATTTTTGGCAATCAAATCTCCTACGGATAGAGTCGCTGATATTTCACCGAATACCGTTTTGCAGAAAGTTTGGGGTAGCTAGTACTGCAATCGTTAGTGTTTTGGCAGTTTCCACCTTTTGTCAAATGCTAGGTTGATTTCTGATGATTAAATAGGCTGTTTTTTATTTAGCGCGATCGCTTATTCAATATCAAGGTAGGCTACATTTGCCACGTAGAATATTTGAACATCACATCGGGTATTCCTCAAGCCATGTTTTAGTTAAGCGATCGCCAAATATTCTTTTGTTTGAGTTCCGATTACCCTAGTTCATATAAGAGTTATTACTTAACGGAAATTTTTAAATAGTTACTAATGTGACTTGACTAACTTTTTCTTGCACAGGCTGCGACAAAGTTAAATGCGCTATACTATTTTTCCTATCTTAATTTTTCTTTCCAAAACTATTGAGTCAGAACATACTCGATAATTAACAATCAACCTAGTGCAAGCCGAAAATTCCGAACTAAGACCACACAAAATCTGATGACATTGCCAAAAATTTAGTTTTAATAGTTGAGTTGATTTTGCAGCAAATTTTACTTTAAAACAAAAAAATAAATAACTATTCTAAGCAGATGTTGTCAAATCTTTTTTGTTAACACCTTGCCAGTATTTTAGAGAATTTCTTTACACAAATTTACAAATATTTCATTAACAAAGATAAGTTAAGAAAATTATATTTTTTCCAAACTGTTAGTTTATATATACTTGTGGGAACAATATCTTTGGCATTCGTACATAGTATGCATTTAACCCAGTTGTCAAAATTGGAAAATGGCTACTCGTGAATGCTCAAAGCATGATAGTTGGCAGTGAACTGTTAACCATCAATTAAATTTTCAATAAAAAAAATCAATAGTAAGAAATACTTCTTGATTCAGCAGGAAATATGAGGCTTTTTTACAAAACTAATCAACCACAACTAGAGATTTCAGTTAAAAGAAAAACTAGCAACCTTAATACACAAGATTAAGGATTCTCAGCAAGCAGTGCAAACACTGATTGCCGAAAATCCTTGATGTGATTAGCTTAAGGGTGGCTCTAATAAGCGATATTTTGTGTTCCTTAACTTACCTTTCGCGCTTATGCTAATGCATCTGCCAACAATGTGATGAACGATACAAAAGGAAAAATAAATGGCAATTTGTTTACATGGCTTTATTAGTAGTGGAAAACGGTATATCCAAGTAGAGACTCAGACTCATCATATTGCTGGAATTTTTCTTCATATTATGCGTTCCTCACCGAGGAAGAGTTTTTCTACATTAGAAAATATTAAAAGTGCATATTTCAAGTGTAAGGAAGACGCAACAATAACTTTTTACCAGAGGGAAATTGCAGATGAAACTAACCCAGGAATTTGGACTTATCTTGTGTATGAATGTTCGCTTATGGAAGAAAAAGTATTCCGTGACTTATCTATCGACACAAGCGCAAATCTTCTTGAGGAATTGTTAGCTGGTAAAAAAATAGTTCGATTAGCCGAAAATATTCATGATTATATCAACAGTAAATATAATCAATCCGAGTATTTTGATATACAACTTCCTTTCAACTGGAATACTTGCGAAGGAAGAAAAATTGCCGATTTGCTTTTAGTAGAATTTAAGGCTTTCAAAGCATCATCTGTGTTTACAGAAAATGCCGGAAAAAAATATATGCAAATAGTTTTAGATAGCTTTATTAAAGCCGCACACGAAGTTTTAGAATTCGGTGGTACAGCAAAACATTTTGAAGCTAAACAATACAAAGTGCTGAATAAAATCAGAATTGATGAAATAGTAAATATAATTATTGGCTATAACGATTATCGAATCTGGCAAGAAGCTTTACCAAGTAAATCAAAAGCAGTTGAATACGCTTTCAATACTGCATTAAGTTTTATATATCGCATTAAGTGAATTGTTAGTACTTGGTTGTTGGTGCTTAGTGGATAGTAGTTAGTAAAATGTAGGGTACGTTACGACCAATGTCTGTAACGTACCCTACATTTTATGTTTTTTAATGTTGACTTACTTATCAACCATCAACTAACCACTTCAAAACATCTCAAACAATGTATCATCTAAGTCATAACCCAGTAGTTGAGCCATTGACTTAAGACGGAATTGATTGGGTATACCTTGCTGTTTGAGCCAATCGCTTAAAATAAAGATTCTGTGCATCAAAAAGATTTCTAAAGCTTCAGGATTATACTGAATGCCTTCTTTTTCACTGAATTGGTGCGGTACGAGCATAGCGACGTAACGAACAAGTTCCCCAGCTTTCCAATCTAGTAAAAATGGCAACCAAGGATAACGAGCATCGAGACGGAGAAACCATAAGCGTACCTCTGGAATTTCTGAAAATTCCCGTGGATCGCCAGGTTCTTGAGAATAGTTTATCTCAAAGTGTAGCTGCTGTTCGTGGGATGCGATCGCCCCATCTTGCAGCAGTTGTGAAATCACCGTTAATGCGGGTGATAGATCCAGATTATTAATGCAGTCGGTATTAAGTGCGATCGCGATCGTCATTGGCATCCATACGATTCTGTTCAACAGTAAGATCGAGAATACACAGTAGCAGCTTTCAGGTATTAACGCCACACCCCATCGATAAAAAATAAAGACGCGAGGAACCGGAGCGTCTCTATTTCAAGGCGCTTTTCTCCTAAGGCACTTACAAGTAATAAAATGTCCCGCGCTCAATATTCGTACTGATTCTCCCGTTGGGCGGGACATTTTATTTTTTGGATCTCCCCAAAATAATCTCAGCCTCCGCGAACAGCCGATCGCTAAATTAGTAGCACAGGGTCTTTGTGACGAATGTATTGCCATTCGCCTTCACATTAGCTCTTGGACTGTGGCTACCCACCTGCGGCGTATTTTTTTTGTCAAGCTGGGTGTCACTTCCACAAAGCCCTATGATTACTTACCTTCTAGAGGAAAATCGCCTACACAATTAGCACAGCAGTTTATCTATATAGCCGTAACATAACTTGCTAGCCCTAATTTGGCTACTTAAACGCCTGCCTAAAGTAGACGTTTACAGTGATTTTAAGCTAAAGTTGTAATGAGTTTGTTTTAGATTAGGGTGTGAGAAAGCAACTCTCAAGAAGCACAAAAAATAATCGCTCAAGTTTGTGCTTGCGTAGCAATCAAAAGCAAAAACACAGATACAGACTTGGCTTGCAAGGTACAAAAACATTGCATAGATAAAAGAAAAATTAGACATTCAAACATAGGAAATAACCTCAAGAGTTAAGAAATTTAAATATGCAAAAACAAGTAATCTCTACAAAACCAATTCGTTCCCTAGAAGATGCTATTGACAGATGCCAAACGCTGGGTATGCGCGTTAGCCGCCAGCGTCGCTTTATTTTAGAACTACTGTGGCAAGCAGAAGAGCACCTTTCCGCTAGAGAAATTTACGATCGCCTAAACCAACAAGGCAAAGAGATCGGACATACCTCTGTATATCAAAACTTAGAAGCCTTATCTAGTCAAAACATTATTGAGTGCATCGAACGCTGCGATGGACGTTTATACGGTAATATCAGTGATTCCCACAGTCATGTTAACTGCATAGATACAAATCAAATTTTGGATGTTCATCTCGAATTACCAGAAGATTTTATCCGCAAAGTTGAAGAACAAACAGGAGTGCGAATTACTGAGTATAGTATTAACTTCTATGGCTATCGGCAAAACAAAACCGAAAGTTAGAAGTCAGGAGTTAGGAGAATGGAGTCAGGAGTCAGGAGTCAGGAGTCAGAGTATTATTCTCGTTATCACCCCATCACCCTCATCCCCCTCTCCCCACTCCCTCATACTTTGATAATGTTGCGAGTGTCATCCGTCAATTCGTTTGATTTCTGCAAGCGCCACACTCGTGAGTTATAGTCATGAGTTAATCGTAAAGAAATTTTGAGCGATCGCGCAACGACTGTACTGTCGCTTTTGTCCCGTTATCCTGTGATTATCGCCCAGCCTAACCAAAGTTTTTGTATGCTTACTTCTTGGTCTATAACTTGTTGGAAAGCTTGTAGATAAGCAATTTGAAACGCCAGTCATGTGACTTCGGTATCTTTTCAGGGCATTTTTTGGCTGAACTCACGCATCAGCCATGAGCGTGAATTGGGCAATAATGAGGGGATTAAGCTAACTATCACAGCTGTTTTCTAAAAGCGCGAAAAATAGCATCTATATTTTTGAGTGGACTATGAGCGATCGCCCTCTAAAAGTATTATTAATCGACCAAGACCCTATTTTCCGGTTAGGGCTGAGAGTAGCTTTAGAACAAGTTCCTAATTTGGAAGTTACATCCGAGGCTCAAACAGATACCGTTGCTCTGCACATTTTGGCAGAATTTGCCAAAAAAGACCCAAAAGCAGTGAATTTGGTAATTTTGGAACTCGGTAATAGTCGTTATTTGCAACTTTGTCGCCAACTCAAGGCTCAGTACCCCAATTTACCGATTTTACTGCTCAGTTCTGTTTCTGAACCAGGGCTGCTGATGGCAGCAAGAGATGCTGGTGTCAATGGCTACTGCCCCAAAGGCACACCTGTTTCTGAGTTGGTTGAGGCAATGCAACAGATAGCATCTGGTGGTAGTTATTGGGATGGGGAAGAGGGGAGGAGTGGACAAAAAATAACTTCTAACTCCCGTACAGAAGCGATTAGTCGTGTCTCTAGAAGTACAGACGCGATTAATCGCGTCTCTGCTCAATCCTCGCGTCTTCCTTTCGCAAGGCTGCGGAATAATTGGCGTTTGTCAGGAATTAATTACATTAACGCTACTTTGGCAGAAGTGACGGCACAATTGCAAGTCCCCGGTTTGCCAGTACTAGATCGGGCAATTTTAGCTGGACAGCGACGCGAATTATTGGCGGCAGGTTGGCTAGTCAATCAGCTGTTGGCTGCACCACAGGAAAGGCAACAAGATAAAGTGCGTAGCCAGACATGGCTTACTACTCAAGATTCACCTGCGAATCCTTCACTTAGTAGTGCTGTTGTCATATCACCAGAAAGGCAAAATTATCCTTCTTTACTTAGCCCAAGAGCGCTACAAGCGACATTATTCTCATCTTGTGTTGCTAAACTTCAATTACCTTTACAAAACTTATGCGATGAACCTCTAGAAATTGACATTTTTCGCCAAGATAAAAAACGTGAGTTACTTTATCTCATTTTGCAAAAGCTTGCTAATTCTTTGGATGAACTGCGTACTTCTCAAATAGAAGTTCATCGATTAAATGAATTGAAAAATATCATATTATGTGATTTATGGCAAGCGTCAACAACAGATTTTTTTGGTAAATTTACCAAAGTGCAAGTAGGTAATCAAAATTTAGAGATTGTCACCTTCTTGCTACAAGCTAATAAAGTGGTAGAAACAGAAATTATCATAAAGATTCCTCTGGTAGTAGAGTTATTTTCTTATCTACTATTTCAAACAGATTTATCTATTGATAATGCCATTTACCCAGCAGGTAGCTTAGAGGCGATGGAGCAATCTTTAATAATTTTAGAAAACTTATTAATTCAAGTAGCAAATGGTGTAGTGCAGCCACTGCTTAACACTTTAGCAGATGTAGAAGCGGTTAAAGAAAGTTTTTACGATCGCCAATTTATTTCCACGCGAGAAATCGAACGTTTCCGCAATGATTTATCATGGAAATACCGCTTGCGAAATTATGTAAGCGAAGCTCAGGCGATTTTTGAAAGTCGTTATGAACTACTTGTATTTACACCTCGCGGTATTGCCAAAATTTCAATTTATGCTCCGCGCAATCAAGAGTTAGCGCAACTTTCTGGGATTCCGCTATTAGTGACATTAGCATTAGAATTTCGGGATGCGATCGCTCCTCGCCTAAAATCAGTATTATCTTTCGCAGGTAGTGGTATTGTTTTTGTTCTCACCCAAGTAATTGGTAGAGGTTTGGGGTTAATTGGTCGTGGTATTCTCCAAGGTATTGGTAGTGTATCTTTGTCAGAACGAAAAAATAAAAATTTATGAATTCAAATCAGTTACAAGCCATTGCCACTCAGTTACAACAGATGCGGGAATTTGTAAAACTAAACGTTGTTTACCAGATAGTGGTACATAAAGTTTTAGAGAATCGGTTGTTGTCAATTTAAATAAAACATCTGTTAATTTGTAATCTCCCACATTAGGAGAAGGTGATTTTTCTGCATACACATCAGATGCACTTAATAGCTTATTCTTTGCTGTGACAATTTCCAAAGGTCGAGGATGAGCTAACTCAAATACACCAGGAAAACCGACTAACCTAAGATTGAACTCTACAGGTTTACCTGGTGGAAATAATTTGAAAAGTACCACTTGCCAAGTGTAGCCGAAATCATCTTTAATAGACACTTGAGAATGATAACGTAAAACTCCGGGCGCATCGTGATGCTGGCGCAGCAAAGCAAACGCAGAATCTGTGAAAAATACTCCCGAAGATAGTAGTATTAGTAGCGTTAGATGAATGCACAAAATTAAACATAAAATATTTTTCGTAGTGAGGGCTTCAGCCCTCCTCTTCATTGTTTTCAGGTCTAAATTCCTCACTAGCTTTTCTTTATTTATATCCATTTAGTTAGTAAAATCTGAGAAAATATTTAAATATTCCAATTGCGGCGAAAGTCAAAGAAGCCTTCCAGAAAGTCTTGCAAAGCAATATTACTATTTAACCTTTGTCGCTCCCATTCCCGTGCAGTTTGTTCAATAATTTCGGAGAAACCCGGATAAACTGAAGATAAATTTCCTAATTGATTAATTTTAATTTTTTGAGATATAGCTAAAGCAATGAGATTAATTAATTCTCCAGCTTCTGCCCCTAGTAATGAAGCACCTAAAATTTCGCCATTGCGGAGGACAATTAATTTACATATACCCGTGGTTTCTTCGCTGATTTGGGCTGCTGTTACTGTTTTAAAATACTGTCGTAAAACTAAAACTTCATCTTGAATATATCGACGTTTGGCTTGTTTTTCTGTTAAACCGACTTGTGCCACCATTGGATAAGAAAACAGCCCCCAAGGAATACATTGATAATTGACTTTATTTCCTGGAAAAAATAGAGCATTATTCAGAGCAATTTTTGCTTCAGAATTAGCAATATTGGCTAATTCATAACCACCAAGAACATCACCACAAGCATAAATGCGGCGATTAGTTGTTTGTAATTTATCATTTACCATCAAGCGGTGTTGATGCCATTTGACACCTACCGCAGCCAAATTTAAAGATTCAATATTCGGCTGCTGTGCGATCGCCACCAAAATTTCATCAGTTTCAATCGCTTTATCTCCAGCCTGAATCCACTTTTGGTTATCAATTCGTCTCACCTGAGTTACGGTTGTTTGCGTCAGCAAGCGTACACCATCGACTTCTAACTGCGCTTGCAGCAATTGAGTTATCTCTGGCTCAAGATTTGGCAAAATATAGGGATGGTTGACAACCAGCGTCACGCTGCAACCCAACCGCGCTAAAATTTGCGCTACTTCGATGCTTTGGGGAACACCGCCAATTATCACCCAGTTTTTGGGTAAAATTGGAGACTCACATAAAGCCTGCCAAATATTAGATAAAGTAAAAAAGCCGATATTTTCCAACCCTTCAATCTCTGGAATTGCTGGACGGGAACCACTAGCAAGCAAATAGGTACGTGCGCGAAGCTGACGCTTATTAACGGCAAAAGCGAGGTGAGGTGACACTACAAATTCACCGCTACCAAGGATGACATCGACACCTTGGGCAGCTAGGATGGCGAGTGAATTCTGTTCTTGAACATTTGAGACGACACCGCGAGCATAAAGCATCGCTTCTTGCCATTCTATAGATATTTGGGACTTTTCTGAGAACACTGTTGTGGGTGTTCTCCCCTTGAGGTAGTTGTCCTGTGCAGTATCCGCAGAATAAGAATGAATACCAAAATTAGCCGCACCATTAAGACGCTGGGCAAGTTTGGCAATTTCCCCAAGCGCGTGGTGATAAATAAGCCCATAGTTGACTTTGGGTTCCACTAGGGCAACAGTGGCGTGTAGATGGGTTGCAGCAAGGGCTGCATTGCGTCCAGCGAGACTACCGCCAATAATCACGACATCGTAGTCAATAGTCATTAGTCAATAGTCATTAGACGAATGGCACTCATTATATTTTTTGGATGTTAAACCTGAGTCGTCAGCCTTTGTTTGCCTAGCCCCATTAAGCGCTTGAACGCGATCGCGTGCGCTTGGCGCAGGGCATTTACCGATTTTTGCTTATAGGTATATTACTCAAGAGTTAACAGAAGGACACTGATTTAGACGCCTTTTTGAGACGGCTTTTTGTAGGGTAGACAGTCCCTACGGCAACCAAGTGTCCGTTCGGGAGTCAAAAGTCAATATTTTCACTATGGACTCTGGACTAATGCTTTCAACCCTGTTAGTAAACGCTGGTTATCTGATTCTGAGCGTACAGCAACTCGGAAGTAGCGATCGCCTAATTCTTTAAAACTAAGACAATCGCGAATATAAATCTGATACTCCTTAAGCAATTGTTCTTGCAATTGAGAAACAGATTGTTGTGACTCAACAAGTAAAAAATTAGCAGCACTATCCTTTGGTTGCAACCCTGGTAAATTAGCTAAACCCTGAAAGAGTTGGTTTCGTGCAGGTGGTAGCCATTCCCAGGTTGCAGACTGAAACTCTTTATCGCCGAGTGCAGCGATCGCTGCTGCTGCTGCTAAAGTGTTAACGGGCCAAGGGTCGCGCCACAACTGCCATTTAGACAAGCGCTCAGGGTGAGCGATCGCATATCCCAGTCGCAGTCCAGGCAGACTGTAAAATTTTGTCAGCGATCGCAAAACCACCAAATTCGGATATTTCTGAATTACCGGAATTAGACTTTGTTCCTCATCGGGAGGCAGAAAATCCATAAACGCTTCATCCACCACCACCAAAGCAAACTGTTCCAAGTAAGGCAAAATCTCTTCTACCGAAAACAGCTTACCCGTTGGGTTATGAGGATTATTCAGCAATAACCCGCTTTGGTCAGGAGTAGAGACGCGATTAATGAGCCAGCGCGTTGCGGAGGTTTCCGAGGCAGCGCGTTGCGCGGGTTCCCCGCGTTGTAGCGACTGCCGTTCCGTTGTAGCGTCTGGCGTCGCGTCTGTACAGGAGTGGAGGAGAAATTTTTCGTTGTCCTTCCTGTCCCCCCCTCTCCTTGTCCCCCCCTCTCCTTGTCCCCCCCTCTCCTTGTCCCCCTCTCCTCTTTTCAAATCAATCGGATACTCCAGCACTTTGGCATCATATGCCGCCAGCGATCGGTAATAATCGCCAAAAGCTGGAGTAATTAAAGTTGTTGCGGTTAATTGTGAAAATTCTTTACCTGATAACGTAAGTAATTCTGCCGAACCGTTACCCGGCAGAATCCATTCAGGCGGCAATTGATGGAAGTGACTGAGAGCCAGTCTCAGTTCACTGTAATCAGGGTCTGGATAGTGATTAAGATTACCCAATTGAGATGTAATAGCAGCGATCGCGCTGTTTGGTGGTCCCAACGGGCTGATGCTTGCAGAAAAATCCAGAATAGCACTAGGGGGACAGCCAGCCAGTGCTGCTGCCCAAGTTAAATTTCCCCCGTGTGCTTTTTGCCGCATAAAAAAAGAGTTTCCTAAGAAAGAACCTATGCTTTTGGGGGTGCAACTCTTTCTCTAAACATTTTGCCAGCTGAAAAAGCAGGAACCTTGGTTGCGGGAATTTCCATCTTTTCGTTTGTTTTCGGGTTACGACCTTCACGAGCCTTACGTTCGCGTGATTCAAACGAACCGAATCCCACCAGCGTTACCTTATCACCAGAAGAGACAGCTTCGATAATAGTTTCCAAAGCCGCAGTTAAGACTGCATCAGCTTGCTTTTTCGTAACACTAGCCTTTTCAGCCACCGCATCAACCAATTCACCTTTGTTCATGTGAAACTCCTTGAAGTTTATTTTCGATTGTCTACAGACACGCTCCAAGAGCGCATCACAAGCGTAAATCTCTGTTTGGAGATTTAGAAAAAGCGGACTTTGGGAGCATTCCACATAAAATGCCTGTAAATCCCGTAGACTGCACTTTTCAAAGAATCATTCTAAGGTGTTGTAGCCAGATGTGGATAGATGAAACCATTAATTTATATAGATTTCGGCATTTTTTCTTTTTATAAAGCGATTGTTTGACTAAAAACTAGGAAAAAGTACTTAGTAAACACAGTGGCTTTAGGGGCGATCGCTAATTTCGACGATAGCTTCATTTTGTCGCAAACGTTCTAAAGCATCAGGAAACGTAGTAATGAGAATCTGCCTCAGGTTACGATTTGTGACATTGCCACAAGTTAGCCAAATAATTTGTGGAGGTGTTCCTAACCGACAAACCAAATCGACAAAATCACTGTCCTTCGTCATAATCACTGCGAAATTTGCACGCGCTGCATCAAAGATTTCTGTGTCTTGGGCATCTCGTAAGCCTAAATCTCTTAAAGCGGTAGCACTGACTCCAAAGGTATCACTTAACCAACCTGCCAATGTTGGAGGTAACTGAGCATCGATCCAGATATTCATGCAGTCAACCGAGGAAAGTCTGTACGTCGCGCTGCAAATAATAGACAAGCCTGAATGTCTTCTAGCTCCAGATCGGGAAAATCTTCTAAAATTTCGGCTGCACTTACATTTTCAGCCAGCATTTCTAAAATGTCACTCACACGGATTCGCATTCCTCGAATACAAGGACGACCTCCGCATTGCCCAGGATTTTGCGTAATCCGGCTCAGAAAGGTAGCTGCTTGAGTCATTATTCTAGTCTTGCCTGAATTAGTTGTATGTTAACAAAACATACCATTCCTAATATGGGTCGGTTGATCTGATATCTTGCACTAGTGCTATCTTCCGCCAGGGGTTATAAACCGCTGTCTCATAGCTAAAGCCCTCGCGCATAGGACTAAACACTGGTAATCTCAGAATTTCAGTCCATTTTAATGGACTTACGCTATTAGCCCGGAATTTGAATTCCGGGCGGGTTTGGATGCTAGTTGAGAATAATGCAAAATATCGGCTCAGGCTAGTTTGTAGCTCAAAAAGCCTAGTTTCTGCACCGAATTTTATTCGCCAAGGCTTATTTCCCTGGAACCTTCAACCCACTCCGCTCTAAAGTTCGCCGCACCTCAGGGCTAGGAGTGTAGTTATAGCCGTAAGAGGAGCGCTCTGAGTCATCCATAATTTGCGGTGTGAGCAATACAATCACCTCATTGCGCTGATTAGCTCTGTTTGTTCTTCTAAACAGCGAACCTAGCAGCGGAATATCACCCAAAATGGGAATCTTGGAGACACTTGTCCGATCTGAGTCTTGAATTATCCCACTGAGAATTAGCGTCTGACCATCTCGCAAGCGGATTGCTCCAGATTGAAGACTTCTTTTTGATAGTAAAGTTATCTCACCATCAGTAGTGGCTACTGAACCGTTAGGTGCAGACACAGTAGGTGCTACAGATAAAGAAACAAAACCATTGTCATCAATTCGATCAACTTTAACTGAAAGGGTCAAACCAGCTTCTCTGATGATCGGTTCTCTGGTAAAGATGACTTGTGCATTTTGTCCTGCACTTGTCTGTACTTGTTTTAAACCTGCATACACTTCTTGGGTTAAATTCACCAGAGCTTGCTGTCCTTCTTGTACTGTTAAGGTTGGATCGGTGAGAATCTTGGCGTTACCGCTTGTTACCTGAGCTTGCAAACTAGCCAGAAAACGTTTGGGGAATTGATACAAAGATGCCAGACTGAATTCAGAGGTAGCAGGAGCTCCAGCAGTTCCGGGGGTAAAGGCTGTAACACCTGTGGTTAGTGGATTCGAGCTGACACCAGCATTAGCTGTTGTTCCATTTGGATTAACAAAAATATTTGATTCTTCTTGAAGTGGATTCTGGATGATAGGTGTACTAGTTAGACTATTTGCCGCCTCAGCAGTAGTAGCTGGTCTGGAACCACCAAAATTTAGAGATGCTACACCGCCACTATTGGAGAAGAAGTTATTGCCAACCCCAAAGGAAAAGCTGGTATTTTGGTCTTGAGTATTCAAGAGGTTAACGTCGATAATTTTGACGTTGATTGACACTTGACGACGCCGGATATCAAGTTGACCTAGTTGCGCGATCGCCATCTCAACTAACTTAGGAGAACCAATCAAGGTTAGAGAATTGGTGCGCTCGTCTCCTAGTGCTTGCAAACCTCTTAGTAATGGCTTTGAATCTTCAAAGTTAATGCGTTGATTTTCAACTCTGTTTTCTACCGTCGTCTGAGTTTGAGTGATTGATGCAACTCCACTACCAACAGGCACAGCACTGACGCTGGTAACTTGGCGTTCTCGGCTGACGGCACTTTCTGCCCCCAAGCCGACCAAAAAGTTCAAAGCGACTCCCACCGTTACCTGATTGAGTCGCAGGTTACGCATCACCGTATCACGAGTAGCGTTAGGTAGGTTAGATCCTACAAAAATTGTCCGTCCGCTGCGGTTAGCCTCTAAACCACTCAGCCGCAAAACGTAGTTAAAAACATCTTGCACTGGCTCGTTTTCAATATCTAAAGAAATTGTCGGTCCATCAGCCCCAGCAGCAGCAGCCGGCTTACCGTCAGCACCTTGTCCCCCTGCTGCGTAAGCCAAGTTCAAATTAGCAGCACGGGCAAGCAGTGATAAAACTTCACGTACTGGAGCATCTCGTAATACCAAGCGCGGAACACGTTCTTGAGTTCCCAAATCAATCACGCTGGGAGAAGCATCAGTATTAGAAATGGCAATATCTCCCACTGGTGGGGCAACGGCTCTGGGTAAGAAAGGCGGTGCCGCTGTCCCAGGTTGACCTGGACCGGCTGCTTGTGCGGGTGTCCCATCCACACTCACTTGCGGATTAGGGACAAGAGGAGCCGGTTGGGATGGGGTAGAAGCAGCCGGCGCTGTGGGAATTGGTGCGCCTGCGGCTACTTCCGTTCCTGGGCTATAGCTGAGGGTAATTCCGCTGTCTCCTCGCTTCACAGGCTGAGTGTTGGGAACTCCGCTCTCTCCAGTCACCGTTACGCGGATGCTATTGGTATCAAGCTGATTGATTACTACAGAGGTAATTCCCGGAGCGGGGTTGTCTTGGCGGAAACTATTGCCTTGAGGTAAACGTAATTGCGTATTAATAATATCTGCAACTAGACTTTTGCCTCGTTTTGTGGTAAATACTTGTGGGCGCGAACCTGAGGAAGTTTTTAGAACAACATTAATTCCCCCATCAACGGGATTTAACTGTACGTCAGTAATTTCAGAAGTCTGTGCTGACACAGGTTGAGTTGCCAAGAATACAAAAGTAGCGGCTCCGAATATAAAACTATTACCGTGAAGTTGTTTCACAGTTCATTCCTCACTTTATAAAATTATTTAGACAAATTTGGATTTAGCTTTTATTCTCGTTCCCCCGCCCGCAGGCTATAAGCCTGGGGCTAATCTTACGAAGCCCACCTTCGTGGGCTAAAAATCCAGCCCACGAAGGTGGGCTTTGTTTGTGTAGCTCCAGGCTTCCAGCCTGAGGGCTTTGCGAGAATCAAACTTGTTCTTAAAGGGGGTTAGGTCTCATTTACTTCTTCGCTTGCCCCGCTTTAGCTGCTGCTGCTACTTCCTCAGAGTTCAAAGGCATCAACGCTTGTAACACGAAGGATGTAGTAATCGGTGCAGGTCCAATTCGACGTATGCCTTTACCTGGTTCAACAGGAGGTTCTGTCGCCAAAGTTGATTGATAATCTTTAACTAGCAACAAAGGCTGTAAACGTTCAATATTGCGGAAAATTGATTGTGTTTGTTCATAGGTTCCTTGAATTTCAATATTGATAGTGCTGCGTTTCAGCTTGCCGTTAACCAGTGGTCCCAAACTACTATCGGTAATCGGTTCTGGTTTCTGTCCGGATGGCGCAAACTTCTTCAGTTTGGCTTTGACTGCATTTGCCGGAATTTGAGCATTACCAGATTCAACTAAGCGATTCAAATCGAGTAGCAATGTATCCAAGGTTTTCTCATTCGCAAATAAAGATAAAACTTGGATTTGTTGCTGTTTTGCTTGCGCTAGTTCTTCTTTAACTTTGCCAATTTGTTGGATGCTGTCGTTCTTTTGCTGAATTTGTGCTTCCAAATCTTGGCTTTTTGCTTGCTGTTGTTGAAAAGTATCCCAAGCGGGCATCACTAGGTTAGAAAGTATAAAAGCTGCTACCCCCAAACCCAAAACCCCAGCCAGGATGCCAATGATTTTTGGTGTGAAGGTAATGCCGAATGCGGTAGGATAAGCAGAACCAGCAGTTTCAAACGCGTCGTCTTGCTCACCAAAATTTAAATCATCACTATATGTCATCTAGAAATGACTCCTGTTTGTTGCAGACTGCGAATTCGACTTACTAATCCGACTGTGCCTTTTTGCTCCAACTCACGGGTTAACTCAGAAGCCGGAACATCACTCATGCTGGATTGAATCGTATATTTGACTATTTGTGGTGGTTTAATTAATACAGTATTTGCAGGTTGAAGACCGGGAGGTATGGGGGCATCTACTAACTCTGCTATTGTAATTTTGCCCTCGGTGGATTTGAGGAAACGGGACTGTTGCAGACTAAGTAAGAAATCGTTGACATCGTTAAAAGAGCGAGCATAGCCAGTAATTTCCACTCCTCCAGCGGGATTGGGTGGTGGCTGCCCTTCAACAGCAGCAGTGGGTGCGATTTGCTTGATGTTTTCAATTTGCACAGTTGTGGGAATGCGATCGCGCATATCTTGCAACATCGCTGACCAAGGTCGAATTTGGTCAAATACAGTAACTAAAGCTTGTGTTTCCCCCTTAACTTTGTTCGTTTCTTCCCTGATTTTGTTAATACTCCCAATTTTCGCCTCTAATTCTTGGTTCTTTTGCTCGAGTTTGGCTATGTTCTCTGCTAACTCAGTATTTTTCGCTTCCAAAAACCACCATCCACCCGCGACCAAAGCCGGTAAAATCACACCAATAGCAACTCCTATATATATCGGTGTTAAATCACCAAGAGCAATTGCTGGTCCTCTTGGTGTCTTGCCAGGTTTTGTCTTTTCAGGTTGGCGATCTTTAAGAAAATTAACCTCTAAACTGTACATTTTGTTAAGCCTCCCGCATTCCTAGACCAAGTACTATTCCCAGTCCAGGACGTTGCACCAAGGGGTATTTTTCCTCGTCAATTTCCAAGGACAGCGCATCGACTGGATCGATTTGGGTGGTTGGTAAACTTAATCTTTGGGTGAAAAACTCATTTAACTGCCCCAGTCCCCCTCCTGAACCTGCCAGCATAATCTCCGCTACCTCCAAATTTTCAGCTTGATTGAGGTAAAAATCGATTGAGCGGCGCAGTTCATCTGTTAACTCTCCTAATACTCGCACTATCGCTGCCATACCAGGATTAACGCCAGTAACACCGTTTTTTCCTCCAGCCTCCATCGGTGTTGAAGGAATAATCATTCCCTGTAACAGTTCCGTGTCTCGTGACGCGGGTAAATTCATCGCTTTTGATAAAGCAGCTTGCATTTGATAAGTGCCTATCGACACTGTGCGCGAAAATTGCGGCACTCCGTTGACAACGATCGCTATCTCTGTGCTGTCGAATTCGATATCAACTAGCACTACGGCTTCTTGCGGTCCGAATTGCCGTAATTTTTCGCGAATTGTCCGAATTAAGGCAAAACTGCTAATCTCTAAAATATCAACTTGCAATCCTGCCTGCTCAAACGTACTTACGTAAGAATCAGTGATATCTTTACGAGTGGCAACTAAAAGCACGTCTACTTTTTCAATGCCATCTTCATCTACACGGTATCCAAGTTTCTGATAATCGACATCAGCTTCTTCGCGGGGATAAGGCAAATACAAACCTGCTTCGTGGTTTAGCACCATTTCCCGCAATTCTTTGTCATCTAACTCTGCTGGCACAGGAATCAAACGTATAATTGATTCTCGTCCCGGTACAGCAGTCGCAACGCGAGAAGCTTTAATTTGACTTTCAGCTAATGCCTGCTGAATTAATTGCGCCATTGCAGCGGGATCGGTAATTTGACCATCGACAAAAATGCCTTCTGGAACTGGCACCGATGTTAAGGAGTCTAATTTTAAGCCTTGACGCTGCTTGCGTAGTTGAGCTATGTTCACCCGTTCAGGAGCAAGTTCTATCCCGACCCCTTTATTTGATTTGCTAAAGAATTTCTGGAAATTTTTAACCACAGTTTTTTGCGTTGCACTGTTTAGTAGAAAATTTAGTTTGGTAATTTGTTATTGCTTAGTGGTTATTGGATAGTGGTTAGTGGATGATTGTTAACCGTCAACGCTCCAACCGACAACTAACCAATTAATCTATAATCTCGACAATTCTGCATAAAGGTTTCACCCTGATAAAGCGTAAAAACTATTAGCACAATGATTCAAATTCAAAAATTAAAACGATTGAGTGTTTATGTCCTGCTTGGCTTATTAACCAGCTGGATTGTCAGCTGCGGCACAGGTAATGTCGGCACAAGTACAAAACAAGCTTCTTCAGGGGCAACTATTGAGTTTTGGACAATGCAACTTCAACCTCAATTTACCAATTACTTTCAAAGCTTAATTGCGACTTTTCAATCGCAAAATCCTGGTGTAAAGGTGAACTGGGTTGATGTACCTTGGGCAGCGATGGAGAACAAAATCTTAACAGCTGTCTCTGGGAAAACGCCACCTGATGTTGTGAATTTAAATCCCGATTTTGCATCTCAACTTGCAGGACGAAATGCCTGGTTGAATTTGGATGCAAAAGTCCCAAACGAAACACGCTCCTTTTATTTGCCGAATATATGGAAAGCAAGCACGCTTAATGGTAAGAGTTTTGGGATTCCCTGGTATCTCACCACGCGGCTAACTATATATAACACCGCTTTATTAAAACAGTTAAATCTTAATAAAGTACCCAGTACTTACACGGAATTAGCAGTTTTTGCGGAACAAATTAAGGAAAAAACTGGAAAATATGCTTTTTTTGTGACTTTCGTACCAGAAGATTCGGGTGAGGTAATTGAGTCTTTGGTGCAGATGGGGGTAACTTTGGTAGATGCTGAAGGCAAAGCGGCTTTTAATACTCCCCAAGGGAAAGCGGCGTTTCAATATTGGGTAGACTTGTACAAGAAAAAACTTTTACCACAAGAGGTGTTAACTCAAGGTCATCGTCATGCGATCGATTTGTATCAAGCTGGAGAAACCGCTTTACTTGCTTCAGGTCCTGAATTTTTAAAGCAGATCGCGATAAATGCGCCTAAAATAGCTGAAGTTTCGGCAACCGCACCGCAAATCACAGGTGAAACGGGCAAGAAAAATGTCGCTGTGATGAACATAGTTATCCCCCGCGACACTAAACAACCAGATGCGGCTGTTAAATTCGCGCTATTTGTCACTAATGATGAGAATCAGTTAGCTTTTGCTAAAGCCGCAAATGTTCTACCATCGACAACTAAAGCGCTGTCTGACAGCTACTTTAAAGATGTGCCAGCTAAGGCTTCAACGTTGGAGTTGGCGCGGGCGATGAGTGCTAAAGAGTTGCAACAAGCAGAGATTTTAACTCCGACTTTGAAGGATTTCAATAAGCTGCAAAAGGCAATTTATGAAAATCTGCAAGCAGCGATGCTGGGCGAGAAAACGGTAGATAAAGCTGTTGAGGATGCGGCCCAGGAATGGAATAGCAGTAGGAGTTAGGAGTCGTTCAATTCTCAAAGATACCCTCAGACTGGAAGTCTGGGGCTATACGAACAAAGCCCGCCTTCGCGGGCTTCATTTCATGGAGTCCGCGAAGGCGGACTTAGTTCGTGTAGCCGCACCCTTCAGGGTGTTGGGAGCGTTGTGGTATTTGCGGTTGCGAAAAAATGCCCGATCAGATATAGTGAACCGCACAAAATGACTAAATTATCGGTTGCGCTAAAAGCTGTTTCTAGTGCTGATAATAAATCTGGATAAGTTTGGCAATAGCTCAATTGTGGGCAAATGTTTTGAGCTAGTTTTGCTAATTCACTTGTATCGGCTGAACTATGATCTGGTACTAGCGTTAAGTATAAACTGTCCTTTGGTCGCAGTAAAGCTTGGAAGATGTCGGCATGTTCTTTGGTGGAAAGCATTCCCATTACCCAATTAACTTTGGGAATATCTAGGGTATCTACATATTCGCGTAAGGCTTGGGCAGCGGCTGGGTTATGAGCGCCATCAATTAATAGTTTATGATTTCTCCAGGTTGTCCATTGCATTCGTCCTAGCCATTTAGTTTTGGCGATGCCGTTGATAATGGCTTCTTCAGATATCTGCCAATTTTTTTGTTGTAGAATCTCTAAAGTGGCTAAAGCTAAACTTGAATTAGCTAACTGTATCTGTCCTTCTAAGGGCAATGGATATTTAATTATTTTTTCATTTTCAATTGTTTGATATTCTGCCCATCCTGGCGATATTTGACGGGCAGGTTGAGGGACAATATACGGGCATTGTAATTCTAGAGTACGCGATCGCACGACTTTTTCTGCATCCGGTGGCAATATTCCCACAACAGCCGGACATCCAGGCTTCAAAATCCCAGCTTTTTCTCCAGCAATCTCAGCGACTGTAGAACCAAGTTGTTGCCAATGTTCGCGGCTGATGGAAGTAATGATAGTTACCAAAGGCTGCGAACAAACATTAGTCGCATCTAAACGTCCTCCCAATCCAACTTCTACTACCGCCACATCAACTTTAGCTTGTGCAAAATATAACCAAGCTGCTGCGGTAATTACTTCAAACTGAGTTGGTGATTCTTCATCTGGGCTGATTGCCGCTTTAACTTTTAGTAACAGTTCATACAAGGTATCTAAGGCGATCGCTTGTTCATTCAAACAAATGCGTTCCGTCCAATCGACCAAATGAGGTGACGTGTAGCGTCCTGTGCGATAACCTGCCTCAGTAAGTACCGAGGATAGATAGGCGCAAACAGAACCTTTTCCATTCGTACCGGCAACGTGAATTACCGGAACTTGATGATGAGGGTTGCCAAGATTTGCCAAAAGTTTGACAATGCGATCCAATCCCAGATTAACGCCGAAGCGTTGGAAGGGTTCTAGTAATAAGTCAATATTCACAAGCCGTTAGTGAGGTTGCGCTTTATTCGCCCTCAGGCTGGAAGCCTGGGGCTACACAAACGAAGCCCACGGAGGTGGGCTATAATGGTGCATCTTCATAAAAAAATGGTAGCTAGTGGTTATTTGTCAAAATAACCACTAGCTACTAACTACTAACAACCATGTCCAGTTTAAGCTTCTCTGTCTAAAAAGCCTTGAACTTGTCTTAAAGCAGCAGCACCGATGTTGAATGCTGCCCAACCAGCAGCAATGGCAATTGGTGCTAAAACGATCGCAACACGCATATCAATGTTTTCCATATTTAGAATCCCTCTGTTAAGTAGAAATTAAAGTTTTGTCAACTCTTCTCATTTTTATTGTTAGCCGAAGTGGGAAATTTTTCCAGACCCATTTGTAAAGAATGTTTACAAATTTATTATTAGGGCATGGGGCATCGGGCATGGGGCATCGGGTATAGGACATGGAAAAAATCTCCCATTGCCCCCTTCGGGGTTCGCCAGTCGCTCATGGGGGAGACCACGGCAGGTGCTTCAAGTCGGGAAACCCGCCCAACGCACTGCCTCCCCTTGGCGTTAGCCTCTCCCTTTGGGAGAAGACCGCGCTGGCTCACCATTGCCCAATGCCCATTGCCCATTGCCCGATGCCCAATGCCCAATGCCCTATTCCTCAGCCTTTGTAAAACCGATATCAGTACCTTTGCCAGCATGAACCAAAGCTAACTTTTGGTAACGTTGAGCGTGTTCGATAAGTTCAGCGGCTTCGGTTTCTGTGACTTGGCGCAGGACTTTGCCTGGAACGCCAGTTACCAAAGATAAAGGAGGTACATTTTTAGTTACGACTGCGCCGGCACCAATAATGCTACCAGCGCCTACCCGCACATTGTTTAAAATAATCGCGCCAATTCCAATCAAGCTGCCACGTTCAATGTAGGCAGAATGTATTACAGCCCGATGCCCTACGGTTACATAATCTTCTAAAATTGTGGGAAAGCCAGGATCGCCGTGTAGAATTGCCCCATCCTGAATATTGGTGCATTCGCCAATTTCAATGCTTTCTACATCTGCCCTAACTACTGCTTGATACCAAATGCTCACTCCAGCGCCTATCTTTACCGAACCCATAACCACAGCATTAGCTGCAACGAAGGCAGCTTGAGAAATATCAGGAGAAGACCAGTAAGAAGCGGTAGACACGATAGAATATGAATATGGTACCCAGGAACACTGGAAAAACTCCAACCTTGGAAGCTGGTTGCATTCAACAGAATATCACGGTGTAAAGCCTTGATGTTGAAAGGGCACGCTTTGTGGAAACCTGACAGCGCAACTTAATTTGTGTGCAGCAACAAGTAATTACCCCAAGGAGGCGGAGTAGAAGTGTAAACTAAAACCAATTTTGCGGGTTAAAACAAAAGTATGTTTGTACGCACTTCATGATGAATCCAGGCTTGCAGTACCCAATATTTGGTCCAGAAATACAGTGTCCCCACTGCCGTCAAACAATTCCGGCACTGACACTAACAGATACATATCTATGTCCTCGGCATGGCGCTTTTGAAGCGAATCCGAAAGATGGTGAATTGATTCATCTTCAGTCCGGGCGTCATTGGCGAAGATGGAATAATGAATGGTATCGGCAACATACGCATCCCGATGGCATTCGCTTTGAAATTCACGAAGCGCTAGACAAGCTGTATACTCAAGGATACCGAGCAACAAAAGTGATTATTGCCAAACGGTATGAAGAATTGATGAGTGGCTACTTGGAACGCAGCACACCTTGGCGTTCTGGTCAACCAGAGATAAGATCTGCGCGGCTTTATGGCTTACCAGTAGAGTTTAGCCCAGATTCGGCAGAAGAACCGTGCTGGGAAGTGATAAATTTTGATTTGGAAAAAGAGCCGGGTGTGCCTGTGCGCTATCCTTATTTTCGGTTGTTTGAGTAATGGTTGTGAGTCATTAGTCATTAGTCATTGGCACTCGGATAAATGACTTTTGACTACGGACTTTTGACTACGGACTTTTGACAAAATTATGCATCACGCTTCTATTCGTACCGCGAATATCCATCGAGCGATCGCCTTTTACGAACAGTTAGGGTTTACTGTCTGTGAACGCTTCACTACAGGGTATACTCTGGCTTGCTGGATGGAAGGATTAGGCGGCAGAATCGAGCTGATCCAAATTCCCGAACCAAAGCCAGCCCCGGATGCATTCGCAGATGAGCATTATGTGGGGTATTATCATCTGTCATTTGATTTAACACAAACAACGGCAGATTTACCTAGTTGGTTAACAAATCTAAAAGAACGTATGGCGATCGCCTCACAATCTGAAGGGGAACAATCGCAACCGTTGGTAGTGCTTTTAGAACCAACACAGCAGCAAATAGGCTCGCGTATCTACGAAGTTGCTTTTATTGCGGATACTGACGGATTACCCCTGGAATTTCTACGCGTTTTATCATAAATGGGCGAATAGTAGCTTATATTTACTACTGACGGTAGAATAATCTTTCTATGTAGTCTTGCGGAGGCAACAGATTAGAGAGAAAGATTAAGCTATTGTCAATGCTTAAAAATTCTGTAATGGAATTTACAGATCAAGTTTACAAAATAAATGTCGATGTTTTCTACATTGCGTAGGTATCGTTTTCTATTCTTGATGTTGAGCGTCTGGCTGATTGTGGTGGGCTTACTCAGTCATAAACCTCTTGAGAGCGAGCTTATGGCTGCTTACAACCAGGTAAATACCCAGCAAACATTAGTAGCAAAAAAGCCAACATCCCTAACAGCGACAGAAAACGTCAACAAAACGGTGCTGGAAAATGGTCTGACTATCCTCACAAAAGAAGTGCATACTGCGCCAGTTGTAACAGTACAAGTCTGGTATAAAGTCGGTTCGCGGAATGAAGAACCAGGAGTGAATGGTATTGCCCACCAGTTAGAACACATGATGTTTAAGGGCACATCATATCGTCCGATTCAATTTGGACGATTGTTTAGTGCTTTGGGTAGCGACTCGAATGCTTTCACTAGCTATGACCAAACAGCATATTATGGCACTTTGGAACGAGAAAAGCTCAAAGCGCTTTTAGTCCTGGAAGCAGACAGAATGCAAAACTCTGTGATTGATGCCGAACAATTAGCGAGTGAAAAACGGGTAGTAATTTCCGAGTTGCAAGGTTACGAAAATAGTCCTGATTACCGCCTAAACCGCGCCGTAATGCAAGCGGCATTTCCTCAAAGTCCATATGGATTGCCTGTGGGTGGTACGAAAGCCGATGTCGAGAAGTTTCAAGTTGAGCAAGTACGTAAGTATTACCGTAACTTCTACTCTCCCAACAACGCTGTTTTGGTGATTGTCGGGGATTTTGACGCTGCAAAAACATTGAAAGCAGTACAAGAGATATTTGGGAAAATTCCTAAGAGTCAACAGTCAACAGTCAACAGTCCCCCCCTCCCCCTCTCCCCCCCTCTCCCCCCCTCCTCTTCACCCATTGTGTTGCGAGAACCGGGATCGGCAGCGTTGTTACAAGCAGTCTACCCACTGCCGCAGGTGAATCACCCGGATGTGCCAGCGTTGGAAGTGATGGATTATATCTTGACAGAAGGACGGAATTCTCGGTTTTATCAGGCATTAGTAAAATCAGGTTTGGCTAGTGATGTTACCGCTTCTGTTGCTAGCTTGCTCTCGTCTGGCTGGTATAAGATTTCGGTGACAGCGGCGCCTCATCAAGATTTACGAAAAATTGACTCAGTGCTAAGAAGTGAAATCACCAAGCTGGCTGGGGTGACTTCAAAAGAAGTGAAACAAGCCAAGACGCAGCTAGAAGCTTCTGCAATTTTGAATAACCGTGATATTAGCAATCAGGCGAGGCAACTGGCTAACGATGAGCTTACTACTGGTGATTATCTCTACACAAAACGCTATTTAGAAGCGGTTCGCAAAGTAACTGAGGTCGATGTTAGGCGTGTAGTGAATAAATATCTCCAACAAGAAGTACGCACGGTGGGCTTTTTTGAACCAACTCAGAAGCCGGTTAAAGGAAATGGCGGCAAAGCAAATTCTGTACAAACTAGAGATAATTTTACTTTACTGCCACCTATAGCCTCGGCTGAGGTGATGAAGTATTTACCAGATGTGGATTCAACTACAGACATTGTTCAGAAGACTTCCTCTGAAAAAGCAACGCTAGCACTACCACAAGAATTTACTTTATCCAACGGTTTGCGAGTATTGCTGTTGCCCGATAAAAGTACTCCTACGGTGACGCTGAGTGGTTATCTGAAAGCTGGGGCAGAATTTGATCCAGAGGATAAAGCAGGATTGGCATCTCTTGTAGCAGACAACTTGATGAATGGTACAAAAAACAAGGATGTTTTAACTCTTGCCCAAGCTTTGGAAGAACGCGGAGCAAATCTGGATTTAGAAACGTATCGCGAAGGTGTGCGAATTGAGGGTAATAGTTTAGCCGCAGATTTGCCTGTTTTGATTGAGACTTTAGCTGATGCTGTAAAAAATGCGACTTTTCCTGGGAAAGAGTTGGAATTGACTCGTAAACAAGCTTTGAATGCTTTGGAACTGGAATTAGATGATCCATCTGAAGTAGCAGAAAGAACATTTTTACAATCTATTTATCCCAAAAATCATCCATCACACACTTTTCCTACCGAAAAGAGTTTGCAGAAAATTAGCCGTGAAGATGTGCTTAATTTCAAAGCAAAACATTATCGTCCAGATACGACAGTGTTAGTGTTGGTGGGAGATTTTGAACCGGCGAAAGTGCGATCGCTTCTTAAAAGAGAGTTTAGTGATTGGCAAGTTAGCGGAGAACCACCAAAATTAAAATATCCGGCTGTATCTGTACCCGAAAAAGTAGTGCGTGTCAATTCAGTGCTTCCTGGTAAAGCGCAAGCGATTACTTATATGGGTTACATAGGTATTAACCGTCAAGATCCAAGATTTTATGCAGCATTAATATTAAATCAGATTTTGGGTGGCGATACACTTTCGAGTAGATTGGGTGCAGAAGTACGCGATCGCCTAGGTCTGACTTATGGAATTTATAGCTACTTCCAAGCTGGAAAAAATATAGGGACATTTTTGATAGAAATGCAAACCAGCCCAGAAGATGCACATAATGCGATCGCTAGCACCCGCAATCTGCTACAACAACTGCATACTGATGGTGTCAGCACCCAAGAAGTAGAGACAGCTAAACGCACCTTAATCAGCAATTACACCGTAACTCTTGCAAACCCACAGGAATTAACTAAAAGAATTCTCATGAACGAAGTCTACGGGTTGGATGAAATGGAATTACGTTCTTTTACCCAAAAAATCCAGACCGTCAATCTTGCCCAAGTAAATCTTGCTGCTCGTGAGTTACTTCATCCAGATAAAATTGTAGTAGTGACAGCTGGTCCGGCTGTCTTAGCACAACGCATTAAGTAAAAACGTAAGTGGATGGTGGAAATTTGAAGAGGGGAAAAGGGGAAAGGGAAAAGGGTTATTATTAATGCCCATTGCCCATTGCCCATTGCCCACCAACAACCAACAACCAAATAAGTTAACTTAAATATAGATATTGTTTCTCAATTAATCTAAAAAAATCATTGACTCTTAAGCGGCAAGGCGCAAATAATTATTAATATCCCATGAACATTTTCACTAACCTGCTTTCTCAATCAACTCAGCCTAATGTTTCCAAGCGACAACGCCGAGGAATTGAAATTAAATCGCCGCGTGAAATTGAAATTATGCGGCAATCTGCAAAAATTGTGGCTACCGTATTGAAAGAAATTTCTCAGTTGGTACAGCCAGGAATGACTACTGCTGACTTAGATGCTCATGCGGAAAAACGCATCCGAGAAATGGGTGCAACACCAAGCTTTAAGGGATATCACGGTTTTCCTGGTTCTATCTGCTCCAGCATTAATAATGAAGTTGTACATGGTATCCCCAGTCCCAAAAAACTCATCCGTTTGGGGGATGTTTTAAAAGTAGATACAGGTGCTTTTTACCAAGGTTTTCATGGTGACTCCTGCATTACTATTGCCGTGGGAGATGTCACCCCAGAAGCTGCAAAACTGATTCGCATCGCTGAAGAATCGCTTTTCAAAGGCATTGAACAAGTTAAAGCGGGGAATTACCTCATAGATATTGCTGGAGCAATTGAAGACCATGTGAAAGGTAATGGCTTTAGTGTAGTAGAAGACTTCACCGGACACGGTGTTGGTCGCAACTTGCACGAAGAACCTTCTGTTTTCAACTTCCGCACGCGGGAAATGCCAAATGTAAAGCTGCGTGCAGGAATGACGCTGGCTATTGAGCCAATTTTGAATGCAGGTTCTAAGGTGACGCGGACTTTATCTGACCGCTGGACTGCTGTAACGGTAGATAATTCTTTGTCGGCTCAGTTTGAGCATACCGTGTTGGTGACGGATACTGGCTATGAAATTTTGACAGACCGTTCTAAAGTTTAATTGCTAACAATATTAATTGTTGAGAGAGGCAAAGCGTTAAAAGTGGGCGTTTTGCCTTTTCATTTTTTAGTGTTGTGTAGCGATCGCAGTATATTTAGTTTGAGAAATAGAAAGCTTTAGAGAATGTTGAAGTTGCAAATCTTAGCTATAGATTTAAACTTGCCAGTAATTATGCAAAAATAACAACTTCAAACTGAAAATTGCAACAGATAATGGTACGAATAGATAAAACTACTCATTAACTAACGCATGACTCAAATTGACTTAGCTTTTACCCCAGCATTGCAGCAAGCAGAATTAATTCGTCAGCGCCAAGTGTCACCGTTGGAGTTGGTGGAATTATATCTAGAACGAATTCAGCGCTTAGATCCGCAATTAGGAAGTTATTTTACGGTCATGGCAGACAGTGCGATCACCGATGCCAGAGCCAAAACAGAAATGTTGTCTGGGGGTGGGCAAACTTCATCCCTACCACCGTTTTTTGGGGTGCCGATTTCTATTAAAGACCTTAACCCATTGGCTGGTGTTGCTTGTACCTACGGAAATCCGGCATTGTTGAATAACATTGCTGGGTATGATGATGGCATAGTGACGCGGATACGCTCCGCTGGGTTTGTTGTTTTGGGTAAAACTGCAACTTCAGAACTTGGTTCATTTCCTTACACAGAACCTACGGGTTTTCCCCCAACAAGAAATCCGTGGAATTTGGAATACACTCCAGGTGGTTCCAGTGGGGGAGCAGCGGCAGCACTAGCAGCAGGATTGTCTGCGATCGCTCAAGGTTCCGATGGTGGTGGATCGGTTCGCGGTCCGGCAGCTTGTTGTGGTTTGGTGGGCATCAAGCCGAATCGTGGAAGAGTGACAAATGCCCCAGCAGGCGATCGCCTCAGTGGAATTGCTACCAATGGTCCCATAGCCCGTACTGTCGCTGATGCAGCCGCTCTTTTGGATGTCATGTCTGGCTATGTCACCGGCGATCCTTACTGGTTGCCCGATCCAAAACCATCATTTCTCACTGCTAGTAAAGAAAAAATCGGTGCTTTACGAATTGCCTTTGCGGCTAGCATCCCTCCTCTAGGAAAAGCTGACGCAAGCTGTGAGCAAGCCGTTCTGAAAACAGTTAAGTTATTAGAAGAACTCGGTCATACAGTTGAAGAACAATGCCCCGATTTCAGCGGTTTAGTTGAACCATTTCAAGTTGTGTGGCAAACCAGCGTCGCTGCATCGGGAATTCCGGCTGAAGTTTTGCAGCCAATGAATCGCTTTTTGTTGGCGCGAACAGGTTCTGCTGGTGAATATCTGCAAGCAGTTTTTCAAATGCAAATGGTGTCGCGGCAAATCGTGGCATTTTTTGATACTGTGGACGTGTTGGTATTGCCAGTTTATCTGCATTCACCCATCCGTATCGGGGAATGGGCAAATTTGAGTCCGGAAGAGACGTTCCAAAGAATTATACACTGGATTGCACCTTGTCCACCTGCAAATGCTACTGGACAACCAGCGATCGCCATTCCGGTTGGTTTTGACGATAATAATTTACCTATGAGCGTTCAGTTAGTCGGCAAACCTGCGGCTGAAGCTACTCTCATCAGCCTAGCAGCGCAACTCGAAGCCGTCTTACCTTGGATTTCGCATCGTCCAGCATTTGCGACATAATGCAAAAATGGCTATGCAGGCAACAATTGAACAACTCTCTCAAATTATAATTTTGGCTGGTTTAGAAAAGCAAGATCAGATAAATCTGCAACCTCACACCCAGGTGCAACGCTACAGCAAAGGAGAGATTATCCTGCATGAGGGCGATCGCCTACTACCCAAATTATATACTCTTGTGACTGGCTCAATTCAAGTCACTAAAACAGCAAAGACCGGAAAAGAAACGATTCTTCGCACGCTTTCTGCCGGGGAAATGTTTGCTGCCCCTGCATTGTTAGGAAATGGCATTTCTCCCGCAACTGTGACTGTTGAATCTGATTGCGAAATTGTAACTGTAGAGCGAGATGCTTTACTTAAGGTTATACAGCAGAATCCCGAAATTGCCCTGCGGATGCTGATGGTTTTTAATGCTCGAATTCAGCAAATGCATGAAATAGTTCATGGATTAGTTTCAGAAAGAGCCATTGTGCGTTTAGCGAGATTAATTCAATATTTTGCCGCTGAATATGGCACTGAATCAAGTTCAGAGGGTGAGAGTTTAAAATTCAAGTTATCTTATTATCAAATGGCACGAACTATCGGGATTACTTACGAAGAATGCGTGCGTTTAATTAAAACTATCAAACCAACACTTGCCTACAGTCGAGGTGGCAAAATCACGATACTTGATGTTAATAAACTCGAAGATATCGCTTCTGGAAATATAGAGTAG
This sequence comes from Spirirestis rafaelensis WJT71-NPBG6, assembly GCA_019359015.1. Classification (GTDB taxonomy): domain Bacteria; phylum Cyanobacteriota; class Cyanobacteriia; order Cyanobacteriales; family Nostocaceae; genus Hassallia; species Hassallia rafaelensis. The sequence goes on from JAHHID010000002.1 coordinate 64,021, forward strand.
AGTGTCGATGTTACGGCAATTATATTGGTTTGATTGTGTGACATAGTTTCTCCTTTGAATGTTTTTTAGGAGAGATAATTATGAGATTACGAGATTCTTCGATTTTTCTGCTTCATGAGCTGCGACAACTAGAGGTAAACAAAGAACTGCGATCGCTTTTTGCCATTCTTGGCGAACTTGTGGGTTTTCAATTCCTTTAAACATTCCTATTAAACGGGGAATTGCGCTTTCTAAAGCCAGACGAGGTACTGGACGGTGTAACTCAACCAAGCGAGTCAGGCTTTGCTGATTATTGATAAATCCAATTACCCATTTTGTTGTGTGATCTGGACTATCAGGAATACGCTGTACTCCCAACTCATTTTTTAACCAGTTGTAAAAAGGTGGTAGTTCCTTAGCTAAAACTCCTCCAGCCGTAGGCAGAGTTTTCTTCAGCAAATTCGCATCTAAGCTGTCTAGTAGTTGCTTAAGTTCAGATGAATTCAGGCACTCAGATAGGGTTTTCGAGAGTAATGCTTCTAACTGAGTCGAGGGTAAATCTAAGTATTGGGTGAAAGTTGAGAGTGTGGATTGCATGGTTTATAGTTCCAAAAACAACTAATCCCAATTTCTCAGGAATTCATAATACCGTCTATGAGCTAGCTCATAGAAGGCATTAATTTGATTTTGATGCAAATAGGCGAAACACAGCGCTCCTTGATGGCTGCTGGCTTTTGCCTTGCCATTTGCCAATATTCTCATTGTCTACCATCTCCCATATATCAAGAATTTTTACACGTCTTCCCTTGGGGTGTAGCATCAGGATAGTAAGTGATAATTGCTTTTTCTTTCCTGACAAAAACAGTAGGAAAACTTTTCCCGGTATTTACATCTTTGGCAGAAAAAATACATGTGCCTTCCAGATTTCCTTGTAACTTAAATGCTTTTGTGGCATCAACAAGTATTTCTTCAGCGTTACTCAGATAGCCGTAGCCTTTAATAACATCTCTAACAATGCGGTTTCCCTGTTTAATCTCCACACCCATTGTATAAATTACACCTGGAATAACTTCCTCTCTTTGGGAATTATTCGCTAACCTTCCAGCAATTCCTTCATTTTGCAATTGTAAATATCTGCCGTAAAAGTGCAATCCGCCAATATCATTTTCGTTATATATTTCCCCACAAAAAATATGCTCAAAGCCTTTATTTTTAAACCAAATATTAGTTAAATCTTGCAGAAAATCAGATTTTCTGCGTCTTCCTGCGCGAAGTTCTCCGCCACTCGCTTGCTGAATTTTATCTAATACTTGTGGATTTGCAGATAAAAGATTTTTAAACTGATTAGGATTAACATTGCTACCAATAGAACCGCAGGCTTTCAATACTTCTTGATCGAAAGCATTAAGTTGGGGTGGAGGTGGAGAAATATCTAGTTGTTGTCCTGGTGGAAAACCAACCGGAACCGGATTATTTACATTATCAAAAAATGGTATTAGTTTTGTATCCTGCTGTGATTGTGCTTGATGTGAGTTCTGCAACCCCAAGGAAGAAGCCATCATCAGCAAAGTGAATCGACTCACTAAACGTAACATAAATGCATTATTCGTAGTGATAGCGACAAGCTAAAAAATCAATTTGAGTGTTTCCCACTCTATATACTAGCCGATGTTCTAAATCAATTCGCCGTGACCAAATATCTGCATCCATGTACTTTAATTGTTCCGGTTTACCAATCCCTTCAAATGGGTCTTGCATGACTGCCGTAACCAAATCCAAAATTTTCGATGCTTTGGCAAAGTCTTGTTTGAACCACCACTTCTTATCTTCTTTGAATTTAGAAGTAAAACCAGGACTTCGATTAATTATAACTGGCTTAATTTCCTCAGATTCAGCTTTCTTTTTCTTCTTGCTCAATCCCCAACTCCTGCTGAAGTTCTGCGATAGTTTGAGATTGGATCTTTCCTGTTTTCGACTCTTCTATTGCATCAAGTAACCTACGGGCATTTTCAGGCGATGGCTGCGCCAACGTCTGCGACGAACGCAATAAATAAACTGTCTCAACCAAACTTGCTAAATCTGACTCAGCAATCAAAGCTACATTTTCCGCATCGCGACGGTTAATAATATACACCTGATGATTTTCTACTACCTGGTCTAACAACTTAAAAAAGTCATTTCTCGCATCGGTTGGAGATGTGATTTTGTAGGAAAACATCAGTTTATGTACATAAATATGTACATATATTATAAAACAGTCTTAATTATTTAGGGAAAATTTACCAAGAATTAAATTCAAGGCATTGCTAATTAATGGTATGAAAGTTTTGTGCAAACAAATTCCCAGGTATAACCTGGGAACGAGTTTAATCCCAAATTTCAAAGAAAATTACGCTTTTTTCAACCAACTGAACATAGCGCGTAAATCTTTGCCGACTTCCTCAATTTTGTGTTCGGCTTCTTGACGACGCATGGCGGTAAATCCTGGTTTCCCAGATTGGTTTTCTAAGACAAATTCTCGTGCAAATTGCCCAGATTGAATTTCACTGAGAATCTTCTTCATTTCTGCTTTAGTTTGGTCGGTGACAATTCGCGGTCCACGGGTATAATCACCATATTCAGCAGTGTTAGAAATGCTATCGCGCATTTTTGCCAAGCCACCTTCTACAACCAAGTCAACAATTAATTTGACTTCATGCAGACATTCAAAATAAGCTAATTCTGGCTGATAACCGGCTTCTACTAAAGTTTCAAATCCGGCTTTAATTAAGGCACTCAAACCACCGCATAATACAGCTTGTTCGCCAAACAAATCTGTTTCAGTTTCTTCGCGGAAAGTTGTTTCCAAAACACCGGCGCGGGTTCCACCGATACCTCTTGCGTATGCCATCGCGCGATCGCGTGCCTGACCGCTGGCATCCTGATACACTGCAAACAGCGCCGGTACACCTTGTCCCTGTTCGTAAGTCCGCCGCACCAAATGCCCAGGTCCTTTGGGTGCTACCATCACTACATCGACGTTTTCTGGCGGCACAACTTGCCCAAAGTGAATATTGAAGCCGTGGGCAAAAGCTATTACATTTCCTTCTTGCAGATTTGGCTCAATTTCGTTTTTATAAATCGTTTTTTGCACTTCATCAGGCAACAAAATCATGATGAAGTCAGCTGCATTAGCCGCATCTGCAACATTCTTCACAGTTAATCCAGCAGCTTCGGCTTTGGAGGTTGACTTACTGCCCGGATATAACCCGACAATTACATTCATGCCGCTATCTTTAAGATTAAGCGCGTGGGCATGACCTTGAGAACCATAGCCAATGATGGCAATGGTTTTCTGTGCTAAAAGGTCTAAATTGGCATCTTCGTCGTAGTACATCCGGGTCATAGCAGCATCTCCTGTCAGCAAGAGCGTCATTAATTGGCAGGCTTTTGATTTTACCTTAAATTGGGTAACTACAGATAAGCGTTTCGATTGCGGGGAGACGGTGTGACGGGGGAGACTAATGTTCAATAGCGACGATTCAGCCGCCAGAATTTTACGTATGGGATGTTTATACAGCGGATTTCAAGTTGATGAAGTACACACCGATTATCTCAAAGCCAAGCATAAAGCCTGTTTACTTCTGGATTCTGGCGTAGCTGTATTCTGAATTCTGCTGTATGTAGGGATAATTGGCGTATCGACACACAGCTTTAGGCGGACTGCTGCTATATGTTTGACTATAAAAAACCGAACCATGACCTGTTACGTCGTTTTTCCGGGTTGGCGTTTGTCAATGTTCTTTCCAATATCACAGAACCTTTGGCGGGTTTGATCGGTATTGCATTCTTAGGTCATCTCACCGAAATCCGTTATTTAGCAGGAGTTAGTTTGGCTACAGTTCTATTCAGCTACATCTACGAGAACTTGCTCTTTTTAAGGATTTCAACTAACGCAGTAACATCTCAAGCTGTCGGACGGAACGACCAAGAGGCAATGTTATTAGCAGGACTGCGGAATGGGTTCATCGCTTTAGTACTGAGCGTTCTCATCTTGATATTGCAGTATCCTCTAGGAGCGCTGGGGTTTAGCTTATTGAATGGCTCTCCAGAGGTTGAGTCTATCGGACGAGTTTATTTTAACGCCCGGATTTGGGGAACACCCGCAGTTTTGCTCAATTTCGTTTTCATAGGCTGGTTTCTAGGACAGGAACAAAGTGGCAAAGTGTTGTTGTTGACCTTTGTTGGCAACATCGTTAATGTTGTGCTGAACTACTTCTCGATTGTGCAGTGGGATTTGGGAAGTCTGGGAGCTGGAATATCTCAAGCCTTTAGCGAGTATTTGATGTTATTAGTAGCTGTGCTCTTGGCGAGTCGCTCGATCCACTGGCAAGAGTTGCGAACAGCAGTCCGGCAGTTTTGGGACTGGTCAGCTTTTAAAAATACTTTTATCCTCAATAAAGACTTATTGATTAATTCTTTAGTCTACATGTCAATTTGGACAATTTTTATGAGTCTGAGTGCTACTTTGGGGACAGATGTCTTAGCTGAAAATAGCTTGCTCCAACAGGTAATATTTCTGATAGCGTTCTTCATTGAGGGAATAGGATTTACTACGGAGACCCTAACCGGAAATTTTCAAGGTCAATCCGCCAAAAATCAGTTATTATTGCCGCTATTGCAGATTGCGATCTTCACTAGCTTGCTAGTGGCAATTGCCGCTTCAGGATTGTGCATTCTGTTACCTGAAACTGTATTTGGGTTGCTAACCAATCATGCCGAAGTCATAGAGCCAATTAAAAATTATGTTCCTTGGTTAGTTCCCATTTTGATTTGTTTTTCAATTGCTTGGATTCTGGAAGGGTATTTTGCGGGATTAGCAAAAGGGCAATTCCTGCGTTACGCCGCTTTCACAGCAATTTTGTTAGGATTTGCACCTGTGGCTGTTTGGGCGTGGTCGGCTCACAGTAACCATCTTTTATGGTTGGCTGTTTCAGCGTTTATGGCAACAAGAATGGTGGTACTTGGAATTCAGTTACCAAAGACGTTTGAAAGTAATTCGCCCGCAGCAATTCTCAAGTTGAAAAATTAGGGTATGTTAACAGTTTTTCAAAGCCATCTTGTTAGCAAAAGCAGGGCAAACACATCGAAATTAGTATGGTAATTACGAATTACGCCTTGCGGTACTAGTAGTCGGTCAAACTCATTTTGACGGTTAGAGAGACGCGAGAGATCGCCGTCTCTACATAACATCTATCCCTTAATTAGTCCTTGACAGACTACTAGTAACTACCAGCTAATCAAGTTTCTTGGTCAATTTTTTGCACTTCGTCATCTGAGAGTTTCACATCAGCAGCACGTACTGAATCTTCGATGCTGGAAACTTTGCTAGCACCGGGTATGGGGAGGATGCTGGGCGACTTGGAACGCAGCCATGCCAGTACTATACAATACACTGATACGCCTTTTTCTTTGGCTAATTGCGCGATCGCTTTAATATCTTGCAAGTCACTATGACGACGACTACCACCGAAGGGACTCCAAGGTAAAAAGGTTAATTGTTCTTGTTCGCAATATTTCAATACCCCGTCTTTCTCTGGCTGTCGATACCAAGGGCTATATTGATTTTGCACTGAAACAATTTCCACTACTTCTCGCGCTTGCTTAATTTGTTCTACAGAAAAGTTAGAAACTCCCACAAAGCGAATCAAACCGGATTCTACTGCTTCTTTCGCAGGTTTTAGGGCTTCTTCAATGGTATAATCTGGGTCTGGGGCGTGGTATTGCCAAACATCGATAGGTTTATTACCGCCTAAAGCTTCAAAGCTTTCGCGAATCGTTTTGCGTAAATGTTCAGGATTGCCGTTGCGCGTCCAGCTTCCTTGAGGACGCATTAAACCACCTTTAGTGGCGACAATTACATTGCTGGCATCACCATTATAAGTCTGCAAAGCTTTGTGAATTAGTTTCTCGTTGTGGTGCTTATCTGACTCATCTTTGCAGTAAGAGTCGGCGGTGTCAATGAAAGTAACGCCTAAATCTAAAGCGCGATGAATGACTTTGAGAGATTCAGATTCGGGAGGTCGCGAGCTTAACGACATCGGCATACCACCCAAAGCGATCACACTTACATATACACCCGTTTTTCCTAGCTGTTTCGTTTCCATGTTTCTGGTTCATTCAGTTATGTACCAGCTAGTCACAGTGTTTTTGCCAATTCATCCGTCGTTAGGCTTATCTGTTCGTAGTAAGCGCTTTAGCGCTTAACCTCTGTTACATAAATTGCAACAAAGCCATAAACCTGTTTTTGATTCAGCCATACTAGCTTTAACTTCAACTATCCAAAGGTAGGTTATGAACAGCTTGAGAAGTGCGACACGAAAACCAACTTTACTTTTGACTGTGCTGATGGGAGGGGTAATTTTCACAAGTTGTGCTTCTGCACCTAACCTACCTGAGGCTGCATTAAATAATCAGACAACAGCAAGTCAACCAGCAGCACTACCACTCGCAGGTAATGTTGCAACATCTCAAACCGCTGATACTACTGCACAAGTACCTCGTTCTCGTCCGCAATTAATCAAAAAAGCGGCAATGACTTTGATAGTTGATTCTGTAGATAAGAGTATTAATGTTGTCTCCCAAATTATCAATAAACAGCAAGGGGATTTAATTAGTTTACAAGAACAACAACCGACAAAAACAAACGCTCGTCACACTGCATCAATACAGCTGCGAGTACCGGAGAATTTACTGCAACCTACTTTAGATGAATTAGCCAAGCTAGGAACCGTACAAAGTCGCAATATTAGCGCCCAAGATGTCGGCGATCAACTAGTGGACATTCAAGCGAGATTAACTAACTTGCGGAAAACAGAAGTTAATTTACAGAAAATTATGGATCGCGCTGGTTCCGTTAGGGATGTGCTAAGTGTTGCTCAAGAACTTAGTCAGGTGCGACAATCTATAGAACAAATTGCTGCTCAATTAAAAAACTTACAAAATCAAGTTACTTATTCAACTATCACTTTGAAGTTAGAAGCAGCAGTTTCTAGCAGCGGAACACAACGCGCTTTAAGTTCACAACTTCAGGAAAGTTGGAATAAATCTACTAATTCTTTTGGTGATTTTACTGTTGGCTTGCTAAAGTTGGGTATTTGGTTAATGGTTTACAGTCCTTATTTCTTGGCTTTGGCAGCGGTTGGTTACGGGTTTAATCGTTGGCGGAGAGGACATTCACCACGTTTGAGACGAACATCAGATACTAACTCTGATTAGGAAAGGTTTTCGCTTTCCTAACCCTGCCATGCGATCGCATCTCGATGCAATGCGATTGTTTCCCGATACAATGCGATTGTTTCTCGATGCAATGCGATTGTTTCTCGATGCAATGCGATTGTTTCCCGATGCAATGCGATTGTTTCCCGATGCAATGCGATTGTTCCTCGATACAATGCGATCGCATCTCGATGCAATGCGATTGTTTCCCGATGCAATGCGATCGCGTCCCTCTGCATTTTAGAACGCTAGGCTTGCAAAATTATACAGAGCTTACCTGCGTGGGCTAAAAACCTTATTCTTTCTTAGTACGCGCAGGCAGACTTTGTTCGTATAGCCCCACCCCTTCAGGGTATCGGGTAAAAGGAAGCAAAATCTCAAGAATGTCATGGTGTTGGTAACTGGTTTCGTCTAAGCTGGTGTTTTTCCACTTAACTCGAAACGCTTTTGAAACTTGTAAGGTGTGAAGTCTGTGATACCAACCATAGGCAATCAATTCTTCTGGATTATCTGATATTTCCAGAAAATTAGTTCCATACATTCCAGTTTTTTCGCTTCCTTTAACGATAAAATCATCATCGTCTACTGGGTGATAAGGACCGGCAATATTATCAGAAATATACCAATAGAGTGAAGAATTAGTTACTCTTTTATGCTTTAATTTTTGCAGCCAATCTGGATTGAAAAACTGCTTAAAGCAAGAAAAGAATAAGTTATATTTACCGTTTTTATAAATGACTTGAGGTCGTTCTAAATGGTAATAGGGCCAATCTACAGTGTCTACAGGTGCTTCTACAGCAGGTGGTAGCAATTTGTAAGGACCAGTAATTTTGTCTGCGACTGCTAAACCAACACATCCTTGAAAATTACCAGTTACTCTAGAGCCGGCACAAATGAACATATAATAACTATTAGTTTGTTCATCCTTAAAAATATAAGGATCGCGCCAGTGTAAATGCTGTGTCCAGTTGCTGCGTCCATACCAAAGACCGTCAGTTTCTGGAGCTAATAAAGGGCGATCGCTATAACGTGAAAACTGTACGCCATCGGTTGATGTTGCTAAACCAATTGCTTCATTCCTGAGATGTGGTGGTTCTTTGCCACCAGCTGAATAAAATAAATAGTAAATACCATCTTCTTTATAGGTACAACCAGCACATACTCTTCCCGATTCCCAATAATTAGCTGGCTCTGGCTCTAGAATAGTTCCTAAATCCTCCCAGTGGTTCATATCAGTCGAAATCGCACCGCAGATGTTACTGATTGTCCACCAAGGGTCATGTCCTTCTACCCCTTTTAAGTAAAACATACGATAAATATCGCCATCTTTTAGTATCCAAGGGTCCCAAATCATCGGTTGACCCCGACGAAGCGATCGCAACCAGCCTGTGACAGTTTCGCCTATCTTAATTTGCAGAGGCTCAATTATGCCTGTTGGAGCCGAATGGTTGTTTTCTATAGGTAGAGGTTCAAGAATACTGACAATTCTTTGTTGTAGTTTATTTAATTTCATTTGAATAAGAATTTGTTAATTGGTATCGTTAGAATCTAAGGGCTTAAAGTCTGATAAACTAATCGTGCCATCATCAGCAAAAGTCGCCCACTGCGGATCGGATATTCCTCCAACAAAGTGTCCGCCTTCATCTTGTTTTCGGAAACCAAAGAACGCCGGGTTAGTTTCGGTTTCCGGGTTGACAAACTTACCAACATAGTAATTTTTGCATAGTATATTCGCAGATCCATCTTCCCAAGGAATGCGATCATAACTAACCTTGCTTCTATCTTCTATCGGCTGGGAACGGACGTAGTAAGTTACTCCTATTGGCACTTTACTAACAAAAAAAGGACTCCAATGAGGACCGAACAAAAGGTAAAAGCGCCAGTATCTACCATCATTCGTCTTGCGCCAAAAAACTTGCGGTACCTCCATCAAATAAAATTGATCGCTCTGATATAAAATTTTATAGGGTTCATCTTGCCAATCCGACAAATTGGATGAAGTTGCAATTGCTATAACACCCCCCACATCCGCTGCCGACTCTCTAGGACGCGCACAAATAAAAGCATAATATTTTCCGTCTGTATCATCTTTAATAACATAAGGATCGCGCCAGTTACTGCCATCAAATTCACTTTTTATTCCCGGATTGGGAATAACAGGTTTTTTTAAAGTGGCAGGTGTTCTTGTCCAATTTCTTAAATCTTTTGAAGTAGCAACACCAATGTTTTGGGGTAAACGGCGTTCGTGAGGTGTTTCCACCAACAAATCTTCTTTGCGTCGCGCTGTATAGAACAGATAGTAAAGATTATCTTCTTGAATGATGCTTCCCGTCCAAATCGCCAGATTATCCCAGAAATCTCCGTCTCTTTTTTCTAACACTGGCTTGTCTGGATCAATTTCTTTCCAACCAAAATCAGTGAGGACAGCATGACCAACTGATGCTAAACCGTGCCTTCTTTCGGCATTATAAGCACAAATTAGTTGTGAGGCTTGCAGGTAGAAAACGTGTAGTGTTTGCCCTTGCCAAGCGAACCAGAAATCCCAGCAATATTTATTCCGAGGATACCAAGTCATAGATTTTTTTATTTAAATCGTGGTGAATTGAGGGTTGAAATTTAAACGCAGAGTAACACAAAGGTTAGCGTTGAGAAACGCAGAGGAATGTAAGTTATGTTCTTCGCGCTCAATTACTCTTGCTCTAATTTAAGTAAAGGAATTAGAAACCAACATAAAGCTGTAAATCCTGCACTAATAATAACAAGAACTGAAGGTGAAACTCCCCAATCATATAAGTAACCACCAAAAATTGGACCTGGTTGTTTAGCAAAGATATATACAGACATTAGCAATGCGTAAGTTGAGCCTTCCGCACCAACAGGACAAGCTCTAGCGGCGATTTCTAATACGCCCAGCATGGCTATCATGGCAAAAAAACCAAAAAAGATACTTACCAAGATAGCGCTTTGCATATTAGATATAAACAACAAACCGAGTGTAGAGATAGCAGTTAATCCAATCGCCATATTTAGCAGCAACTTTCGGGAAATCTTCAAGGCGAAAATGCCAAACACAATCGCACCTAAAGCATTGGCAATTGCTTCGTATGTACCCAAAACACCTAAGGATTGTTTATCAAAGCTCAAAACATCTTGATAGTAATATATGATGTAATTGACCAGGGGGGGGACGAGAGTAAACTCAAGGCAAGCAATAAAGCCAACAACAGCTAGAAACTGCCGTGATTTGACTGCTGTCCAAAGGGATTTCAGACTAGTTTGGACTAAAACTTTTTTTTCCTGCTTTTTTTCATCGCCAAGTAAGACGAAGGTTCCGATTAAACCAATCAAGGGCACAATTGCATTAATGCCAAAAGCGATCGCTAAAGTAGAATTTTGAGCCAGCCAGCCGCTAATATAATATAAAAGCGCTTTCCCAAAACCAAGAGCAGTCCATTGAGCCGCTTGTAAACCAGCAGTGTTATCAAAAATCCTGCCTTGAACGACCATGATTTTATCTGTAAGTACGTCGCTAAAGGCTATGGATAGATTGACTAAAGTTATAGCGATCGCCAGCAGGTTAATCGTGTAAGATTGAATGCCAGCTAATCCTAAGAAGACTCCTAGCGCTAGCGTGTAACAGATAAAGAAATAGCTTTTGAACTGATAGCCAAATATCGGAATCGCATCCCCAATGATTCCGTAAAGTGGTCTAATCATCCAAGGAGTAAAAACTAAACTGCTAAAGCTTGCCAACTGTGCCGGTGAAAGTTGAAGGCTTTCTTTAAGATAAATAGTAAGCGGAAGACCGAAAAGTCCTGGATTACTTCCGTAAGTTTGAATTAAATAAAACAGAACCATGATGCAGATAACTCGCCGCATTACCTTTTATCCCTTAGTATTGTTGCAGCATTAAACGCGATCGCGCATTTTACTTTCTTCCCCCTACAAGATTACCTAAATTTTGTTTAACGAACCGCCAAAGCGCCTTCTCTTTCCTTCGGGACGCTGCGCGAACGCCAACGCGCAGCGTCTCCCTTAGGAGAAGGAAGCCAAGAAAAGAGGTAATAAGTAATCTTCAGCCAAGAAGAAAGTAATTAAGACGCTAAACCAAATTCCATCGCTGAGAGGTTGGTTTCGGTGTCAACTACTTTCTCTAACACAAATCCACTCTTCTCAAACAACTTTTGAAATTCTTGCCGCGTGCGCCATCCGCCCCCCGGCACTGCTACATTAATTTGTACGGCAAAAATTCCCGGCATAATACCATCGGGAGCAACTTTCGGCTCATCTAAATCGGGGACGAAAGCCTGCAAAAGAATTATTTTTCCGTGCGGTGGTAGCGCTTGCTTGCAGTTATGCAAGATTTTCATCGCGTCTTCGTCATTCCACGCTGAAATAAAATACTTCATGACGATCGCATCCGCACCTTTGGGCACTTCTACAAACACATCCCCTGTGATGATTTGCACTGCATCTTTATCAATTCCTTGCTTTTCTAAATAAGCTGGTGCAGTTTCGGCTACATAAGGCACATCAAATAATATTCCTTTACAGCCAAACTGCTTGACAATCCGCGCAATTAGTCCACCCTGTCCGCCGCCAACGTCCATCACGGTATTAAAGCGGCTAAAGTCATAAACATCCATCAAGGCATCAACGGCGTGAATTGTCAAGTAACTCATGGCATTGATGAAAACATCACCACTCCATTCGTTGTCTTGGCAAAACTCGTAAACACCTTTACCGTTTGCTCTTTCAAATGGCACTTCGCCGGTATGCAAAGCATCTTCAAGGACTTTCCAAGCATCCCACTGAGCGGGTTCGGTGATGTGCATGGCAAAATGACCCATCGAAGGACCTTTGTTGGTGACAAGCAAATCTGAGAGTTCAGTAGAAGCAAAAACTCGTCCTGGCTTTTGCTCTAACACGTCTAAATGAGCTAAAGCACGAAGGATGAAATAAAGTCTTTCAGGTTTGGTATTTGTCTTTTCGGCTATAGTTTCAAGACTCTGCTCTCCTTCGTCTTGAAGCAGGTTAAATATCCCTAAGCGGGTAGCAATATAAATACACTGGCTTTTTATGAAAGCCAAAACCATATCAAAAAGTTTTTTCTTAGCTTCGATTGAAGAAGTGTTAACTGGTGTGGTTGTCATTTTTTATATAAAAATCTTTGTTTGGTTTGTGAAAAGCATTATACCGGCATTTTTGGCTAAAATCTCGCTCCAATTTATGAAGGCGATGCGGAGTACAGCAACAAGCGCGGAATTCGCTTTTTCTGTGCTATGCATTAATTTTCTTATGTGTTGCATCTGTTAAAATTCCCGTCAAAATAATTACCGATTGTTTGATTTTGTTATCCTTTCACTGTGACTTACAGTCCCAGTCTCCGGGTAGAAGTTAATTAAAAAGGTCTAATTAAAACTAGTGTTTTAAGTAAATTTATTTACTTAAAAATGTAAATATTAGTGTTTTTCTCGTAAAGGTGCAATATATCAGCTTTCGCACTCCGCATTTGTACCAATAAAGACGAAACTTATAGGCGCAGGAGTGCCAAGATAGGTAATAGAAGGATATTAAAGCTCGTATGCCAGAACTACGCCAATCAATTGCCCAGCACTACCACGATCGCACTAAATACGATCCCCAAACACTTGCCTCGAAAAGTCACAGTATTGACTGGGCAAAGCAGCCTGTGCCTTTCAAAGAGTACAAAATTGGCTCTTCCTTCGATCTCAAACCCTACATTCAAGAAAAACCAGACGAATTTGCCGATAACCCAGATGCTCAATGGTGGCAAAGACTTTCGCGACTGCTGTTTTGCAGTTATGGGCTAACGGCGAAAATGCCTTCGATGGGAAGCACAGTTTATCTGCGATCCGCACCGAGTGCAGGTGGATTATATCCCGCTGAGGTGTATGTAGTTTCTCGTGGTACGCCGTTGTTGCCACCTGGATTATATAATTACCAATGTCGCGATCATTCGCTAATGCATTATTGGGAAAGTGATGTTTGGCAAACTTTGCAATCAGCTTGTTTGTGGCATCCCACATTAGAAAATACCCAAATAGCGATTATCATCACTGCGGTTTTCTATCGTTCGCAGTGGCGTTATGAAGATAGAGCTTATCGCCGGATTTTTCTCGATTCCGGACACCTTTTAGGCAATATTGAGTTAGCTAGTGCTATTAGTGATTATCGCCCCCATTTAATCGGCGGTTTTGTAGATGAAGCGGTAAACGAACTACTTTATATCGATTCACAACAAGAAGGAGCAGTAGCTGTTCTTGCTCTGGCTGATTTGTTGGATGTTAAACAAAATCTGCCTTTAGGACGAACCGCTTTACCATCCGCTACCGAAATTGATTATCCGCAAATACCCGATGGCGAACTGTTGAGATATTTCCACACCTCCACACAAATCTTACCAGCCACCACTGGCAAGCTCAACTTACCAGAGCTAAAACAAGAAAAATCTCTCGAAGATAAATACAACTTTCCTTTTTGTCAAAAAATTCCTACCGCTACGACGCCCATCGACTGGGGAAAGAAGCTAGACGAACTGGAAATCAACATCCTGAAGCGACGTTCTACCCGTGCTTACAGCGGTAGCCATTTAACTTTTGATGAACTGAAAGCTTTACTCAATTTTACTTACCAACCGAAAAGTTACATCGACCAAGGTTTAGATCCAGATCCAGACTACTTTGATTTGAATCTAATCGAAACATTTATCGTCGTCTCTGGGGTGAAAGGACTTGACGCAGGCTGTTATTATTACGCACCAAAAGCGCAAGAATTAAGACAAATTCGCTTTAAAAACTTCCAGCGAGAGTTACACTATCTCTGCTTGGGGCAAGAATTAGGGCGCGATGCTGCTGCGGTGCTTTTCCATACAGCAGATTTGAAAAACGCCGTGGCTCAGTATGGCGATCGCGTTTACCGCTATTTACATATGGATGCTGGTCATTTGGGGCAAAGGCTGAATTTAGCGGCTATTCGCTTAAATTTGGGCGTCAGCGGTATCGGTGGCTTCTTTGACGACCATGTGAATGAAGTATTAGGTATTCCTGCTGATGAGGCAGTTGTTTACATCACGACTTTGGGAAGACCGAGGTAAAACTTCAAATTAGGGCGATCGCATGAAAATTTTCACATCATTAGGCGATCGCTCATGCCGCAGTACCGCTAATTTACTCCTTCTCAAAAATCTGGGAAAGTCTATTTTTCATTTCTTGCACTTGCCCATCACTCTTAGGTATTGCCAACAGATGAACTTCAATTTCTGTCACATTCTTAATCCGAGTGGTCTTTTCCCAAAGCCTTCTTTCTTTCTCAGATTCATTTTCGTAACGAAATGTTACCGTTTCTTGACTTACATCTAAGATTTCGACGTTTTTTAACCAGCCGTTACTGCTTTTGACAAAAAGCCAAACATTAGGCTGACCAATAAGTTCTCGAAGTTTATTCTCCATACAAATAATTCTTGGAATAAACGAAATTACTACGTTGAATAAAGACTGTCAATCTAGCTTAAGTCTTATTTTTACTACATTTTTTGAATTTTGAAAAGCTTTTTAACAAATTATTTCTACCTATAGATACAGGACTTACACAAAAATTGCGCCTGTTCCTTGATTTATCGAACTACCTTTTCTGCGAAACGCTGCCAAGAGCGCCGATAATTCGTAGAGTGTGCGTAAGTCCTAAGTGTCAAGCACTTACTTGGGTGAAGGGTAAGGCTGATTTTTCGCTAAGTTAGAGATTCCCTACCTTGAAGGAATACAACCTGGAGATTTACTTTGCCGCATCCGATTGAACGCGCTCAACCACGTCTAGAATTTATCCCACAGCGCTTTAATTTGCTTGTATACTATACTGTCAAAGCGCTTTTGCCAGTGTTGCAGCGCTTTCGGCTTCGACCGTGGCTTCCTGCGGGTATCGCACAGATTGAAACTGTGAATGTAGAGACATTAGTCAATCTCTACGAAAAATTTCAAAACGGTAAAATTCGCTTTTTAATGGCGTTTCGCCACTCTGAGGTTGACGATCCCCTCTCGATGATGTATTTGCTCTCTAAGGCTGTACCGAGGGTAGCGCGTCAACAAAATATCTCATTACAATACCCCGCTCACTCTTACTTTCTCTATGACCGGGGGATGACTCTGTGGGCTGGAAACTGGCTGGGCTGGATGTTGTCTGGCTTGGGAGGGTTATCGATTTATCGAGGTAAGCGACTGGATCGAGTTGGCTTGCGAACCGCGCGGGATTTGTTTGCCAATGGCAAGTTGCCTATTAGTGTAGCGCCAGAAGGAGGCACTAATGGACATAGTGAAATTGTCAGTCCTTTAGAACCTGGAGTTTCTCAGTTAGGCTTTTGGTGTGCAGAAGATTTGGCGAAAGCTAATCGTTCTGAGGAAGTTTTGATTGTGCCGATCGCTATTCAATATTCTTACATTAATCCACGTTGGGAAAAACTCGATTCGCTTTTGAGTAAGTTAGAAGCTGATAGCGGTTTGTCAGTGCAGCCAATTGGTGAATCAATTGAGAGAGAAAAACTTTTTCAGGAGCGAATTTTGCGGCTTGGTGAACATGTGCTTTCGCAGATGGAACAATTTAGCGATCGCTTTTATCATCAAAGCAAACCAACTGCTGACTCTAATCAAGATATTGATACTCGGCTACAGGCAATATTAAATAAAGGATTACAAGCAGCAGAACAATATTTTAATCTGGAAAGTGAAGGAACAGTAATTGAACGATGTCGCCGCATCGAGTCCGCCGGCTGGGAAGATATTTACCGAGCAGATTTACCAGATTTAAATAATTTATCGCCTTTACATCGCGGCTTGGCAGATTGGATTGCCGAAGAAGCATCTCTGCGAATGCTACATATGCGTTTAGCAGAGAGTTTTGTAGCAGTGACAGCAAATTATGTCAAAGAAAAGCCTACTTTTGAAAGATTTGCAGAAACATCTTTAATTCTGTTTGATTTAATTTGCCGCATTAAAGGAGATAAAAACCCTGCAAGACCTCGCTTAGGTTGGCGAAAATCGCGGGTAACAATAGGTGAGCCAATTTCAGTTACAGAACGTTTTTCAAGTTATCAAAAAAATCGCGTTGGCGCGAGACAAGGAGTTGATGATTTGAAGCGAGATTTGCAAACAGCGTTAGAGAAGATGATTTCGTGAAATCACTAGGAGATAGAGAGGAAAAAGTTATCGCTTTAGGAAAGCATTTTAATAACTTTAGTTATTATTACGAGCTTACGTTGAATTTAGTTATCCTACTTATTGCAATACAAAATGCTACTTATTAGCTCTGAAAACAGGTTCTTTAGTGGATGCTAATTGCTCCAGTAGTTTTATAGCAAGTGTGGAAGCATCATAATTATTAATCTCAGCTTTAAAGTTTTCTGCTCTTTGCCGATACTGGGATGAATTAAGGATTTTCATGACAGCATCTCGAATCTGCTTAGATGTAGGTGTACTTGTTTTGAGGTCAATTCCTACCCCAGCCCATTGCACTCTGGCGCAAATTTCTGGCTTTTCTTCAGTCTGACCAGCAGTAACCATTGGTACACCAAAAGCTAATGCAATCTGCACACCGTTGAATCCACCGTTTGTTACCATGACATCTGTATAAGGCAGCAGATAAGCGTGGGGAATAAACTTTTCTAGCCTGACATTTGGTGGAATTAAATTGAGTTGCAGATTTTCTATTGGTTGTCCTCCTGTTGTCGCAACTACTAAAACATCTTCATTTGCAAGTGCTTGAATTGTTGGGAAAATTAAATCTGTTGCTTCGGTTGCGACTGTACCTTGTGTAACATGAATAACTCTTTTGCCACATTTAAGGTCATCCCACCATGCAGGAGGGGTAAAATCTGTTGGTGCGGGAGGTAAAAATGTTCCAATGAAATGGACTTGAGGCGGCAAATCGCTGCGAGGATATTCAAAGGATGGCGTAGTGCCTTGTAAATACAAAAACGGGGATAACGCAGCAGTGAAAAAATCCTGCGATTTAGGTGGTAGCCCAACGGTGACTCGAACGCGGTCAAGATGAACCGTCACATCACGCATGATGATATTCTGCGATAGCCAATTGAGAAATGAATTTCGCGATCGCCCTAAAAGTGAATAATTCGGTTTTATTCCCAATCCAAAGGGTGCTGTATCGCAACTGGTAAATGGTAATGCTGACATCCCAAATGCTGCCCAAGGTAAACCTGTTTTCTCATGCAGCCAAGACATACCCAAAAAGAAGACATCACACAGTAAAACATCTGCTGGATATTCGCGCAGAATTTCCGTTAAGTCTTCCAGTTGTGTGACTGCCGAATCAATAAAGCCGTGCTTCAGGTAAAACTTAAACTGGGCTACTCCCTTCAACGCATCTTTTTGCTTCAACCAAGATTGAGGAATACTATTAATGTCAGTTAAATCTATGCCTGTGCGAATCGGGATATGATGTGCGCCAGTTGCTTCTATCTTATCTTTAAATCCTTTCCCGGTATACCACCATACTTCGTGTCCGCATTCTACAAGTTTGCGGGCGATCGGTAAAGCAGGATTGACGTGTCCAGCAGCAGCAATTGTACCAATGAGAAAACGAGTCATAATTTATGAATTAAAAATTTCTTCCATAAATATCAGCATGAAACACTAAGTTATCTATGCCAATGATACAATTCTGGCATCATTCTTAGTTTTTTTGCTTTGTGAACTCATGGAAATCACAAAATTATCCAGTGAAGGACAAGTTATTATTCCCAAGACTTTGCGGGAAGCGCATCATTGGGAAGTTGGTCAAGAACTCATCGCTATTGATATGGGTGATGGTATTCTTCTCAAACCTAAAAAACCTTTTCCAGAAACCACATTGGATGATGTAGCTGGTTGCTTAAAATATCAAGGTAAACCGCAAAGTATTGAGGATATGGATAATGCGATACGCCAAGGAATAGAGGATTCATGGCATGGTCGCGGTTGATACTAATATTGTTGTACGACTGTTAACCCAAGATGATGAATTACAGTTCCTTTTATAGTAGAGAAATTTTCAAGACATACGATGTATTTATCCCAGATACTGTAATACTGGAAACTGAATGGGTGCTGCGATTTGCATACAAGTTTAAACCAACCGAAATTTGTGAAGCTTTCAAAAGGCTTTTTGGGTTGCCAAATGTTTATCTTGCCAATGAAAGCTTAATTGTTCAAGTGCTTAAATGGCATGAGACTGGCTTAGATTTTGCGGATGCTTTTCATTTAGCCCATAGCCAGCATTATTCAGAATTTTATACATTTGACGATAAGTTTGTGAAAAAAGCATATGGGCTAACGAACTGTGAGGTTAAAAAGCCGTAGTGCGATCGCATGATTGAAGTTATTCGATAACTGACAACAATTAGCCAAAAATAACTTTTTCATACCTGCAAAGAAACCGCTAAGAATCTTCATGTTCTTCACGGTTTCTTTGCGTCTACCCTACCGAAAGCCGCGCTTTTTATTTTTCTGGCGGCAAATCTAGACTGTAGAGAGTTTCGCCATCTAAGTTAAGCAAAGCTACTGTCATCACTTCTGTATTGCTGTCAATTTTGACTGTGCCAAAGAATTGCAAACCATCACTTGGAGGTCGATTTGGTTTCAAATCTGGAGGTATACTGAGAAACTTCACTTCTGGACCAAAGGTATTGTCGAGTTTGTTGGGTCCAAATGTGCCAGAGTTGAGAGGACCTGCAACGAACTCCCAGAAGGGTTTAAAGTCTTGAAACTGTGCTTTGTTGGGGTCGTAATAATGAGCTGCTGCATAATGTACGTCTGCGGTTAACCAGACGACATTCTTAATATTGTTTCGGTTGATGAGCTGTAGTAAATCGGCAATTTCTAGTTCCCGTCCTAATGCGGGACCATCTCCGTTAGCGAGGTTTTCAAAGTTAGTCGAACCATCTGGAACTACCAGTCCAATAGGCATATCACTGGCAATAACTTTCCACGTTGCTGTTGATTTTCGCAATTGGTTTTTCAACCAACGCACCTGTGTATTACCTAAAAATGCCGTTTCTTCACTTTGTTCTGTTTGACGATTAGTTGTGTTTGGTCCCCGGTAGCTGCGCTCATCCAGCATGAAAATTTCTAGTGATTGACCATAGTTAAAAGAGCGATAAATTCTAGTTGGGTCGTTATTATCTAACCGAATGGGTAAATATTCTAAAAACGCTTGATTTCCCCGCTCTGCTAGTAAGGAAACGTCCTTGACTGTGTAGCGATTATCGTCTAGTATCTCGCCAGGATACCAGTTGTTTGTTATCTCGTGGTCGTCCCATTGCGCTAATATAGGAACTTGGGCATTGAACCGACGGACATTTTCATCTAATAAATTGTAAATGTAGTTACCGCGATATTCTGTTAAGGTTTCGGCAACTTTTGATTTTTCGGGTGTGGTAATGTTTTTCCAAATAGTTCCGTCATCAAGCTTTACTTCTGATTGAATCGGACCGTCGGCATAAATATTGTCGCCAGAATGAATGAAAAAGTCTGGATTGAGTTTGCGGATGCTTTCGTAAATTTTCATTCCCCCAAAGTCAGGATTAATACCCCATCCTTGACCCGCAGTGTCTCCCGACCAAGCAAAGAATATATCTCGACGATGATATGCAGGGGGAGTTCGGAAAGTACCAGCAACGGGGACGCTATACTTCCTTTTATCAGCTAAATCTTGAAAAATAACTCGGTAGAATATCTGCTGCTGTGATGGCAGATTTCTCAGATAAACTCGTGCTGTGTAGTCGCTGACATCTATTGCGTTTGCACCTTTGACACGCTGCACGTTACGGAAAGATTCATCAAGAGAATATTCTACTATCATTTGCGCTGGGCGATCGCTGCGACTCCAAATGACAGCTCTATTGCCGTCAATGTCACCACTAGCCACACCATAAGGTATGCCAGGACGCTCTTTGTCTGATGTGATGATACCAGGTGCTTGAGCGAAACCTGATTTTGCTAAAAAATTTGTGGCAATTATTCCACCACTGGTCATAGCTGAAGTTAGCAAAAACTGGCGACGGTTTAGCTTGAGTGGATTGGATTTCATAAAATTTAATAACCGTAGTTAAAATGCTACACGGACTTTCATAAACCGAACCACAACGAACCACGAAACTGCCCTATGGAAATCCCAAAGGGTAGATACCAAGAAATTTAATTAATTTTCGTTTATTGCTGATTTACAGCGGATTTAAAGTTGATGAAGTACACACCGATTATCTAAAAGCCAAGTATAAAGCCTGTTTTTCTTTAGAATTCTGGCTCCTGAATTCTGCTGTAAATAGCAATCCCATCAAAAAAATGACTATCTTTACTAACACCTAGAACAATACTAACGGTGCGTTAATTTGTCAAGAATATCAGCAATTCATATTGACATCAATACAATCGCTTCCTGTTCATGGTAACAGTTTTAATCTGATAAATAACTAACCTTTTCTTAACCTTTATTTTTTCTAAACTTAACCTCAAGGCTTTAGAAATTAAATGTATTTAAATTTGAATTATTAATTAGTAACTACTTTATCCCCTATTTTTACCAAGGTAATCGGCTACCATCCCAGGAAAAAAACTGCCCGCTATCTTCTTGTTTAAGCTGTTCAATAACTACTAGTAATTGGCTAACAGTTCGCTCTACTGAGAATAATTTTTCCGCAGGTACATTCCTCTGAAATGGACGAGAAAGCTGTGTATCGGTTGTACCTGGGTGTAATGTCACTACTATAGTTTTCGGGCTGTTTCTACCATACTCAATCGCCACCGTTCGCATAAACATATTGAGTGCAGCCTTGGATGCTCGATAGCCATACCACCCACCAAGTTGGTTATCACCAATACTACCAACTTTAGCAGAAATATTCGCAAAAATGCTGCGTTCTTGATGACGAAATAGCGGTAATAAATGTTTAGCAAGTAGCACAGAACCAATACTATTAACTTGGAAGTAGCGCAGCAAATTATCTGGATTTATTTGTCTTAAGCTTTTTTCTGGTTGTATAGTTTCATCATGCAGCAATCCTACGCAATTGATAACAAAGTTGAGTTTATTAACTTCTGATCGGATTTTTTGAGCAGCTTCACTAATTTGCGATTCGTCGGTAATATCTATTTGTAAACAAGTTAGTTTTTCAGCGTTTTCGCTTTCAAAAGTGATTAATTCTGAGGCAGATTCTCTTTGGCGATAACTTGCATAAATTTTGGCTATTCTGTCATCTTGCAGGAATTTTTGTACAAAACCTAAACCAATACCTTGACTGGCTCCTACAATTAACACGTTAGCATCGGTAATTTGATTGAGAAAAGACATTAAGTTAAAATAGTATTCGTAGTGAGGACTAAAGTCCTCTTATTATACTCGGAGGACAACTAAAGTCATCACTACTTACCAATGCAAAATTTATGAAAAATCCGGTCGAGAACTGATTCTGTCACTTCCTCACCTGTGATTTCTCCTAATGCATAAATGGCACTGCGTAAATCAATTGTCCAAAAATCAAAAGGTAATTCTTGGGCAATTGTTGCTTGTACTTGTTCTAAAGATATTTTTGCTCTTGTTAACGCTGCTGCTTGCCTTTGATTTATTGCCAAATCCATATCAGCCGCTTGGAGTTTTCCGGATTGAACTATCTCTAAAATAGCTTTTTCTAAAGGATCAATTCCTTGGTTGTTTGCGGCTGCGGTTTTAACAACTTGACTTATATTTTTCGGATATTCAAGAGATGCAATATGGTGCGTTTCTACAAGGTCGATTTTATTGAGAACCAAAATTAACGGACGGTGTTGTACTTGGAAATAAATTTCCGCATCGCTTTTCGTCCAACCTGCGGATGCGTCAATGGTTAGCAATACTAAATCGGCTGCACTTGCAGCACGACGCGATCGCTCGACGCCAATCTTCTCTACTTGGTCAACCGTATCGCGAATACCAGCCGTATCCAGCACTTGCACGGGTATTCCACCGACAACTAACTGCGATTCGACTACATCGCGGGTGGTTCCGGGTAAATCGGTAACAATAGCGCGATCGCTTTGGCTCCATGCATTCAACAAGCTCGATTTTCCGACGTTCGGACGCCCGACAATCGCCACTTTTAAACCAGTGCGTAACAGTTCGCCTTTATCTGATGTTGCTAATAGCTTAATTATTTCTGCGGTAATTCTCTCAATTTCTGATATGATTGCTTTATCATCCAGCGGAGGTAAGTCTTCCTCAAAGTCGATGCGAGCTTCGATTTCCGCTAAAATATCCAAGCAGTTAGCGCGTAACTGACGGATGGGATGAGCTAATTTCCCCTGCAAACCAGCTAATGCTGCTTGTGCTGCTTGGGGCGATTTTGCACCCACCAAATCAGCAATACTCTCAGCTTGAGTTAAATCTAATCGCCCATTCAAAAAGGCGCGAAGGGTAAATTCTCCGGGTTGAGCCAGTCTTGCACCACTTTCCAAACACAACTGCAACACTTGCTGCACGGCGATAATTCCCCCGTGGCAATGAAATTCTACCACATCTTCACGAGTGTAGGAACGGGGTGCGATCATTATCAGCAAGAGTGCTTCATCGACCAGTGCTGCGGAAAGCGGATGGCGAATGTAACCGTAGAGAATGCGGTGAGATTCCCAAACTTGACAGCCAGGTGCGTGAAAAAGAGTTTGGGCGATTTGCAAAGCTTCTGAACCAGATAAGCGCACAATTCCTACACTACCCTGTTGTGGAACAACAGCAGTAGCGATCGCAGCGATGGTGCCAATTGTAGCAAATTCCGACATGAGCGCTTTTTCAACTAAGATATTTCATCTATTAGCTAGCGTAGCAAGAGAGCGATCGCTACTTGGGTTAGATATACCATATAGGCATTTGGGCTGATGAGGTGGCGAATTGACAAGGTAAAATTTATCTTGAGGCTAATAACTGTTTAACAAACACGTTTGCAGAGAGTGAGAAGTTAGGAGTGTAGAGTAAAAACTATAACTCATAACTCATAATTTTGAGATAAAGGAGTTGACTGTGGAGCAGAAGATTAATTGCGCTGAAGCCTGTGTTAACGGGTGCGTTTTGGGTGATAAATGCCCTAATTTAGAGTTTAAAGAAGCGACATCACAATTTATTGGCGAGACTTCTTTAGATAAAATGTTGGAGATAGCGGAAGCTGCACGACTCAAAAAACTTACAGAACCTCCAAAATGGATTTTGCCTGAAGATATCTAAATTTCGTCTAATTTTAGATCGTCAATGTAAAGTAGGAAGAAGCCAGTTGAGATGGTCAGTAGCGATCGCCAGAATGGTGGTATAGGGATGTCCCATATCAAACCCCACGTACCGCACCAGCAAAGGATGATTGCAAAAAGGGTGTAGACAGTCATCAAGTTGGGATACCGAGTCTTGAGGTGGTAGAAAACCCTTTTCCTGAGACTCCTTGACTGAGGATTTTTGACGGGTGGGGTTTTCTTCATTAAGACCAGTTCTTGGAGAGATTTGTCATCAATGAAAAGCATTAAAAGACCCATCAACAATATAGAAAAATGGCGAATGGGTATCCATAACGATATCTCACTAGCCGGAGCCATCAGATCCTTTCCTTGTGCCCAAGTGTCTGCAAGATACCAAGTACCACTCCAGATGAACAGCGTATTGGTCATCAAATAAATGGCGTACAAATTGGGGTATTTGCGTTTTAGCGTAGAGAAAAACTGCTTGAACTTACTGTGGACAATTTTTTCGGGCTTTGAGGTAGGAGGACTCATGGGGTATCCAGATTCTTGCCAAGGTTTAGTTAAGCACAAAAACCCCTTTGACTGTCGTACCCAAGACGGTTTGTAGTTACTTTTCCGGCTAGAACCCAGAAGGCTTTAAAGTTCCTACAAAGCAGCATCAGGCAAGATTGCATTTTATTGCGGATTTCTTGCTGAATTTCAAGTCTGAATCCACACCATTAAAGTCTCAAGTTGTAAAAGTTGCAAGTGAGGAGTTAACAATTACAACAGATAACTCCTCACTTGAGTAAGTTTAGTTAGTAATCAGGATAGATTTTAAGTTTTGTCAATTAATGTTCAGCGAACTTGAATAACTATGATTAATATGCTAATCATTAGTATCATAAAGTGATACTATATAATGGGACTTAACAGTAAACACCAAAAAACGCTCAATGCTATTTTTGAGAACCCTGTCAAATCTAATATTTCTTGGAATGATGTTGAGACTATGCTAATTGCTCTTGGTGCAGAAGTATCAGAGGGTGCAGGGTCAAGAGTAAAAGTAGCTCTTAACGAAATAAGAGCGGTTTTTCACAGACCACATCCAGAGAAAGAAACAGATAAAGGTGCGATTAAATCGGTACGCCGTTTTTTGACAGAAGCAGGAGTGACAAATGATGAATTATAAAGGTTATGAAGCAGTTGTAGAATTTGATGAAGACGCAGAAATTTTTCATGGTGAAGTAATTAATCTTAGAGATGTGATAACTTTTCAAGGCGAGACTGTAAGAGAATTGAAACAAGCATTTCGTGATTCAGTGGATGTTTATTTGGATTTTTGTAAAGAACGTGGTGAGGAAGCTGAAAAACCATTTTCAGGTAAGTTTGTAGTCAGAATTAATCCGAGCTTACATAAAGAAATTTCAATCAAAGCAAAGAAAGAGGGACAAAGTTTAAATGCTTGGATAGAAAAACGCTTGTGTGAAGCTTAAGGATTAATTTTTTATATTCAACATAAGAAAATACACTGTTGAATGAAAAAGCCGTTATTATGGCGGGTTCTATCGTTTTTAGTTATGATAAGTGCGATTCTACATAACTATTTCTTGGCGATCTCCTTTGCGAAAAACTTTTTGGTTTACTGAATATAGCTTCAAAGGCGCACTCACCATTCATATCACTAAATATCCAATCCAACAACTGTTAACTCTGGTGGATGCTCAACAGTAAACTGATAATATATTTCTCTTCGCTCTTGGGGTGGAAGAGTTAACATCCATTCTAAAATTCCCATTTCCCCAAGTTGAATTTGTGGGTTACTGCGAATCAGACGCACTTTAATTTGCTCGTTGCGACTAACTGGTAATTGTTCAGTTAATTTTAAATTAGCTTCAAAGTTAAGTAAGTTAGTAATTATCAGGCGATAACTATAAGTAATCCGACGCTGATTGGTCATTAGTTTTTTGTCTACCTGACGCTCAACTAACTCCCGCTCAATTTTCAAACCTTCGTCAATTCCTAAGTTAAGTTTAAACTCTTGCCCTGGTGCAATATTATCTAATTGTGTTGTTCCGACAAATATATTGTCGCGGAAAATATTCGCTTTTCCTGGTAATAAAGTTGCACCGTTGGCGCTATTTTTTACATTAGCTTGCAAATAAGCAAAGCTTACTAAGCGCGGCATTGCTATATAATCAAAATTACAAGGATAATCGTCATTGAAAATTGTTGTTTTATGAGGTGCGCCATCACTGGGAATGTTACCGCCACCACTTAATTTAAAGGTAACTACGCTTCCTTGTTTGGATACTTCAGCAACAACAGTTTCAGCAGCGATCGCATAGTCTTTTGCCACTTCTTCTGACTCTGAATCATCCCCCGCACCACTAGGAGCAGCCATAGCCATAGTAGGCACGGGTAGAGACATTGTTCGTCGTCGCATCAAGTACTCTTGAGGACGCGGTACGTCTATATACCACGGTTGCAGTTGAGGCGGTAACGTACCTAGTCCGGGTTTAGCTGTAGAAAGAGTTATATCAACGTTTATCCAATCTTCGCCGGTATTTTGAGCTATTTCTCCTAAGTAGCCCAGATGCACAGTATTGCTTGCATTGCTAACCCGCAAGTCATAAAGCGGATTCCAACTAGCGTTATTAACTAAGTAAGAAACCTCTAGCTCAAATTCTCCTGCACCCGCAGGCTCTACAGCCACAACCAAGCTAACACTTTCTTTAGGATGGGGTGTTTGGATTTTTTGTAAAGAGGCGTAAAGTACTTGTAACTGCTTGTCTAATTCTTGTTGTTGGGTTTTGCATTCTCCGGAAGCGATCGCATATTCGCTATATTGGCTACCCAGAAAGTTGAGAAAATCTAATGTTTCACTCAAACTGAGATTTTTCCGCGACAGACTTTGTGCAAACGGTTCTTCTGTCTTTTCGCGCAATCCGGCGATAAAACTAGATTGTAATGCCAAAGCATCCACTTGCGCTTGTAGGTGGCGTTTTTCAGCTTCTATTTGCTTAATTTGTCTTGTCAATTGTGCTACACGTTCCGCCACAGGTTCGGTGGTGATAAGGCGATCGCTACTCACTCCCAACAAGCGCACCGCTACCTCACCTGCACCGCTAACCCTGACAGACTCTGTTTCTAAGACTGGTAATGCGGCAATTACTAATTCGCGTTCTTGCCCTGTCAAAGATACTACACCGCGTCGTGACACTAAAGCTTTGTCAGCGTACACCGTCACGGCTTTAATCTGGGTATCTACTATTTTCGTTTCATAGCGATCCGGGTTAACCACAGTCAGTTTTCCCCAAGTTAATGTTTGTGCTGGTTAATTTTTAATAATTAACAGTATCATTGTCAAGTTATTTGGTGATTTGGTAATGAAATTGACAAGTGTGAAAAATAAAGTTAGGTGTAAGGGTTTTAAGTCCTCCTACACCCCATACCCCCACACCCTATTCTCTAACTTAACTACCTCCCTCAACATTGCTATAAACGGGAGAAACGCTATTTAGTACCATTTTATTTGCTGCATCTAATAGATACTCAAAATAAGTCCGAGCAACGATAGATAACTGTTTACCATTCGGGTAAACCATGTACCAAGTTCGCTTAATGGGAAAGTGTTCTACATCCAAAATGGTTAGTTCTGGTGTGTTTGGCATTAAGGTATGGCGAGATAAAACAGAAATACCTAAACCACCAGCGATCGCTTGCTTAATCGCCTCATTACTTCCCAATTCCAGCTTAACTTTCACCTTTATGTCATGTTCATCAAAAAGACTTTGCACAGCACGTCGCGTTCCCGAACCTGGTTCTCGCATAATAAAAGGTTCATTAGCAAGACGTTCTATAGGAATATTTTTTTCCTTAGCCAGCGGATGATTTACTGATGCAAAAACTACCAAAGGATTATCTAAAAATGGCTGGAAATTCACATCAAGATTATCTGGCACTTGACTTATAACATACAAGTCGTCCAAATTGTTGATCATCCGTTCTACAATACGTTCGTGATTAGTTACTTGCAAAGATATTTCTATACCAGGATAAAGTTGGCAAAATGGACCCAACAAACGCGGTACAAAATATTTTGCTGTTGTAATTACTGCTAAACGTAATTGTCCTTGTTTTAGCCCTTTTAAATCTGCAACTTTCATTTCAAATTGGGCTATTGTCTCAAAAATTTGGCGACAAGTTGCAAATAATTCCCTTCCCGCTTCAGTCAGAAACAAGCGTTTACCTACTTGCTCAAATAATGGCAAACCCACCGATTTTGTCAGCTGCTTGATCTGCATTGAGACAGTCGGTTGAGTGAGAAAAAGTTCTTCTGCGGCGCGAGTAAAGCTACCATGCCGTGCAGCTGCCTCGAACACCTTCAACTGGTGTAGCGTCGCTTGGTTCAAGGGTAATTCTCCTGTAATAGCAATTTGTCAATATAAATTTAGTATCACGTAAGACTCCCAAATGATAGAGTGTCGCGCACCTAAAAGTTATCAATCATAGTATATAGATGATTCTCTATTATCGCTATTGGAATATTCGTGGTTTAATTATGTAAGTTAGAAGTTATTATCAGAATAACAAGCAAAGCGTAAGATGCCTTCCAGCCAACGTTGCACACCTTAAAGGTATGTTGCGAGGGGTAATAGCTTCTCTTTTATTAACATCATCACCATAGGTGTGTACAACGTTTTTTCCAACTTTAGGCACTTAGTATTTTTTGTTAATTATTGGTTGTTAGTTGTTATTTTTTGCTTCTTAATATTTAGTAATAACCAGTAACAACTAACTATTAACTCCTAATTATTAACTATTCTTCCAGAATTTTTATAGGGAGTTTGGCTAAATCTGGCAAGCCTATCATTTCTACTTCGGCAACTTGTTCCTTGATATTTACTGGCAACCTTAAAGGTTCACGTTCTTCTATCCAGCAACTTGCTATTGGCAAGGTTTGCTCTAATTCATCCAGTGGTCGAGGAATTACCATCACAGCGTTTAACTCACCAATCCGTTCTGCCTCGAACATCCCAGCTTCCACTGCGACCGCGACGTTTGCCACTGTGCCGCGAATAATCGCTGTACACAAACCCCCGCCAATTTTTTCATATGCGGCTAAGTCAACATCAGCAGCTTTCAGCATGGCATCAGCAGCTCCCACCATTGCCGGAAATCCCCGCGTTTCTACTAAACCGATCGCTTTGTTACTTAGACGGCTGTAGTCGTCTCCGCTAAATTTACTCAGACGGCTAGCGATGGGAAGTACCACATCTAAATTGGGGAAAGGTCGAGCAATCACTAAACTAGAAACCAGTTGACCAAATTGTTCAGCAGTTTGCACACCTGCTTCTACGGCAAGACGCACATCAGCGATGTTACCTCGAACGATCGCAGTACAGTGACCGCCACCGATTTTTTCATACCCAACTAAGTACACTCCAGCCGATTTGAGCATCATATCCGCTGTCCCTACTATCGCTGGGAAGCTGAGGGTTGATACTAAACCCAAGGCAGTGTCTTCAAAATTATCTCGACGACGGGATTGGCTGGTGCTAGCACGTTGATTATATGTTTCCATGTGAATCCTCCTGGATAATCGCGTATTCTGACAACTTACAATTAACACTTACTCAGAGCGATCGTCAGACTTCGGTTCACTTAATGATTGCCTATGTGGAAACAATGTGGTCAACAGCCTTTGTACACTCCCTTGCCCATAAATTTGTGTCCCGAAAATGTTGGGGTCAGTGTCAGACGTTTCTGAGTCCTGATTCGTAAGTGCTGATTCCTCAGTGATCGGATGCTCTTGAGAATTTGACTCTATTTTCCCGGAATTTGTCGGCGAAGGAATCTGATCGGACTTGTTTTTATCTTTCCCAGTCCCATTTTGAGACTCTACATTAGCAGAAGCAGGTTTAGTTGTGGATGGTTCTAATTCTTTTGTGTCAATCTCAGTTGGCGAAGGTAAGGCAGCACGCACAGTGGTGTCTCCCAAAACTGAACCGGGTGCAACTACTTGTCCTGGCTCCACCGAACAGTTAAAAACTGTTGTTGCTGAACCAATGCAAGCATTTAGTCCTATTCTACCTGCACCAACCATTAAAAAACCGGCTCCCAAATTTACTCCTGCTTCTATTTCTATTATTCCTGTACTAACTTGAAGAATTGACCCCATGCCAATACAGACACCAGCACCGATGACGATTTTGCTGTTTGTAGCCGCTTGGAGTATGACCCCTGGTGCGATTACCGCACTCGGATGAACAATCACCTCGCCACTAATGTGTGAATCAAAGTTGGTACCAAGGCGCAGTGGCGGCACAGACATAAAACTTGTAACCTTAGAAGCCGGACAAAGTGAGTGGGGGAGGAGGGGGGAGACAAGGGAGATGGGGAAGACAAGGAAGAAAATTCACCTTGTCCCCTTGCCTCATGTTTTGCTTATCCCCTTGTCCTCCTTGTCTGTTTTATTACGGGCGTTGGATAATTGTTTCTAATACCCGACGTTTGTCTTTGGGGTCAATGCCAATTAAGCGTACATACTCCCCTTCGTATTCGGAGAGGTATCCTTCTAAAGCAGCGATCGCTTCTCTTTCAGAATTACCCTGAATTTGACCGCAGCTAGCCCAAGAACCTGTGCGGAATCGGCGCTTGTCTACGTGTTCGACGCTGATTTTGCTACCTTGATTTCTCAACTGCCGCACTTGGTCTACCACTTCTGAGCTTAACCGGGTGGCGGTCGCTGTATTTGAAGTTTTAGAAGTGCTAGTTGAGCTACTTGCCACGACCTGGTTAGCGCTACCGCTAGCCTGTGCGACATTGCCATCCGGTCTTTGGATAATGGTTTCTAAAACTCGTTTCCTCGCTTTCGGTTCAATGCCAATTAAGCGTACATACTCCCCTTCGTATTCGGAGAGGTATCCTTCTAAAGCGGCGATCGCTTCTCTTTCAGAATTACCCTGAATTTGACCGCAGCTAGCCCAAGAACCTGTACGGAATCGGCGCTTGTCTACGTGTTCGGCGCTGATTTTGCTACCTTGATTGATCAGTTGTCGTAGTTGGTCTATTACCTCTGAACTTAACCGGGTGCTTGTAGAAGTGGAAGTGCTGCTTGAGCTTGAGCTACTTGCGACAAACTTATTACCGCTAGGCTCTCCTACATTACCATCCGGTCTTTGGATGATGCTTTCCAAAACCCGCTTCCTGGCTTTTGGTTCAATTCCCACTAACCGGACGTACTCGCCGCTGTGTTCAGCTACACAAGCTTCCAAAGCGGAAATTACTTCTCTTTCATTACTTGAAGCAATGGGAGTGCAACTTTGCCAAGAACCGGTGCGGAACCGTCTTTTATCTACGTGTTCCATGCCAATTTTGTAACCACCAGCTAAGAGTTGGCGTACTTGCTCGATCGCTTCACCACTCAATGTAGAACTACCACTATAGCTACTAGCACTCGACGAAGAAGTGGCACTTTTTACAGCAAATTTAGGTGTTCCACCATTTTGAACAACACCATCTGGTCTTTGGATGATAGTTTCTAATACGCGGCGCTTGCCTTTGGGGTCAATACCAAATAGGCGAACAAACTCACCACTGTGTTCAGCTAGACAGCTTTCTAAGGCAGCGATCGCTTCAGTCGTCGAATTAGTCGCGATCGGACTACAGCTAGCCCACGAACCAGTACGGAACCGCCGCGCATCTACGTGTTCCGTACCAATTTTATACCCTTGCTCTAACATATGCCGCACTTGTTGCACTGTCTCAGAACTCAAGTTAGAAC
The DNA here is from genome assembly GCA_019359015.1 of Spirirestis rafaelensis WJT71-NPBG6. GTDB lineage: Bacteria > Cyanobacteriota > Cyanobacteriia > Cyanobacteriales > Nostocaceae > Hassallia > Hassallia rafaelensis. The sequence continues at coordinate 95,284 of JAHHID010000002.1, forward strand.
TTGATACAGATCCATTGCCGCTGTAGCCATTACTGCCGTTGGTTTTATATGAACTAGTCATTTCATCCCGAATGTTTTTAATACATTTGTTATCCGCAGCACAGAGATAACCCGATCTCAGTGCTTGATTTATACCTACTACATGATGAGAAAATTCCCTGTCCTGAACTTGCACATCTGGTAAGCGATCAGCTTGCTGCTGGTTAGTAATTATCGTTCCCGAAGGAACATATTTTCCCGGTGGAATTTCTACATCTTGAATCAAAGCGTGCATCATCACGATGCAACCATTTCCTACCCTGGCGTTAAACACCGTGGAGCGAAAACCAATAAAGCAGTCATCCCCTACGTATGCAGGTCCATGAATTAAAGCCATGTGGGTAATGGAAGCATTCTTGCCAATCCATACTGAGTATTGATTGGCATCATCACCAATTACTCTGCCTTGCTCTAACCCGTGAATCACAACACCATCTTGAAGATTGGTGTTCTCACTGATATGGAAAGGCGTACCTTCATCAGCTCTAATTGAAGTTCCTGGAGCGACAATTACATTCGCACCAATCCGCACGTCCCCAATAACGTCAGAAAATGGATGGATATACGCTGTTGGATCGATATTTGGCTCTGCCAAATTTTTTGACCACGGGGTTGGGGGAGCCGCTGCGCTGCGGACTGCCATTCTAGATTCCTCCTAACTTAAGCTTTTTGTCAAAAGTCTACAGTCCATAGTCAATAGTTAAAAAGTCAAAAATATTCACTTTTGACTTTTAACTGTTGACTGTTGACTCTTGACTATCGATATTGGTCTTTTTTGCTATATATGAGGCGATCTTCAACGTAAACGGTATCAATTATCGCCACTACAGCCGCATCCACCGGACGCTGTTCATTGCCCAGAACTTGACGAGCGGCATTGCCACGACTGATAAGCACCCACTCATCGAATCCAGCACCGACGCTATCAGCTGCCACCTCATATTCTTCTGGCAAAATTTGCCCTTCTTCATTTATTAACTGCAATAACAGTAGTTTTACACCTCTTAGACTTGGATCTTTTTGTGTACTAACTACTGTGCCGCGAACCTTGGCAATTTGCATTAGAAGTTACGGTCTTCTGTTGAAACTGCGAATGGCGTTAACATCGTCCCGGAATTGCTCTACATCTTCTGTATAACGAATTGGTAGGACATATTCCAAGTTCTCGTGTGGACGAGCAATGATGTGAGTAGACAGAACTTGTCCCCCATTAACTCGTTTGACTGATTCAACTCCTGCTCCGACCGAAGCTTGCACTTCTGATACATCTCCCCGGACAATCACGGTAACGCGACCACTACCGATTTTCTCATAGCCTACTAGGGTGACGCGGGCGGCTTTCACCATTGCGTCAGCAGCTTCCACTACTGCTGGAAAACCTAGCGTTTCTACCATTCCTACTGCGATTGACATGCTTTTTAATCCTTAATTAACTTTTTCAAGATGAACACAAACAGCTACTAGGCTGACAATTCGTCAATCGTGCGTGACGCCGCGTTGTACTAGTGCAGCACTACAAAAATAATTAGACAGTCATAAACAGACAAAAAACTAGTTTTTATAAGCATTACTGTTTTCTGTATAACTGCATAGCTACCTTCTAACTTTTAAGTGCGAAACTGTTCTACAGCTTCGGTGTATCGTATCGGCAATACATATTCTAGGTTTTCGTGGGGACGAGCAATGATGTGAGTTGATAACACTTCACCGCCATTTACTCTTCTGGCTGCTTCAACCCCGGCTGCAACCGAAGCTTGTACTTCAGACACATCTCCTCTTACAATTACGGTAACGCGAGCGCTACCGATTTTCTCATAGCCTACTAAAGTGACACGAGCGGCTTTTACCATTGCGTCCGCAGCTTCTACTAGCGCCGGAAAGCCTTTTGTTTCAATCATCCCAACTGCAATTGGCATCGCAGAACTCCTAAAAAATTAATGCAACTAGTACCGTCTGTTGAAAATATTTACGGGAATACTCAGTTTGACCTGTAAAAGCATTTCCTTTCTTAAGCATAGAAAAGCTTTGCGTTCCTGGCAATATAAATTACTATAATAGTTTATGATAAGATAGTTTTAAAATTCTTAATATAAATTTATGTAGCGATCTCAGCAATCAAATTACACAGATTGCTAGAGCAACCACTTATGTTTTATAATTTTTTAATTACATTTGTTCAATATCAGTTCATAAAGACTGCTATTGCTTCTGCTTAAGAATGACTTGCATTGACGAAGGTTTTGCTACGGCTGTGTTTTGTCCAATTTTGTTGTATATATAAGTCCGGCGATAAAAATAGATAAAATTATTTAATATATAATATAAAGAGGCGATATAAAATTAAAAATTAGGAATATAGAAATAAATTAAAGTCATGTAATTCCAGATTCTTATTATTAAATAATAGATTTTTAGTTAGCCAAATGTAAAGGTAAAGATAAGAAAGATATTATATTGACACTAAATATTTTGAATTGAAAAAATAATGAATAATAATTCGTCAAAGGAAATTTAAATGAATCAGTTTCTCTTCTCAACAAGTTGGTGCGTCCCTATTTATGGCTTAGTAGGCGCGATTTTAACTTTGCCGTGGGCAATGGGAATAATTCGGCGTACAGGACCTAGACCAGCAGCATATTTAAACATCTTGACGACTGTATTGGCTTTTGTCCACAGTCTATTTGTGTTTATAGATATCTGGAATAGAGAACCGGAAACTTTTACGATCGCCTGGTTTTCGGCAGCAGATTTTGACTTATCGTTTGCGTTGGACATCTCGCCGATAAGTATTGGGGCATCATTTTTAATCACGGCGTTAAGTCTGTTAGCACAGATTTATGCCTTAGGTTACATGGAAAAGGATTGGGCGATCGCTCGTTTCTTTGCCATGATGGGATTTTTTGAAGCAGCGTTGAGTGGTTTAGCCATGAGTGACTCGTTGTTTCTCAGTTATGCCCTGTTAGAAGTCTTAACCCTTTCGACTTACTTGCTGGTAGGATTTTGGTATGCTCAACCTTTGGTAGTGACAGCAGCGCGAGATGCATTTTTTACCAAACGGGTAGGAGATTTATTGCTGTTGATGGGAGTAGTAACGCTTTCCACAATGGCAGGTAGTTTAAACTTTTCCGATTTATATGAATGGGCGCAAACGGCAAACTTAAATCCGCTGACATCAACTTTACTCGGTTTAGCATTGATAGCCGGACCAGCTGGTAAATGCGCTCAATTTCCCTTGCATTTGTGGTTAGACGAAGCGATGGAAGGTCCCAACCCAGCTTCGGTAATGCGGAACTCATTGGTAGTAGCTGGTGGTGCGTATCTACTATTTAAACTTCAGCCGATTTTAGCGCTTTCGCCAGTTGCTTTGAACGCTTTGATAATTATGGGTACAGTTACAGCAATAGGTGCAAGCTTAGTGTCCCTTGCCCAAACAGACATTAAACGGGCATTATCCCATTCTACCAGTGCTTACATGGGATTAGTATTTTTGGCGGTAGGTTTGCAGCAAGGAGGTGTCGGGTTAATGTTGCTGTTGAGCCATGCGATCGCTAAAGCATTATTATTCATGAGTTCGGGTTCAGTTATATTCACCACTAACAGCCAAGACTTGACAGAAATGGGCGGTTTGTGGTCGCGGATGCCGGCAACCACCACAGCTTACATCGTCGGTTCAGCTGGATTAGTATCGCTACTGCCATTAGGTAGTTTTTGGGCAATGCTGTCATGGGCTGATGGCTTTGTGGCGATTAACCCTTGGGTGATTGGTGTATTGTTATTAGTTAACGGCTTAACGGCATTAAATTTGACACGAGTCTTTCGATTGGTGTTTTGGGGTGAAGCGCAACAAAAGACCCATCGCGCCCCAGAAGTCGGTTGGACAATGGCATTTCCAATGGTATCCTTAACAATAGTCACGCTGTTACTCCCAGTGATGCTACAGCAATGGTATCTGCTACCTACCTGGGAAAGTGTCAACTGGTATGTAGTGTTGGTATTAGTTTCATCTACCTTAATAGGGGTAGGTACAGGATGTACAATTTATCTGCACAAAGGTTGGTCAAGATCAACAGTACTCGCTTGGAGATTTGTGCAAGATTTATTGGGTTATGACTTTTATATTGACCGAGTTTACCGATTGACAGTAGTAGGTGCAGTAGCGCTACTTTCGAGGATTTCTGCTTGGAGCGATCGCTACATAGTTGATGGTTTAGTTAACTTAGTCGGCATCGCTACAATTTTCAGTGGACAAAGCTTAAAATACAGCATTTCCGGTCAATCGCAAGGATATATGTTAACTATCGTTGCGGTCGTCAGCGTGCTAGGGTTTTTTATTAGCTGGTCATTAGGTTTATTGGACAAGTTCCCGTTTTAAAAGTTAACACTCAGGAGTCAGGAGTCAGGAGGAGGCAGTGCGGTGGACGGGTTCCCCGGCATAAAGGAGGCAGTGCGTTGGGCGGCTCTGCCGACTTGAAGCACCTGCCGTCATCTGCCGTTCAGAAGTTAAAAGTCTCCTTGTCTCCTTGTCCCCTTGTCTGCTTGTCTCCCCACTCCCCTTAACTAATTTGTGTCTATGCTCAGTGCTTTAATTTTGCTGCCGTTGTTCGGTGCGGCTTTAATTGGGTTTTTGCCGATAGCCATGAATGGGAAAATTTCCCGTGGGATGGCTTTGGTTTTTAGTGCGATCGCTTTTTTGTGGACAATTGTACTATCTATTCAGTTTAATCCCGGACAAGTAACCCAACAGTTTGCAGAGATCATTCCCTGGGTAGATGTCTTGGGTTTGAACTACAACTTAGGAATAGACGGTTTGTCTATGCCATTGTTGCTGTTGAATGGGCTTTTGACTTGTATAGCCATTTACAGCAGCGATGAATCTTTGCAGCGTCCTCGGTTTTATTACAGTTTGCTACTGCTGTTAAATGCTGGGGTAACTGGAGCATTTTTAGCACAGGATTTACTGCTATTTTTCCTATTTTACGAGTTGGAATTGATTCCCCTGTATTTGCTAATTGCGATTTGGGGTGGACAACGACGAGGTTATGCAGCGACAAAATTCTTAATTTATACTGCTTTATCAGGAATTTTGATTTTAGCAAGTTTCCTCGGTTTGGTTTGGTTGAGTCATGCGCCTAGTTTTGCGCTCTCAAGCTTGGATGCGAAAGCCCTACCTTTGGGAACACAAATTTTATTGCTAGCGGGGATTTTGATAGGTTTTGGAATTAAAATTCCTCTAGTTCCTTTTCATACTTGGTTGCCAGATGCTCACGTCGAAGCTTCCACACCGATATCTGTATTGTTAGCTGGTGTGTTGTTGAAGTTGGGAACTTACGGGTTACTGCGGTTTGGCATGAACTTGTTACCAGAAGCTTGGAGTTATTTGGCTCCTTGGTTGGCGACTTGGGCAGTGGTGAGTGTGCTTTATGGTGCATCGTGCGCGATCGCCCAAAAAGATATGAAAAAAATGGTAGCATACAGTTCTATTGCACACATGGGCTACGTACTGTTAGCTGCTGCTGCCGCCACACCTTTAAGCATATTAGGAACAGTTATGCAAATGATCAGCCACGGCTTGATTTCCGCACTACTGTTTTTGCTGGTGGGAGTTGTGTATAAAAAAGCCGGAAGCCGCGATTTAGACGTACTTAAAGGACTCCTCAACCCAGAACGAGGAATGCCTGTAATTGGTAGCTTAATGCTTTTAGGTGTGATGGCTAGCGCAGGTATACCGGGAATGGTCGGGTTTATTTCTGAGTTTATTATCTTTCGTGGGAGTTTCCCCGTTTTTCCGGTGCAAACCCTGCTGTCGATGATTGGTACAGGCTTAACCGCTGTTTACTTCTTACTTTTGCTAAACCGCGCCTTTTTTGGACGCTTATCTGTGCAAGTGATGAATTTGCCTCGCGTGTATTGGAGCGATCGCCTTCCATCTGTGGTATTAGCAATATTGATTGTCATTTTGGGTATTCAACCGACTTGGTTAATACGCTGGACTGAACCAACCATCACCGCAATGGTTAATGCCCAAAGCGTAGTCGCAATATCTCCAGACAAAATCAAAAGTAATTGAGAAATGGATAATTGTTAGTGGTTAGTAGATAGTGGATAGTAATTAAGAAAACAACTAAAAACTAACCACTAACGAATAACAACTAACAATCTGTATTTTAAATCCCCAGGAGAAACAGCAATGGTAACTATTACAAAGAAGCTTGCCAACCACCCTCTTTCTAAATATATTCAACTTCTCCAAAAAGGAGAAGCATTACTTCCTGATAATCCCGAAAACGTATTAGAAGTAGTTGGTATTCTCAAAAGTTATGGCGTAGTTTTAGATGCTTACTCCAAAAATCTAATTTACATCGCTGAAAATCAATTTTTAGTATTTTTTCCCTTTTTTAAATACTTTAATGGTGAGATTACTTTCAAGAAATTATTACGTCATTGGTGGCATGACAGAATCAACTTTGAATATGCTGAATATTGCATGAAAGCTATGCTTTGGCATGGTGGGGGTGGGTTAGATGAATATTTGGATTCAGCAGAATTTGAAGAAAGAGCCAAAGTTGTTATTGATGCCAAATTTAAAAATAATCCCCTGATGAGCGGAGTTAAGCAACTATTTCCTGATTTCTTAACTGAACAGTTGCGCGTAACTTCTTACTATACTGGTTTGGGTCAATTTTGGCGAGTCATGGCTGATATGTTTCTCAGTTTATCAGACCTCTACGACCAAGGCAAAATCAAATCAATTCCTCAAGTTGTAGATCATATTAAAGGGGAATTGGTAGCAAATGCAAGTAAGCCAATTACCTATGCTGTTAAAGTGCGGGATAAAGTTTATGAAATTATTCCCGAAAGCGTTGGTTTAACCTTTCTTGCAGATACGGCAATTCCTTATGTCGAGGCTGTTTTCTTTCGAGGAACGCCTTTTCATGGGACAGTTTCATATAATGCCCAAGCTTATCAAATTCCGCCCGATCAAGCACGATTTCAATATGGTGCTTTGTATGCCGATCCTTTGCCCATTGGTGGTGCAGGTATTCCTCCTACCTTATTAATGCAGGATATGCGCCACTTTCTACCAGAGTATTTACACGAAGTTTATCGTCGCAGTCGCAGGGGTGAAGATGATTTGCGGGTACAAATTTGCATGAGTTTCCAAAAATCGATGTTCTGTGTTACCACAGCAACGATTTTAGGATTGATGCCTCATCCTTTGGATAGCCAAAATCCAGATGAGCAACATGCTAATCAAGTGTATTTAGTAAAGTGGATGGATAGGCTACAAAATTCGCGGTTGTTGGATGTTAATGAGTAAGTATTTTTCAAGAGGGCAAGGGGAAAGAAGAGCGCTTTGCTAACTTAACTTTTTGGAGTAATTCTTTTTAAGAAAGTAGCAACCCAGCTAGAAAGAAGTGCGCTAATGAAGAAAAATCTCATTCGCAAAAACCACAACCAATCTAGCTGGCAAACAGCAACGCTGACAAATGAGAAAATCAGCGTAATTGTACCTAAAAAAATTAAAATAATGGTATAAATGCGTATGGCAATTAAAGGCGTTTTCTTGATATTTAGAACAGAAAGCGCAGGGCAATTCACAAGACATCGCCTTTAACTTATAATTTTTGCTGACGCTACCAGTAATCGTAAGTGTATATCAATCGGTACGACAATCTCCGTCGCATTGAAAAACTCGATCCACTACAAGACCATTGTCAGATTTATCATCTGATGACTGGTTACGAGTTTCCTTGGGACATGACGCGATCGCGCTTATGTTGCTTTAATGCGAACTTATTGCGTTCCCAGTATTTCTAAATTACTGGATAAAACCGGAGAATTTAACAAGCGCCCTCAAAAACGCTACGATGATACCTCAATCATTGTTGTCGAGATTAGCAAGTGGGGTTATGAAAGCGATCGCGGTCAGGAAGCAATCCAACGCATGAATGCTATGCACTCACGCTTTAAGATTGACAATGCCGATTTTCTCTATGTTCTTTCCACTTTTATTTATGAACCGATCCGCTGGAATGCGCGTTTTGGTTGGCGTTTGATGTGCGAAGAAGAAAAATTAGCTGCTTTTTATTTCTGGCGAGAAGTAGGGTTAAGAATGCATATTCAAAATATCCCCGAAACTTATGATAAATTTGAACGCTATAACCTAGACTACGAACGCGAACACTTTCGTTATTCTGATACTAATAGGCGAGTTGGTGAATCAACCCGCGATTTATTTTTGAGTTGGTATCCGTCTTGGATGCGATCGCCACTCAAACCTGTAATCTACGCTTTACTTGATAATACAATGCTCGATGCCTTTCGCGCGTGAACATTCCCCTCAATGGCTACGTTTGAGTGTTGCAAATACTTTGAAACTTCGGGGTAAAGTATTGCGTTTCTTCCCACCCCGGAATCAGCCTAACTTCTTTATTGACTCTCCTACCCGTAGCTATCCCACTGGCTATGAGATAGCTAATTTAGGACCATCAGAAAACCGTAAGAGTTAAAAAATTAAGCTTCTGGTTCAATGCCAAGCGATCGCAACTGTGCAGCCAAGCGATCGGCTCTTTGACGTTCTTGTTCAGCTTTTTGACGTTCTTGTTCGGCTCTTTGGCGTTCTTGTTCGGCTCTTTCATCACCAGTCAACAACAAATTACCTTGCAAATCCCACCAGCGCAGCCAAGGTAATTCCGCATTTTGATATTCTCCTTGCCAAATGCCTAGCTCAACTCGTAAAGGTGCAATAGGATAATGTCCTCGTTCATTTGCTGCTAATAACTGATACTGTCCGCCAATGAATTCATATACTTCTACACTAGCTTTTTTGACTTCGTAAATAGCATAGAAAGGAGGACGAATCACCTGCTCATAAATCCAAAATTTGCCCGTCCAAGGGGTTTTGTCTCTTTCTTCATTCCCATTACCAGAGACAAATTCTAACACAATCAATGGGGCGATAAATTCTCGCCAGAACACATAAGAGCGGCGCGTTATCCCATCCAGCAAAGGTGGTACATTTCCTACATAAAACCAATCCGGTGCTTCTGCTCCTTTCTCTGGGGGGTCGGTTAACCGCCAGTAAATGCCTAAATCTTGACCAATACAATATTGACCATCAGGATGTAATTGCTTGAGGATGGGTGTAATTGAGTCAGTCAGTAAAATGCTTTGGGGATGCTCTTGCCAGTTTTTCACAAATGTGCCATCAGACTCTGGTAGCTGCGTATGGTCGGGGAAAGGAGTGAGGTCAGTGGCTAGATTAATTGCAGTCATAGGGCTACTACCCTCGCGTTCTTCGTGAGGTTTGTTCTTTAGTTTAGCAATAGAGGGAGGAAAAGAGCGATCGCTTATCTTATCCAGATTTTAAATTAGTTTAGCAAGCATAGACGCTTCCTCAGCTTGTCGTGAGACATCGCAGTTTTTCCGCAAAACTAGGTTCAAGTTGTGAAGCCTCTGTTGTGTGAGAATTAATGCAAGTATTTTGGGAGTTGCAAACGTGGTTTGGCTAGCAGGCGATCGGTTGCAAGGTGGAAAATACACCATTGAAAGAGAGTTGGGACGGGGACGCTTTGGCATCACCTATTTGGTAAGAAATAAGAATGGCGATCGCCTAGTCGTTAAAACCTTAAATGATGACCTGCTCAGATCCCTTACCCAGCAGGAGCGCGAACGTTTGGAGACGATGTTTTGGCAAGAGGCTGTAAAACTTACTCGATGTAAGCATCAGCATATTGTACAGGTTGCAGAACCCTTCAAGGAAGGAGAGCATTGGTGTTTGGTAATGGAATATGTGGACGGGGTGAGTTTAGCTGATCGTCGTCAACAAATACTTTCAGAACAAGAAGCACTACGCTACATTCAGCAAATTGGGGAAGCTTTGATAGTAGTGCATGAGAATCGGTTGATTCATCGGGATGTACATCCAGGAAATATCTTTTTGCGGGTGCGAGATGGACAAGCTGAAGCGGTGCTGATCGACTTTGGTTTAGCTCTGGATTTTGACCATATTTTAACGACAAACCGAACCAAGGAAACTTCTGAGGGATTTACACCCCCTGAGCTTTACGCTCAAAGTATACCAAGTGGGGCTTATAGCGATATTTATTCTTTGGCAGCTACTTTATATGTACTTTTAACGGGACAAACACCCGTCAGTGCGCTGAAACGTAAGATTGACAACGCTCGTTTAGTGGAACCGAAAGACTTGAATAATCTGGTTAGCGATCGCACAAACCGCGCAATTTTGATGGGTATGAAGCTAAATCCGAAGGAGCGATCGCAATGGTTTGGGCTGAGTCTAACGCTTCGGTTTTGCTTTGGGTTGTGGTTAATATGTGCCGTTGGGTTGGGGATTGGGCTGTGGATATGGGTTGGGGTTGGGCTGGGGCTGTGGCTAGGGCTGTGGCTCTGGCTGGGGTTGTGGCTCTGGCTGTGGCTCTGGCTGGGGTTGTGGCTCTGGCTGGAGATAAATTAGAAGAATCCTTTAGCAAGTCCCACACGTTTTTGATTTTGGCTGGCACTTCTGGTTTAGGCTTGAGTTTGGGATGGCTAGGATACTGGGTCTTTAACACGCGCTCATAGCTTGATCAAGCTCCAGAAGTTGACTGGCGAACAATTTTGTAGCGGTTGTATCTGGCAAAAAAGCGATGTAGTAGCGACAAGCCGAGGAAAGCCTTTACGCACCTTTAAGTCAAAGTCCAAAATATTAGGCTTCTGGTTCAACGCCAAGCGATGTAGTAGCGACAAGCTGAGGAAAGCGTCTACGCAATTTCGCCCATTAAGTAAGTTAAAAAACGGGTGGCGCAATTGTTGGGAGTGCCTTCTTTAACTCTTGGGACAACGATTCCAAAAACATCATGTCATTGGTGATATCTGAAACCTCATCATCATTCAAATTCTCTGTTTTTAATTGCTTTTGATAAGCTTCAATCGTATATTCTAGCGCCTCAAGAATAAATCGAATTGCTTTAGGAGAAAAATTCACGATTAATAAGTCCCTTAATAGCCAAAAACCTATGCTTCTGGTTCAATGCCAAGCGATCGCCTCTGTAAGGGTATCGCCACTGAAAAAATGGGCAAAAATAGAAGCATCACTCTATGATGAGGTGGATTATGGGTAAAGAAGAACAATTACTTGAACGCTGGCGAGAACTCACACCCGAAAAACAGCAAAAAGTTTTCGAGTTTGTGGAAGCGCTGAAATCTGAATCAGAGGCAACAGCACTGATTACCGAATACATTCCACAAACACCCTTAGCTAAGAAGCTGTGGGAAATTCGTAATCGAGCGATCGCCTCTGGAATACAACTACTCAACGAAACAGAAATTGAACAAGAGCTTGCTGAACGTCGGGGTGGATACCGTGAGTCGTAAGAAGACCTACATCGACTCTGGGGTTCTCATCACTGCTTTTCAAGGTGTTCAGTCAACCAGCATTCGAGCAAACAGCATTCTCAATGACGAAAATCGGGAATTTGTGTCGAGCCAATTCGTCAAGTTAGAAGTACTGCCCAAAGCAATTTATAACCAACAGCAAGACGAAACAGACTTCTACGAAACTTTCTTCAGCGCTGTTAGCCATTGGGCAACAGACTTGGAGCAAATTACACAAGATGCTTATCAACTTGCCTGTATCTACGGTTTAGCCGCAATGGATGCACTTCATGTTGCCGCTGCCCTTTGGCTCAAAGCCGATGAACTGATTACCACTGAAAAGTCAACCAAACCAATGCACCGAGTTACGACAATCCAGATTATCTCGATCTAACTTTAGCTCAAGCGTGCAATGCCCACCTGACAAGATGGGCATTGCTAACGCCAAATTGTGTTGGATGCAAACGAGAACCACCATAATCTTAGTAACGAAAAGCGTGACGTTAGTAACCAAAAGCCTGACGTTAGTAACGAAAACCGTGAAGTTGGTAACGAAAAGCGTGACGTTAGTAAGAAAACCGCGACTTTTCCTTGATTTACTTAAGGATAATTAATTTTATACACAAGCGAAATCCTCAAAGTAATAAAGCAGCTAGTTGATTCTAGCTGCTTTAATAAAAAAAACGTAGGCGTTGGCAGAGCCTCTCGTAGAGAAGCCCGTCCTAGAAATCACCTCACCCTACTTAAACAGTCACCAACTGTTTAACTGGCGCCACTCCAGCCATATCCAAAATTGGTACAATCAAGTCTTCACGCTTCACCGCCATCATATGCACACCTTGACACAATTGACGTGCAATCTTGACTTGTTCGGCGGCAATTTTTACGCCTTCTTCCAGCGGGTCTTTTGCTTGCGCTAATCTATCAATAATATGGTCGGGAATATTCACTCCAGGAACGCACCTATTAATAAACTGGGCATTTTTCGCCGATTTCAGCAAGAAAATCCCTGCTAAAATCGGTTTACCAGAGCCTGCGGCGATTTTATCCATAAACTTTTCTAGCCGCTCAAAATCGGTAATTAACTGACTTTGAAAAAACTGCGCTCCCGCTTGGATTTTGCGCTCAAATCGACTTTGCAAACCCGACCAACTCGCACATTGCGGATCGACTGCTGCACCAGCAAATAAATCTGTAGACCCATCAGTCAAGGGTTTCTCGTTGCAATCAAAGCCGCGATTTAGCTTCTGGATGACTTGCAGCAAGCGGACTGCTTCCAAGTCAAATACGCCTTTAGCATCGGTGTGGTCGCCTGCTTTCACTGGGTCGCCAGTTAAAGCTAAAATGTTATATATCCCCAGAGCATGAGCGCCCATTAAATCAGCTTGCAAACTAATGCGATTGCGATCGCGACAAGCCAACTGACAAATCGGCTCAATTCCATTTTGCAACAAAATTGCCGAAGCCACTAACGAGGACATCCGCAGAACTGCTCTGCTACCATCAGTAATATTGACGGCATGAACCCTCCCCTTAAGGGTCGCCGCCATACTGAGCATGTGCGCTGGATTACCCCCCTTTGGAGGAGTAACCTCGGCTGTAATCAAGAAATCACCTGCTTTTGCAGCTTGGCGAAAGCAAGTAAATGCTGTTTTTTGCGTATCAAGCATAACTACGAGATTTTAGTACTCTAAGTACACCTATAGCACAGCGCACTAAAAAGCGAAAGCTTATAAAGGTAGAGAATAACCCAAAGCAACTTTTACTTGTGTAAGGGTAGAAAGTGCGATCGCCTCAGCTTTTTCTCGTCCTTCACGCAAAACTGACTCTAGATAGCCTTTGTCATCCATTAACGCTTGATATTTATCTTGAATCGGTTTAAGCGCATTAATCGTCGTTTCTGTCAATAATGGCTTAAATTGTCCCCAACCCATATCTTGACACTCAGCGGTCACCTCTCCCTTTGTTTTACCAGAAAGCAGCATATAGAGCGTTAACAAATTGTGACACTCCGGACGCTCTGGATCGTCAAAAGTCAGACCGCGCACCAAATCGGTTTTACACTTCTTAATCTTTTTGGTAATTAAATCTGGTGGATCTAGCAAATTGATTCGGCTTAAATCTGACGGATCTGACTTCGACATCTTCTTAGTTCCATCCGTCAAACTCATTACCCTTGCGCCTTCTTTGCGAATCAAAGGGTCTGGTAACTTTAGCACAGGCTGATCCGGCTTGGCAAACTGATGATTAAATCGGTTGACAATATCCCGCGTCAATTCCAAGTGTTGCTTTTGGTCTTCACCCACCGGCACTTTATCAGCTTGGTAGAGCAAAATATCTGCTGCCATCAGCACCGGATAGTCGAGCAAACCGACATTCACATTTTCGCCCTGTTTGACAGCTTTTTCCTTAAACTGGATCATATCTTCCAGCCAGTTCATCGGTGTGATGCAATTCAGCAGCCAAGTGAGTTCACTGTGAGCCGAGACGTGAGATTGAACAAAGATTGTCGAATATTGTAAATCTAGACCACAAGCTAGATAAAGAGCCACCAGGGTGTAAGTATCAGCTGCCAGTGTCGCTGGATTATGCGGTACAGTTATCGCATGTAAATCAGCCACAAAGAGATAATTTTCATACTCGCTCTGTCCTTCTACCCAGTTGCGAATCGCTCCTAAGTAGTTACCGAGATGATAATTGCCAGTTGGTTGAACTCCCGACAGAACGCGTTGCTTGCCCATAAATTACAACTTATTAATGACCTCAAGTTTGCACTATAGTAAATGTGCGATGGCGCGAAGCGCCCGCCGAAGGCGATCGCAAAACTTATTTAATTTTGACACTTTCTAGGGCAACTCGCCGTTTTGGGATTAGAGATTTAGTAATTGGTAATTACCTCTGTCTCTCCAGTTTCACAAGTCTTGCTAAAAATCAATTTAATATTTTGTTATTAAATATACTATTAATCTGGCAAGTAATTAATTGTGATATCTGAATAATATGAAGTTAAAGGTATTTTGAAGCCGAATAAACCCGGATTTAAAAAAAACCGGGTTTAGAGGTTGGTATTTATCTAAACTGTATTATGTTATATCTTGGGGTATATGCTTTATGAGAGTCTTATTAATCTGGTCGCATACTTAGTGATTCAAGTATGAACCAAGAGGTATTGCCCGTTACCATTATATTCACCATCGCACGTCGCAAAAATCGTCCCCAGCATCAGCAAGTAGAATCGCCAAATGCGACGGAACTTAGCATAGTCCATGCTATAGTCTAAGTGTTTAATGCTCTCTTGATGATCGTCAAATCGGCGTAACCAATCTGTCAGCGTTTTGTGATAATTTATGCCGTTTATATACCACTGGCTGATAGTTTTAAGGTCTTGATTGTGGTTTGGAATAGCATCATAATTCCAGTAGCGACCATGTGGAAAAATGTACTTATGCGTGAAGCCAGACGACATATTGTTAGGAATGCGAGCGGTAATGATGTGAATAAATACTCTACCGCCACTCTTTAAGAGGGATGCCAATTTTTGGAAGGCATTGGTGAGATTGCCTACGTGCTCAAAGACACCAATTGAGAGAATTTTGTCGAATTTTTCTGCAAATTGAGCATCATTTAGATCGCCTTCATAAAGCGTGAACCGCCCAGAACTCAAATAGCTTTCAGGGTCTTGCATTTTACGGCGCATGTACTCACATTGTTCATGGCTCAAATTCAACCCAGTAAATCGCACATTGGGAAACTTAGACAGAATGTAGTTAGCTACACAACCCCACCCGCAGCCAAAATCCAAAATGTTATCGCCATCTTTTATTTCTAGCCGTTCAATTACCTGATCGATCATGTGCTTTTGAGATTCTTCTAAATCGACAGCACCACGCTCCCACAATCCCATGCTGTACTTAGGATAAATTAATTTCCAATCTCCCAACATTTGGTTCAGCATGGCTTGTGGTAAGTCATATTGAACCTTCATTAGTTCGCGCGAGCCTTCAGCAATATGATCCGTTTCGTTTAAGACCCATTCGTAGGGAGCAAGCAGACTAGGACAATGCTGAAATAACAGCGGCATGGAGGAATTGATTAGCGAGCGATAGACTGAATCTGGTATTTCTAATCCATTAACGTAGGCTTCTCCCAATGCCATTTGAGCTGCATTGATCACTCTGGCTGCTCCTCGCGTTGCTTTATAAGCGATCGGCGTTTTGAGATTGATATCGCCTGTGATGGGAAGATACTTTTGAATATTTAGAAATGTGTTTGCAAATGTCATTTTGGGTTCTCTCCACTTCAAGTAATGGTCAGTTAATCACAGGACTTACGCAACTGGCACATTTATCTGAAAACTGTCACATAGAATTAATATGGCTCTAAGGTTTATAAATCAATGCTTACAAGCATTTACGGCAAATTGAAATATATGTGCCAGTTGACCTTATATTGTGACGCTTGCGTAAGTCCTAAATCACTTGTGTAGGTCACTTGTGCAGTCCATTGTGGGACAACAAATAAAAACATCAGGTGAGGAAGACTCTCATACTTGCATCTGGCTCAAAGAATGTTTCATCCTTCGAGAGATTATAGGGTTTATCCAGAACGAACCGCACCACATATCCCCGCCCAATCCGATTATAAACACCTTGAAGGATTACCCAACTGCAAGCAAGATTTAGATTGATATTTCCACTTCAGTTCTAGGCTCTAAGTGTTGATGGTTCCGGTCTTTAGCGCGATTAATAAGTTCTGTTTCAGACGGCATTCTAATCTTTGATGCTAGATTAAGAAATTCAAGCAGTTTGATCAACCAAAATGTTGGATCTGGCAAATAAGCAACCTTACCTGCTCGCAAGGTTATACCGTGTCGGGCTGATGATTGAAATGCATGATGCAGATTATGCCAGCCTTCACCCAAAGTCAGAACTGCAACGAACCAGTTGTTTCTACTATAATCATTGGTGCTAAACGGTTGTTCACCAACGGTGTGGGTCAGTGAGTTAACCGTTGCGACCCCGTGAAAGAGCAGGGTTGTGCTGAGGAAAAAAGCAGTGAGATAGTCTACTCCACCCATAAGGTAGGAGATTGCACCGAGCGCAATGGTGGGAATGAAGTGCAATCGATCAACCATCCTCAAAACGACATCATTTTCAACATCAGCGGGCAACTTTGCGGGTAAAAACTGTGAGGATAACAGCCATCCAGCTTGAGACCACCAGAAGCCTTTGATGCCTTTGAACGGTCGATACGGCGAATGCGGGTCGTGCTCTTGGTCGGAAAATTGATGATGCTTTGTATGATGAGCTTTCCACCAACTGGGTCCCATTTGTCCAGCGGTAGCAGCGACGATGCTACCAATCCATAGCACTAGCGGTGAAGCTTGATAGCTTCTATGTGTCAGCAACCGGTGGTAAATGCTAGTAATGGCAAACATTCGGATGATATACAGTAAAACTACCCAAGCGATCGCCCCCCAGGATAAGCCAGTGAAAATTACGAGTAGTGCACCAAAATGACTCACTACGATCAAGGTAGGACCGATGATGTAAGAAATAACGGTGAGTTGAGAGTACGGCTTCATTAAGCGTTTAATTTCCTTAGAAGATGTCTGAGAAGTAAGAAAGCTGACGTAACGTTATCCTGTTGTTAGAACAAATACTTAAGTATCGACATTTTAGATTTATAGTATATTTTATAAATCATAGTATGTTTGCTGAATTACATACTTATTTGTAGTAAGGACTTCAGTCCTTTCCTTTGTTGAATAAAACTAAAGCCCTCACTACCAATAAATTGAAAATCATATTTTATAATTATTGAAGATAATGCGCGAACTTTACCCACCTATAGAACCTTACAAACAAGGTAAATTACAAGTTTCCGACTTGCACGCAATTCATTTTGAAGAATCAGGAAACCCACAAGGTAAGCCAATTGTTTTGCTACATGGTGGACCCGGAGCTGGATGTCCAGCTTTTTATCGACAATATTTTCATCCAGAAAAATGGCGTTTGGTGATGTTTGACCAACGTGGTTGCGGTCAAAGTACACCTCATGCAGAATTGCGAGAAAATACAACTTGGGATTTAGTAAATGATATTGAAAAACTCCGAAAAGATTTAGGAATAGAAAAGTGGGTTATTTTTGGTGGTAGTTGGGGGAGTACGCTGTCATTAGCTTACAGTCAAACTTATCCAGAACGTTGCAAAGGTTTAATTTTACGCGGTATTTTTATGCTGCGTCAAAAAGAATTACGCTGGTTTTATCAAGAAGGTGCTAGCTACATTTTTCCTGATGCTTGGGAGGAATATCTAAAACCAATTCCTCTCGGTGAACGTGACGATATGCTTACAGCTTATTACAAACGCTTGACAAGTCCAGACTTACAAATCAGGTTAGAAGCAGCGCGTGCATGGTCAATTTGGGAAGCTAGCACAAGTAGACTGTTTTTAGATAAACAGCTAATGCAAACATTTGGTCAAAGTGAATTTGCCGATGCTTTTGCCAGAATTGAATGTCATTATTTCATAAATAAGGGATTTTTTGAAAGCGAAGATCAACTACTTGCGAATGTTGAGCGTATTCGCCACATTCCTGCGGTAATTGTGCAAGGAAGATATGATGTAGTGTGTCCGATGATATCAGCTTGGGAGTTACATCTTGCTTGGCAAGAAGCTGAATTTATTGTTGTTCCTGATGCTGGACATTCGATGAGCGAACCAGGAATCAAGAGTGCTTTAATTGAAGCGACAGATAGATTTGCAGAGTTGTAGACTTAAGATTGATTTGTATTTCTATAATATGCCTTGCAGTTGCAAGTGTAAGATTGAAGAGTGCGATCGCACTCCAGCCTTGCTTTAATTTTACTCAACAAAGTAGCTAGGCGATATCTGGAAAAAAGCAGCTAATTGTTTAATTTGATTGCCATTGAGTTTAGCTTTGCCATTCAGTATATCTAAAATATTAGATTCACTTTCGCATATAGTAATTAAATGTTTTGGTTGAAGATTAGATTCTTCTAACAAGGCTTTCAGTAGTGCAACTCCCTTCAGAATAGGCATCGGTTCGTTTTTTTCTTCATAATCATAAACGAGAGTTCCAAGCACATTCACATAATCTTTATCATCTTGTGTAAGGTTTCCCTTATCTAAGATAGAATTAATTCGGTTTTGCGTGGCGATTAACTCAGCCTCATTGGTAATCGGACGCGGCGCGAAGGTGGTAATTAGCTCGATATAATAACTACTAGGAGTTTTCAAACCACTCGTCATTTTTCCAGTTCTCCTTGTCATATTCGGCATGTGTAAGTACAGCGCGTACAAATGTTATTTGAAATTCATAATCTATGTATGTAATGAGTCGATAATTATTACCGCTAATATTAAAAACGATGAAGTTGGCAACTAAATCTGCTGAGGGAAACACTTGACGTAAGTTATTCAAGTTTTGAAACTCTGAATCACTGATGCGCTGATACCATAGTAAAACTCCGGGTTGGGCATTGGGGTGTTTTTCCCAAAATTCTCTCAGTGTCCTTTTGCTAATAACACGCATTCAATTTTTTTTAAATGATGTTAAACAACTCAATTGCCCTCTGGATAGCTTCTTAATTAGCTTATCAATTCATTTCTAAATTATAATCTTGAAATTAGGTAGATAATGAAATTTCTCGGTATTGATTTGGGTTGGAAATCGCAACCAAGCGGACTATGCTGCTTACAATGGACAGATAATCAACTTGAACTACTCGACTTAGATCGCAAAGAATTTATTGCAGACATCCTCAGCTGGATTGATACTCACGTACAACCAGACGAAGCAGCAATCATCGCTGTAGACGCACCTACCCTCATCCCCAACGCTACCGGGAGTCGCTTACCAGATAAACTTAGTCACAAACACTTTGGCAAATATCACGCTGGATGCTATCCAGCAAACCTGAATTTACCTTTTGCCGATCGCACCCTCAACTTCGGCTTAGAATTAGAATCGCGTAGCTTTACACACGCACCAACCATCGAACCGCAAAAACTTGGTAGATATCAAATAGAAGTCTTTCCCCACCCCGCTATCGTCCATCTCTTCAACTTAGAACGCATCCTCAAATATAAAAAAGGACGTTTAAGCGATCGCCGTTTAGAACTTCTCAAACTCCACAATTACATTCTTCATATCCTACCCACCATCCAACCTCATCTGCGTTTATCCGCGTTCATCTGCGGTTTGTTTCCCTCCGAAATCCCCACAACAGGTGCAGCACTCAAAGCTGTAGAAGATAAACTAGATAGCCTCATCTGCGCTTATGTAGCTGCACACTGGTGGTATTGGGGAGAACAACGCAACCTAGTATTAGGCGATCGCACTACAGGTTACATTGTCATCCCCTCTAAGAGTCAGGAGTCAGGAGTCAGGAGTCAGGAGTTATGAGTTATGAGTTAAGAATTTTTAACTCTTAACTTTAAACTCCTAACTCCTAACTTTCGTTACTGTGCCCAAAGAATCAACCTTGGCTCATACGGAGTAGCAAGGTATCTGTGTTTTGGCAATACCCGCAAGGATAAGCCTTGTAAACCAGAGGCGGTGTAGACGATATCCGCAGTGTAAATACCTAAATCTTGCGTATCATTACCTTGGTAATCCATCACCACTGGAACAGCATCGACAATCTCGCCATTGGCATCGATTGTACCTTGATACAGCTCCACCTGCACATCATCAGGGCTGAGAGTCGCTAAGTCAAGTTTTGCCTTGACAGCAACGGTTTGGTTAACCTCGATATCTGCATCTGAGGAGATGTCAACATCTTTGATTTTCATGTTGAACCAGTGTTGGCTGAGTTTGGTTTTCCAAGCTGCTAATTCCTTCGCTGGTGCATATTGATCAGCCGTCAGAGTGTAGTAGCGATCGCTTGCGGGGAAATAAGCTCTTTGTGCATATTCTCCCACCATCCGCGCTGTATTAAAGAACGGACAATTCAACTTAATCGCATCTTTCATTTTTGCTACCCAATGACGGGGCAAATTATCAGCATCGCGCTCATAAAATAAAGGCACAACTTCTTTTTCTAGTAAATCGTAGAAAGCGTTTGCTTCTATTTCATCCTGATAATTGGGGTCTTCATAATTCTCACCATGTCCGATCGCCCAACCTGTACGGACATAATCAGCTTCATCCCACCAACCATCTAATACACTTAAATTCGGTAATCCGTTCATCGCTGCTTTCATACCGCTCGTACCTGAGGCTTCTCGCGGACGACGTGGTGTATTTAACCACACATCGCAACCAGCCACCATCAATCGAGCGATGTGAATGTCGTAATTGGGAACAAACACTACCTGCTTTTCTAAATTTTGTTCGCTGATAAAGTGATTGATGTCGCGGATTAATTCTTTACCTGGGATGTCTTTCGGGTGTGCTTTGCCGGCGATGACAAATTGTAACTTGCGGTCTTTGTTTGCCAACATTATCCGCTTGATGCGCTCGATATCGCGCATCCATAAAGTAGCGCGTTTGTAGGTAGCAAAGCGACGCGCGAAACCGATAGTTAAAACGTTCGGATCGAGAACTTCTTGCGCTTGGGCAATATCAGATGAAGAAGCACCGCGATCGCGTAAATGCTTCACCAAATGATCGCGCACGTACAAGACCATATCCAAACGACAGCGTTCGTGATTGCGCCACAATTCTTCATCTGGAATCGCGTCCATGCGTTCCCACAATGGGTTATCTGCTGCTACTGATGACCAATTGGGTCCAAGATAGCGATCGTACAACTCTTGAGTTGATTTTGCCACACAACTGCGGGCATGAACGCCATTTGTAATTGCGGCGATCGGCACTTCCTCCACAGGTACTTTTTGCCACAAACCTTGGAACATCTGCCGTGACACTACACCATGCAGTTGCGCTACACCGTTACAAAATGTTGCCATTTTTAACGCCAGCACTGCCATACTAAAAGGCGCAGATAAATCACCGGTATTTTCACGTCCCAATCCTAAAAATTGGTCTTTTGTCAAACCAAAGATATCTGCATAATATCCTAGATAATACAAAAGCTTATCTGGCGGGAACAAATCAATACCTGCGGGTACTGGCGTGTGAGTGGTGAAGATATTAGTTGAACCCACCACCTGTTTGGCGGTATCGTAACTCAGACCTTCTTCTTGAATCAGCGTCCGGATGCGCTCAAGAGCAGAAAAAGCCGCATGACCTTCATTCATATGGTAAGCGGTTACATTATACCCCAGAGCTTTCAGCATCTGCACGCCGCCGATACCCAGCATAATTTCCTGGTGGATACGCATATCGATATCGCCACCGTACAGCTGATCTGTAATGTTGTGGTCGTAAGGATTGTTGGGTTCGATGTTAGTATCCATCATGTAAAGCGGCACAGTTCCCACCTGTACGCGCCATACTCGAGCGTAAACCTTGCGTCCTGGGTAATCTACAGCAATCTGCAATTCTGAGCCATCAGGATTGCGCTCTAGATGCAAGGTCATGTTATAAAAATCGTTGATTGGGTAGCGTTCTTGCTGCCAACCATCAGCATTGAGATATTGAGCAAAGTAACCTTGCTGGTACAGTAAGCCCACACCTACTAGTGGTAATCCTAAGTCGCTGGCAGATTTGAGGTGATCGCCCGCGAGAACACCCAAGCCTCCAGAATATACAGGCAAACAGTCTACCAGTCCAAATTCAGCCGAAAAATAAGCGTAGCATTCTTTGCCTTTTTCCTCAGAAGAATTAGTACTCCGCTGTTTCTGATACCAAGTGCGCTCTTGTAAATAATCTTCTAACTGGCGGGCTGCTCGATCCATTTGCGCCAGGAAGCCTTCATCTTCCACAACTTCCGTTAACCGCCCTTGGCTAATTGTACCGAGCATTAACACTGGGTTATGGCGGCTAGATTCCCATAAATCCGGATCTAAACGGCGAAATAAGTCTTTTGTCTCAACATTCCAATCCCAGTGGAGATTATATGCTAGCTTCCGCAGCGGTTCGAGTCGGGGCGGTAGCGAAGGGGACACGTTAAATGTACGAATTGGTTGCATAAGGACTGCGAAACTCCTGGTTTAGCTATCGCTATTGTTGACTGTGTTTGCCCAATGTTTCCAACTCTTTATACCCTGTTTGTGAACTTATGATGACTTTGTTAAGCTTTAAAAAATATTATCACTTAGATTGGAAAATGTGAATGCAAAGGTTTTTCTGATTTTATCAGTTAGTGTTAACTATATAATTATTTAATAATTGATGTAGTTCAATACATAAATTAACTTAAACATCAGTAAGAGTTTATAAATATTTATATTATTGATGTTGATAGTGTGAGATGCTGCAACAGAAGCTTTTCAAGCACACTTTGCGTCTTCAAGAGGGAGAAAGAAGAGAACACCCAGACGCGATACTCTTACAGAGTCACTTTGTGAACGCAGTTATTTGTCAAACTCCCTCAAAAAGTTGTACAAAAGCTTTGGGGACGCATTGCACGGACGCCATCTGCCGAGCAACCTTCTCCCTTTGGGAGAAGGAAAGACCAAGGCGAACGGTAATGTTAGCCAGATCCACTCTTTTGTAGCCTAGACCAGCAAAAAGGTTGCTCCTAATTCTGTTCTTTTTTACACGGGGACAAAAAGCCGAATTTGGGCAATTTGCCATTATTCTAGAGTCAATTGGGTAACATTGGAATTGTTGGTGGAAAAATTTAGTGATTCGCCACCTTTTGGTAGAGCAAAGACAATAGTACCCAAGACAAGAACGCCAATAGCACTAGGACAAAGAAGTTTCATCTTGATGATACCGCGTTTGTTTTTGGCAGGGCGATCGCTCTTTCGGTTACGGTACTCTTTCTGAACACGTCCGGATTGCACAGCTTCTTGTAGTAGCATCAAGGCATCGATGTCTTTTTCCTCAAATTCAGTTTGCAGTAACTGCTGCAACTGCTCATCTGCCGGAATACTTAAAGAGCCTGTAGTTAGCGCTTGCTGAACAATGTCACGAATGAGAACCATATTTTTTACCAATTTTAGGGGTTAAGCAATTCTTGCAGAAGCGTTTAGTTTGATCGCCCTGATGCGACCTGCAAAGTTGCTTTAGGTTTCCTTAAAAATTTATAATGGGTAGTACCCCACAGGCATCATGCTACTGGATCACCCGATCGGGTGATATACAATTTGCCACTATACTGACATCACGCTTCGACAGGGCCTTTTAGCTTAATCCGCGGGACAAAAACTCGGTACACCCCCGACCCATGTTAAATGTCATTTAAGGCGGGAGAGGGGTGTCCGAGTTTTTGTCTATCTCCGGCATTTTTAACGAGTCAATTAACTCATCAATTACCTGAGTCATTGTCTTTTCTGTTAGAGCTGCATATAAGCGAAGTTTATTTAATCTTCTTTCTGATGTTCTAACTCTAATATATTTGTCTTTCATTTTGTTTCCTCATTAATTCCTCAAAATGCTAGCATACATATAACTTGGAGGTGATGAAAAGTGTTGAAGGCAGTCAAGGTCAGACTATACCCAACAACTGAACAGGAAATAGTTCTAGCCAAGTCATTTGGTTGTGCAAGGTGGTATTGGAATTATGCACTGAACGCTTGTATTCAACACTATGAACAAAGTGGAAAGTTATTAAATATCAGCGTTTACAAAGCTTATTTACCTCAATTAAAAGTTGAAAATCCTTGGTTTAAGCAAGACTGTTACTCATCCGTTTTGCAGTGTGTAGCCATCAACCTCGACAGGGCTTACAAAAACTTTTTTGAGGGACGTGCCTCCCAACCTAGGTTCAAATCAAAACATCATAAGCAATCGATTCAATATCCGCAAAACGTTAAGGTTGTAGGTAATTGCTTGGATATTCCTAAGATTGGTGTTGTTAAAGCAGTCTTTCATAGACCAATTGAAGGGAAAGTTAAGACAGTTACTATCAGTAAGACTCCTACAGATAAATACTTTGCCTCTATCTTGTGTGAAGTAGAAAGTACGGATAGTCAACCAACTGGTGACAAAATATTGGGTATTGATTTGGGGTTAAAAGAGTTCGCCATTGTTCATGATGGCGAACAAGTTACCAAGCATTCCAATCCAAGATACCTTAAACGTCATGAGAAGAATCTAGCTCGGAAGCAGAAAAAGTTTGCCCGTAAAGTCAAAGGAAGCAATTCTAGACACAGATACAAAAAACTAGTAGCCAAGGTTCACGAAAGAGTATCAAATTCTCGCCAAGATTTCCTGCATAAACTGAGCAGAAAGTTGGTAGACGACAGCCAAGTCATTATTGTGGAGAATCTTCACGTCAAGGGAATGGTACGGAATCGGAAGCTAGCAAAGTCAATATCCGACGTTGGTTGGGGGATGTTTGTCAACTTCCTAGAATACAAGTTGAAACGGAAAGAGGGACAACTTGTGGAAATTGGCAGGTTCTTCCCCAGTTCCAAAACCTGTTCATGCTGCGGTCACGTCGTTGATGAGTTGCCTCTTGAAGTGCGTGAATGGAACTGTGTATCATGCAATATTCATCATGATCGTGATGGTAATGCGGCATTGAACATAAGGAATGAAGGAATCCAGATATTGCAAACTAATCGCGGAAGGAACCCCGTTATTGCTGATGGAGGCTGTGTAAGACCACCTACTCGTAAGGGAAAGGGGCAACGGTCAATGAAGTCGGAAGCCTACATTCACCTGACGGGTGAATGTAGGTAGTTCACTATTTGTATTTTGTCTGATTAATCCGTAGTGAGCGATTTATCGCTCAAGTTCAAGGGCTTCAGCCCTGACTACAAAATTTTTTCTTTCTTGACTCGGAAACCTCAGCCTCAAGTTCACGTCATCAGCTAAAGTAATTACTTCAGATTCTTATTGCTTGCGAAAGCGCATCTACAAGTCAGAAAACCCAAAGTGCCAAAACTAAAGTCCAAGAGTAATTAGCCAATCAATAATCCAAGAATCTTGGAGTTTGGACTCTCGACTCAGCTCGGTGTCTGACAAAAAAGGGGCGAGATTTGGGTAATATATAGGAGCTATCTTTTCTGCATCACGGATACAAAAAAGCAAGCTTCTATTTTATACCCTTGGAGTTTTCGTCAATGGTTACTTTAAAAATTGTTGTTTATGTTGTTGTAGCCTTCTTCGTTTTGCTCTTCGTCTTTGGATTTTTGTCGAACGATCCAGCTCGTAACCCCGGACGTCGGGATTCAGAGTAAAATCACGACCCGATCCATAACTGCCGTTCATGCGAATGTAAATGCCACGGACACTTGAGAAGAGCGTGGAAAATTCCACACGCTTACAAGAGTGTCCTTTCCAGGCGGCTTGCCGCAGGCTAGGCTGAAGGCTAAAGTCGGAAGGCTGTTAGGTGTAATTAGTCCTTCCGGCTTTCAATTGGCTATTTGTTAGGTTGATTTTGCGAATATGCTTCACCCAGTTCTGCCGCCCGCACCGTTTTCTATTGTCGAACCTTTACAACCTGCAAATCCGGTTTTGACTGGTAGTGATACTAAGTTTCATTCAATTGCCGAACTGGAGGCAAAAGCGCAAGAAAATCGAGCGCAACGGCAAGCAGAAACTTCTGTATCGCCAACTCAACAACACACCACTCGCCAGGATTTAGCAGCCGCCCAGACGCAATCCGCACCCAATCCGCCGGAAAGTTTCCCACCAGAATTTTCTCCCCTCAGTGCTGTTAAAAGTGCTGGAGCTTTGGGAGAATCGATGGGAATTAGTTATCCCGTGCAGCCGGATGCAAATGTCGCATCGCAAAGCAAAATATCCCAAAAAGGGCAAATATTACAGGAAAAATTAGCCCGTCCAGAAGGGCAAAATAATACTATTGCCCAAAATGCGCCTTCTCAGACACCCCGTCAGCCGCCAAATAGCGAACCGATACAAAATATTACTTATACTAATCCCGACAATCCAGCGAGTACACAACCAGTAGAAAACGTTATAGAATTTAAGTCTCGCAGCCAGACAAGCCAAATCACAATTCCCCAACCTGCTTCCCCGCAACAATCTGCACCGACACCAACAGACACTACAAATCAGCAACAAAGTCAACCAACTCAGACAACTCCGCCAGCAACTACAGCGCCAGCACGAGAAAGAATTGTGGAAGTAACTTCTGATAGGCAGGAGTACGACCAGCAACGGCGGATTGTCACGGCTGTAGGTAATGTGGTGGTACGATTTGATGGGGCAGTGGTAGATGCCGATCGCTTGCAAGTCAATTTAGACAACTTGATTGCCGTGGGCAACGGAAATGTCGCATTGACACGAGGCGATCAAGTACTGCGCGGAGAACGCTTTACTTATAACTTTATTCAAGATAGTGGAGAATTACAAAATGGTAGGGGAGAAGTTTACATCCCCACAGCAGGTACTGATTTAGCCTTTAACTCTGTTGATACCGGAGTAAGTGGAGTAGTCACACCGCGTCCAGTAAGCGATCGCATTCGGGCAAATCAGCCGACTACAGGTGTTAACAGTCCTGGTGGGGTTAACTTCAATTTAGGTGGTAGGGCAGATGCGAGAAACCTCCCAGCACCACAACAGGGAGGTGTAGTCAAGCGAGTGCGCTTTCAAGCAGAACGAGTTGATTTTTATCCGCGAGGCTGGCAAGCTAGAAATGTACGCTTTACCAATGACCCATTTTCGCCACCAGAACTAGAGTTACGTGCCGATAAAGTCACTTTAACGCGAGAGTCACCCTTAGTAGACAGCATTAAAACAGAGCGACAGCGTTTAGTTTTAGATCAAAGAACAACATTACCCATCCCTATTGATCGCCAGACAATTGACCGCAGGGAACGAGATGTAACGCCGGCAATTGTCTCTGTCGGCTATGATGATAATCAACGCGGTGGTGTCTTTATTGAGCGTTCTTTCCAACCCTTTAACACAGAAGGGGTACGCTTTAGCGTCACACCGCAGTTTTTCGCGCAAAAAGCTATAACTGGTACTGATAGCTTTGCCGCGTTGTTTGGTTTGAAAACAAGATTGGCTGCTACTTTAAGCCCCAAGACTACAGTTGAGGGTTCTGGGATATTAACCAGCTTAGACTTGGGGACAGTGGAAGATAATTTGCGGGCAAGTTTGCGATTGCGGCAAGAATTAGGCGATACCAATCCTCATATATTGAATTTAGAATACAGCTATCGCGATCGCCTTTACAACGGCACCCTTGGTTTTCAAACCGTTCAAAGTAGTCTTGGTGCAGTTGTTACTTCTCCGAGAATTCCTTTAGGTACAACTGGTTTTAACTTGAGATATCAAGGTGGCGCTCAATATATTAACGCAAATAGCGATCGCGAAGACTTACTCGAAATACCGCGAGAGAACAACCGCATCTCTTTAGGACGCGTCCAAGGTAGTGCGACCGTTGATGGTGGGGTTACACTGTGGCAGGGTAAACCATTACCACCCACCCCCACAGAGGGATTACGTTACACCCCAAACCCGATAGTTCCTTATGTACAAGCATTTGGCGACGTAACCGGCACAAGCACTTTTTACACCAGTGGTGATAATCAAAGTACCTTGATTGCCACAGTTGGCTTGCGCGGACAGTTTGGTCATTTCTCTCGACCTGCCTTTGATTATACTGCCTTTAATGTCAGTTACTCCCAAGGTATATTCAGCGGAGCATCGCCATTTTTGTTCGATCGCGCTGTTGATAACAGAGTGCTTAATGCGGGAATTTCCCAGCAAATCTACGGACCATTTAGCCTTGGCTTTCAAACCTCAATTAACTTAGATACTGGCGAACGCAGTAGCACAGACTACATCGTAGAATATAACCGCCGTACCTACGGAATCACTTTGCGTTATAACCCAGTGTTGGAATTAGGTGGAATCAGCTTTAGAATTAGCGACTTTAACTGGAGTGGTGGTACTGATCCATTCTCTGACCCTTCGGAAGTTAAGCCTGTGCGAGGTGGTGTCCGACAAGATTATTAGAAGATTACTTACGTAGCCTTTAGCACTTGATTAAATATTATACCTCCTTTTGTCAGATGGTAAATCTTAGCGTTATCAAGATAAACCACCAAACGACACGAGTAAAAAGCACGCGAAAATAGAATCTAAAGGCAGAATATTTATAAAACCTCCCGACTAAGGTAAGACTGGCAATGACACTTACTACAGCCAAATGGACGCTAGACGAGTATCACCGAATGGTTGAAGTTGGTCTTCTTTGTGAACGTCATGTTGAACTATTAAACGGCGAAATCGTTGAAATGCCTCCAGAAGGTCCAGAACATGCTAACTAAGTACTGACGCTGCGGACTATCTGCGATCTGTGCTAGGAGAAACAGTTCTCGTGCGCGATGCAAAGCCCATCACATTACCGTTGATGGCTTCCGAACCCGAACCAGATTTGGCGATCGTGCAACCTCTGCGGGCATTATATCGAACCCGTCACCCTTACCCAGAAAATATTTTTTGGTTAATTGAATATTCTAACACCAGCCTCAGTAAAGATTTGGATGCAAAGCGCAAAGCTTATGCTTTAGCGGAAATACCAGAATATTGGGTTGTGGATTTAAAAAATCGCTGCGTCAAAATTTTCCGCAATCCCAATGATGGCGATTATACATCTGAAGTAACACTAAGTAATGGCGAAGTAAATCCTTTAGCGTTTCCCAACATCATAATTTTGGTGCGACGCTTGTTAGATTGATTTCATTTGTAAATTCTCACCATCCCCAAGTACCGGCACCACCTTTGAAGGGTCCAACAATATCGCTGGTAATCCAGCCACCATAAAAGTTACCTGGTTGCGGTTGTACTTTTTCGCCATCGACGTAGCACGCATCCATTAAGTGGACGTAAAAAGCTACATAATCTTTGATAGATGCAAACTCTGGTGTAGGTTCGGGGTAAAACCAAGCAGCATTTTGCACTTCTTTCTCACCCACGCGGATATTGTAGTAACCAGCACTTCCCTTCCATTCACAAAAGCTAGAACGCGGTGTCAAAAGTAGATATTCCATTTTGATATCCGCAGGAGGAATGTAGTAACCGGGTGGATGGCTGGTTTCTAAAACACGTTTAGCGCTGTGGGTATCTACAATAGTCACATCATTAAAGATGATTTGGATGTGTTTGGTTGTGTCCTCTAAGCGAGGGGGACGAGGGTAATCCCATACTGATTCTTGTCCGGGATTGGGTTCGATGCGTTGGATGTTCATATAGTGACTAGGGATTAGGGATTAGGGATTTTTAAAGATTAAACCATAGATGGACACAGATAATAAATAACCTGTGATTCTTTAATGTAGTTAGCGCTTCATACTAAATTGACGTGAGTTCGACGGCTAGAAAAACTTGGGTTCGACGTTCTTGTGCTTTAGTGCCTTCGTTTTCTCATTTAAAGTGGATATTTGAGTGGTTTATCCAAAACACTGCCTTTAATTTTATGTCTCTCCAGATGTACGGAGCTTTTTCAAAAATCAAATACTAATCCTATAGTTAGGTTTATTTGTGCCTACCTACTTAGTTGACCCAAAAGACTGGTATCCGCAGCAAATGCCATCAGAATTTGAGCGACTAATTAAAGATAAAACAGAGTCATTTCGTGGTAGTAAATTTGTCTTTGATGCTATTGAAAAGTTCTTCAGCACCAACCCTAATGGCTACTTCACTGTCGTGGGTGATGCACGTTTCCACTCCTGCCCAGTCTTCCAAGCCCCAGATTTACCTCGTGGTTGGAAGACTGGCGAACAACCCTAATGTAGAATTTGCTATCCTATTGACTAACTTGATTTTCAAATAATTCACCATGTCAACTTTATATAGATGGGATAAAAAATATTGGCTTCTTCTCCTGCTCCTGGTTTGTGCAGGTTTGTTAATACATGTTAAATTCTGGCTAACACCTTCCGATTCTTTAAAGGAGGAGGATATTTACTTTATTTGGCTGGAAGGCAAGAGGATTATTACTGGAGAAAATCCTTATGCCAGAGTTTTGTTAGGTGACATGAGGGTCAATGATAAATATGCAACTTATTTTCCACTTGCATACCTTTTCTCTGCACTAGTTCAAAAGCTTGGTTTTCCAAATTTTCGTGATTGGTTATATTTGTGGCGACCTATTTCTTTTGCCTTCCACATTGGTATAGTTGCCTTAATATTGAGATATTTCCAGATGCGAGGTTTATGGATACTTGGCTTTGTAGCCTCTATAATCATCTTATTAGGTCGCTGGAGTATATATATAGTACGTATTCACCACCTGGAATTTGCGGCGATCTTTTTTTTACTATTCTCTTTAGTCCTTTTGAAAGAGAAGACAAAACTTTCTTTACTTATGTTTAGTATTTCTTTGGCAATTAAGCATATTGCAATATTTCTGCTGCCTTTGTATCTCATATACCTCTGGAAAAATGGAGCTAACAATAGGCAGGCTAAAGATCTAGTTTTGGGATTTTTTATTATTTTGAGCATTCCTTTTTTGACATCATTACCTTTTCTGATTTGGAATGCTGAAGGCTTCTTTAAATCAATCTTGTTTTCAGCAACACGGTTTGAAAATTCGCATATAAAAGATACGCCCTCAGTCGATGTTATTTTTTCTCAAAAATTTACCTGGATTGTGGGATTAAGAGCCAAGTTTCTCATGCTATTTATGATGGGAATGCTTTACCTGAGTTTCCTGAAAGAAAAGGTGAGCATGTTTGTATCTTCCACAATAACCATGATGATATTTTTGTATTTTAATTCAGTACTGTTCTTACAATATTTATTGTGGCCTCTGTGTATCCTTCCCTTTGCCTTGGTTGAATTGATACCTTTATCTTCTAAGCAAAACAAAGATAAGCTTATCTTTTGACTTACGAAAATAAGAGCAAACATGGAGATGCCGAGTGATTTGTAGGCAGAGATGTAGCTTCATTGACCGTAACACCCAACCTCTAGGTACAAATCTGTTTTATCTTCCCAGATATCTGCCGGATGGAATCTATTTTATTCTCACCCGTCATCCTTTCAAAAGAGAAAAATCCGGTTTGTTAATTGAAGTACCATCGCAGATTCTTGATTTATCCGAGTATTCAGAACAAAACTGGGATGATGTGCCTTCTTTTATCCAGCATTGGCAGAAAATGAAACAAGAGGGTTTGTCTGATGTGGCGTTGAAAGTGCTTCGCGTCCTCACATCTGCGTCTAAGGGAGGGATGTCAGCGAGTGCGATCGCTCAAATAATTGATGAAGATGAATACGAAGTCGAAGAAGTGCTGGAAAATTGGCTTGAGTTTTTAGTGCAACAGCGAATAGACACAAAAACTAATTACAGTTTCTATCATCCCAGCTTTCGTAATTGGCTGGCAGGAAGATTGAATAATGGAAAAATAGAGTAATTGAACGTTATGAGAAATTTAAACTTTTTAACCTTTCCCTTTCGCCTTATCCCGGCTTTTTTACGGTTTATACGTCCAGTTTGACCAAATCTGAACGTATAACCTGTTTTTAAGCTAAGGGCGTTGTTTTGTCTGTGCTTACTACGCTTAAGCTTATCTATTCTCTACTTGCTAAAAGCATCCTTGATGCTATCAATAACGCCTTCAACAGCATTCTTTTCCTTGTCTATTACTTTCTCAGTCCTTGCTGCATCTTCGTTTGCTCTTTTCTCAATTGTAGCCTTATCACTTTTTGCTTTGCGCTCAACAAGATTACCGCTGTCATTTGCTTCGTCAACTTTGGAGGCATTTGTCCTTGCAGTTTGCTTAACGCGATCTTGTGTATCTCGGATGAAATTTTTGGTTGCTCCAGCAGCTTCATCAACTTTATCTTTAACTTGATCAGCTGCGTCTGCCGAAGCGATTAAGTTTACAACCGGATTAGCCATTGCTGCGGTGTTTGAGAAAAACGCACCCTGCCAAACGAAGGCGATCGCTGACACACAAAACAGAGTTTTAGCCAGAAAGCGTCCTACAGTTGAAAGCTGTTTCATAAAATAATTCCGTTTCAAAGAATACAATTTGCGTTCATACGCATCTTATTTTAACTTCATCTGGCTTTGAAGCTAAATCGTTCCTGGGGCAGAAGTTCTGGGGTTATATCAAGTTCCGGATGAATAGTTATAATCTGCAATGCCAAAAAAATATCCCTCTTGAGAAGGGGGATATAGGGTAAATATTTGAGGTTTTCACGGAAAAACAATGAATTAACGGAAATTGTTGGGATTCAGCTTTTGAGGGTTGGCTTGACGACGTGCTACGCCATTTCGCAGACCACTAGCAGTACCACCATCTTTGGGGTCAAGGAATGGTTTGAGATTGATTCCGCCTTTAGAAGATGCGAGATTATTAGTGCGACTATTACCATTACCGAGAAGTGTCCGACCTAAGTTGTATAAATCGTTGGTTCCGTTACCCCGGCTAGTATAAGTGTTCACGGCTGTGGTGTATTGTCCATTGTCAGCGGAAACCAAGTTTTGGAAAACGCTGTTGCGTACAGTTTCTACATCTTTTCCAGCAGGTACTGTTAGCACAATTCGACAGGACTGATTAGTCTCGGTTGTGACGCAGAGAATGTTCTCTCTATTTTCTACGGCTGCCTGAAGTTCTACTAAGCCATCTTGACGGTAGGATTCTAAGCGATTGGCGATCGCATTACAACGAGCTTGTGAATTCCAGCCACCACCTAATTTACCTGGTGTTGCCCAAGGAAAATATTGATTTGGCTGACTTTGGGGCTGATACATTACGGTATACTGACCGTTGTAAGTCTGACAGCTAAACCGAGCAATCTCGTTAACGTTGGGGGAAGTAGGTATACCTGTACCGTTTATTGGTCTGGATGTGCCATTAGATGGTATCGAACCACCTGATGGTACTGAACCACCTGTTGATGTTGTAGGTACGACAACGCCATCGGAAGTAGTTGTGGTGGTTCTGGTAGTGGTGCTATTGTATTGAGCAAATGCTGCGGTATTGCCCAGTAAGAGCGATAAACTCAGAGTGCCAAAAAACAGAAATTTAAAGGTTTTTGATGACATAAATCATCCTCAACAGAACAGTGGTTAGGGAGTTGATAGTTTAAATGACGAACAATTTATTTTTTTGATTCATCATTTGGCTTCTTTTTTCGGTCTTCGCGTTCTTTTTTCTCTTTGAGTAGTTGCTTGACACGTTCTTTGATTTCTTGGTGACGTGCTACTCCTTCATAAGCGTAGCGGTTATAGCCAGTGTCAGAAATTAAGCTTTCTAAATATCTAACTCGCTCGGAACCGCCTGGGTGAGAAGATAACCAAGTGGGTGGAGTATTTTTTTGTTGTTTTTCTAGCGTCGCCATTAAGTTACGCAAACCATCAGAAGCATAGCCGCTGGTAGCTATCAAACGTGTACCGAGATTGTCTGCTTGACGTTCCATATCACGGCTGTAGCTAAGTCCAAAAAGTTGACCGATGGTGCCGCCAAGTGGTAAGTATTGGGTGACGTTAGAAACCAAGTTGCCTTGGGTAACTAGTTGAAAGCCGTGGGAAAGGACAACGTGGGATAATTCGTGACCGATTAAGCCAGCTAATTCCGCCTCAGAATTGGCTTTAGCGATCGCACCCGCATTAATGAAGATTTTGCCTCCAGGTAGCGCAAAGGCGTTAAGGTCTTTCTCTGGAATCACAAAGAACTCGTATTTAAACTCTTCCCGTCCTGACACCTTAACTAATTTCTGCCCAATTTCATCAACGTATTTGACAACAGTTTCGTCGTTAATTAATTTCAGTTGTTTTTTTGCTTGCTTGGCTACAGATTCACCAATCGCTCCTTCACCTTGTAGCAACAAGATGGTAGAATCAAGGGCAGAAAATGGACCAAGAAGACTGCCGGTGACAGCGTAACCTAATGCACCAGTGATAATGTTGGCGATCGTGTTACCTCTGACTTCAGCGCGGATATGAGATTTATAACGTTTGAGATTGTCGTCAGCTAGCTTCTTAAATTCTGGTGCTTGCGGATCGTTAGGATTAAGAAGAGCAAATTGACGCGCTGCTAAAGAACCTTCCATCCATTTTTTCGCTTCTGCAAGTGCTGCAACTCTGGCTTTAATTAAGTCTGGTTGATTCGGATACAGCGTTGCAGCTCTGTCTAATACAGCTAATGCCTTTTTCTCATCATTGTATTGTTTCAGGATTTCGGCGTATTTTATATGACCAGGGATAAATTCTGGAACTTGGTCAACTAATAGTTGCAGTGCGACTAAAGTTCTGGTTTGCAGCTTACCTGCGATTCCTGCTTCGGCTTCCCGCCAGTATACCTTACCTGCTGGGGAAAGTTGTGCTGGATCGATTATTGCCGATTTGCGTTGTTGATTTTTTAATTTTGTCGTGAAAGGTGCTTTCGCAAGACGATACATTTTTTCGGCTTCTGGGAGATTTCCCGCTAGATAAAGCTTATCTGCTTCCATCAGTTTTTGCCGACGAGCGAGTTCTTCAGGAGTGGGTGGGGGTTCCGCTGCCTCAGATGGCTTTTTGTCTCTAGCTTCAGGTTCAGATGGCTTTTTCTCAGTTGTTTCTTCAGTGCTTGGGGGTTTTTCTGTTTCTGATGGCTTTTTCGTAGCTTCAATCGCGTTCGGTTCTTGTGCGGGAACCGGTGAAATAGGTTGCGTCAGGATAATCAATATTGATGTACCGAATGACAGCAGTACCCAATTCCAGGCTAGCAGTAGAGACTTCCAGCGTCGTTTCATGGTAATGTCAACCTGTGCTTTGATGCTTCTTTGTTTAAATGTATGAGGATTGACATCAATATGTATAGAGCGATCGCTGTATCATTAAAAATTTCAAGGCAACACAAACTTCTTCTTAGCGTCTTTGCGTGAGACTTAAAGTAAAATCCTTACCCCACAACGATTCAAAAAGGCGAAGGAGTAGAGGAAGCGATCGCTTATTTATACTAGACGTCTTGCATAAATCACTAAATTTGAACCCCACCCCGCCAAAGCTACGCTTTGTCTCCCCTCCCCTTGGTAAGGGGAGGGGATTAAGGGGAGCCAGTGCGGTCTTCTCCCGAAGGGAGAGGCTAGCGCCAAGGGGTCTCCCCAAGTGGAGCACCTGGCGTGTGGGGTGTTAGGGACTTTGCCAGATATCTACTGTTTAAGGTATTTTTCTCCCCAATCAAACAATAGACCTCTTGCAAAAAAGTTTTGTGGTATGTAGTCAAAAGTAGAAAGTTAAATTGTTAAACCAACTATACTTAGTAAATTATGCCAATTATCACCTAGCCAAGCAGTAGTTTTAGCTAAGTGGGGCTGAAGTTTTTCGATGACAGAGGCAAACCCTTCGGCTTTCTTGGCATATTTCAGCGCTCGGTTTAATGCATCACCTATTTCATCTTTATCTGGCTGTGGCTTATTTAGCTCCTCCTGTGCATCAGCAAAGGCATTATCAATTTTACGACGGTCTGAGGTTTCTAACTTCGCCAGTATCTCACGTAAGGCGTTGAGTTCTGCTTGTATGTTGACGCTTGCAGGTGCGGGTAAACTGACTTGTTGAAAATTGACGTTTGCAGTGCTACTATCTCCCGTTATAATTGCGCTACCAGTGGCATTACCTCCAATAGAAACTGAACGGTTTTGTCCGCTTTTGTTATCATTACTCATATTATTATCCTTGTCAGATTTGACTGGATTTGTTGCCTTTACTGTCTGATAACGCCGTCGTCTAATTTTGATCGCAGGGGTTAAATACTCTGGAATCCCCTGCAAATCAATGGAGGTACAACCCATTTGAAAACAATCTTCATAATTCCTGAGCGCCGCCAAAGCAGTATAAAATCCGACGCTAAACTTAATCGCCGCCTTATCTCCAATCGCCTGATTCATCCCTACCACGCAATCAATATGTTGATGAATTGCTGTGGCTTGTGATTCGCTGTAGCAAGCGTTGAGTAAAACACACTCTACCTGTGACTGAAACAAATCAAATAGCTTTGCCAGGGCTTGTGTACTGACAAGTTGCACGTGTCCAGAATTATCTTCCAAGGCTAATCCATCAGTACCAGAGCCATGTCCGCAAAAGTGAATGATTGTTGGTTGATGCTGAGATAGGAAGCGGGTTAAATCATCCACTCGTACCGCAGATTCTGTGATGATTTGAAATTTGTCTCGATGGGGAGATATAGCAAGTGTGTTTTTGATTTCCCGCACTTCTTCATCTAGGCGTAAATTTGCTGTGTTTTTGGGGTTGGCGGAGAGGATGAGGATTTTTTTCATGGTGTTATTTATATGTGGTTTTTATAGCAGTAGTCAAGGCTATTAGGGCATACTAAAACGTCAAAACCAATTTATAGCAAGTATTTCACTTGTGACTGTTTGCTAATTAACGCTGTTTTAAAAAAAGTTCACTTGTCATTACCAACATCTCCAAATCAGCTACTTCTTTTTGTGTTAATTAGCCCCTAGCCATGCAGTAATTTTAGTTAGGTATGGATGAAGTTTTGTGATCGCAGAGGCAAACCCTTCGGCTTTCTTAGCATAATCTAAAGCGCTCGATCAACAGTACTTCTATTAATTATTTCTCAGTAGCAATGCCATCGCAGAGATGCTTATCACTCTCGCTGACTTTGGAACTGTTTTTCAAATAGCCATGCAACCAGCCACAACCTAGGTTCAGCAGTTCATCTAGATCCAAACTTTTCAGGATTACTGTGCCATCTGTACTGCCTAGGGCTAGTATCTTACCATCTGGGCTTAAACTCACAGTACCAGTTTTCAAAGTCTTAAGTTCTATGCCGTTAATGCTCCAAAATTTAGCAGTTCCATCTGCATCTTTCGAGACGATATATTGACCATCAGGGCTAAAGTTTACATCGTGAACCCAACTATTGTGCCCCTTGAAAATTTTGAGTTCTCTGCCATCAGTGTCCAATATTTTCACTGTATTGTCCCAACTAGCTAGGGCAATTGTTCTACCATCAGGGCTAAATCTCACGCTTTGAACATAGCTACCTGATTTCAAGTCAAAAGTCTTGAGCAAAATACCTTCACGGCTCCATATCTGCACTGTATTGTCAGCAGCGGATGCTAGTGTCTTGCCGTCCGGGCTGAAACTGACGCTGGTGACTCTGTTGTTCCCTTTGAAGGTTTTGATTTCTCTACCCTCAATACTCCAAAGTTTGATTGTGCCATCACCATTACCAAAGGCAAATATTTTGCTGTCAGGGCTGAAACTTAGACTGGTAATAGGTAGTTTTCTATCTCGGCTTGCCCCTAAAAATTTGTCGAATAAAGCCTTATTGTTACCAAAAGCTTTATTATCGCTACTATATGCTTTGAGAAAAGTATCATTATTAAAAGTTTTTAGCAAAGTACCATTAGTACTCCAAAGTTTTAATGTACCGTCATTACTAGCCGAGTAGTTTGCACAGACTTTACAATGTAAGGTTGTCCGGATGGTATTACTTTGTCCTCTTTCTTAAAAGTTTTGAGCAAAGTACCATCGATGCTCCAAATTTTAACTATGTCGTTAATTCCGTCGTTAGAATTAACTGAGGCAAGCATCTTACCATCAGGGCTAAAACTCACATCTAAAAATCTACTTTTATTACCTTCTCTAATAGTTCTAACTTTCCTACCATCAAAATTTAAAAGTTCAATAGTTCCCTCAGAACCGACTAATGCCAGCATATTGCCGTCAGGACTCAAGCTTACCTCGCTGCCAGCAAAACGATTACGCTCTTTAACCCCATAAACTGACTGTTGTAATGCTAGTATCACCCGCATTCGTGTTTCAGTATTTACCCCAAATGCCTGCTGTAAATGCATCCCAGCCCTGATACTTTCTATCAATGCTTCAAACTCTTGATTTGATGTAAAGAGTGCTTCTGAATTTGTACTTAGGTTATTGAGTTCGGCATTAGTTCGACTTATTTCAGCTTGTTGCCATTGCCAAAAAGCTCCACCAGCCAGAATTAATGCTCCCACCAAACCACCAGTAAGCCCTATAATGGTTTGTTTTCTTCGTCGCTCCTGTTCTTTATGCTCCCTATTCCGCAGTACCAAACTTGCTTGGATGTATTCCTGTTCTACTGTCAAGTCTGCTGGACGCTTTTGTAACCAATCTTCAGCATCAGCCAAAGATTTACCCCTTAATAATGCCCCTTCATCCCGACCACTAGTATCCCACTGCCGCATCGCAAACCGCAGCCTTTCTTGCCAAGCCCGAAAACTACGGTCTGCATTCATCCATTGCCGAAACTCATCCCAATTACGAATCAACGCTTCATGAACAACTTCCACAGTTTCTTGGTTAGCAGCATTTTGACTGGTGACTACTAATCGATCATCCGCCAACTGTTTCACCAATTTCCAGCGTTGTTCACCCAATTCGGCTTTCGTCGCCACTCGTCGCGTATCTTGTGTGCCTTCACCCGGTTGCACTAATTGGATGAAAATCCGGCGTACCTGTTCTTTCTGGGCTGCGCTCAACTTATCATAATTGTGATCTGCATGACGAGCCAACGCACCTTGTACCTTACCTATGTGCTGATAAGCTGCATGAGTTAACTGTTTACCCTTTCGCTGCTTCCACAACTGGGTTAACGCAAACTCCAAAAGAGGTAAATTCCCCGGTTCATCTTCCACATCATCTAATATGCGTTCCACTAG
Source organism: Spirirestis rafaelensis WJT71-NPBG6 (assembly GCA_019359015.1). Classification (GTDB taxonomy): domain Bacteria; phylum Cyanobacteriota; class Cyanobacteriia; order Cyanobacteriales; family Nostocaceae; genus Hassallia; species Hassallia rafaelensis. Next base: position 134,323 of record JAHHID010000002.1, read on the forward strand.
TCCCACTTCAAAAGTCACCCCCAACTTTTCAGCAGGCTTTGCAATCACCTGTGAAAGTTCATCATGATTCATCGACCTGATCAGCTTGATATCAGTTTTCAATACATCTCCAAAACGGGGATATAACAGAGCATTCCCCAAAAAATCTGCCCGCATGGTTGCAACTAGCACATGATTGTATTGGGACTGATAAGCAGAGGATTGAAAGCTGACTAATAAACTATCTAGAAAAGTATGGCGAATTTTATGATCCGCGCATAAAGTGTAAATTTCTTCAAATTGATCCGCAATCAGCAACACCCGAGCTGTGGGGTGATTTTGGTGAATCTGGGCAAATACCTTAGCTAGGGAGCTTTCATCATTACGAAGGTATTGTGACAACTTATCCGCTTGGATGAGCCTATCAGTATCATCCAGATTTTGTGTGTAAAGCGGAACCAGCGCCAAAGCCAGAGCATGGAAAGGGTCGGAACCGGGACGAAAATGGGTAAACTTCCAGTGACCTGTTTTTTGCAGCTTTGGCACTAATCCCGCCAACACCACCGAAGATTTCCCACTTCCCGACGCACCTAAAACGGGTATAAAATTACGGTTTTGAGTCGCCGCGAATAGTTCTTCTACAAATACCTCACGTCCAAAGAAAAACTCCGCATCATCAGGACCAAAGTGAAACAAACCGCGATAAGGACAGGGAAGATTTTCGTTACTTACATCAGTAGATTCAATAGGTACTACCGTTGTATTTTCACGGTAATAGTAGTTGGTGATGGTGATAGTAGCAGTATTGCTATTACCAGGAATAATGACACTGCTGTCAGCATTCCCCCGAAGTTTGACGCTGCGATCTTCTTCTGTCATCCCACCCTCACTTACCGATTCTGTACCCAAATCACCTCATGTGATTTAATACCTTACATTAATATCTCCGGTTCCCCTATTTTTTTGGGAGTTATGAAAAATAAAAACAAAAAACTATACCGAACGACATATTGCCAAAAATGAGCAAGTAGGTATATGTTCGGGTTTATGCCTACTAAACCCCTAATTACAACCGAACGAGTCGATGATCTACCTGTACTTCTAACACAATTAGAAGGTATGGGTGTGCAGCAACTATTAGGCGATCGCACTTTGTTAATTTCCAGATTCTCGCTACCGATTAACTTTCAAGATAATCAAGTATACCAGTGTCAAGACATACAGCAGCATGTGGATAAATTCATAGCTTCCTGTCGGCAATAAAGCTAACATCCAAGTAAACCCCAATTGATAGGAGTTTAATAAGATTGTCAATACTCCAACATATAGCAGCAGTGCAACCCCAATACCCGAAGGAATATTCAGTGGATTTTTCAGCAATAAAGCAATAATTCCCAAAATTCCCAGATAGGGGAATACCAGAAAATAGATTAAAAACCAAAATCCTATTTTATCAGGGTTAGGAGGTGACAAAAGCCAAGCCAGGTAGAAAAAACCATTGACTCCCATTCCCAAAAATATCAGTATGTAGAATAGCTGAGTACGTATCACCAATTTCTTTCTCAATCTGGCATCTGCTTTAACCGCGCACGATCGCATTTAATAACAAATTTGCATCAAAACGAATTGGATCTGTACAAGGTAGGTTAGTTTCTGATTGTACTTGAGCGATCGCCTCTTTTGCTGCTGACTCATCTAAATGACCTGTATTCAGTGCTACACCCACCACAGGCACAGATGCAAAAGCACCACCTGCACTAGCAACGATTTCATACAGCCGAATCACCTCTGATAAAGGTGGAATTGGTACATTATCCATTACATGAGTTTGTCCGGCACGATGTACTAATATCATTTGCGTTGGTTGCGAACCGCGTATCAAAGGCAATGTTGCCGTAGAACCTGGGTGTAATAACGAACCTTGTCCTTCAATGTGCAAAATGTCGTAATTCTTGCCGAAGCGCATCACCATCTGTTCTACAGCACCGGCGGCAAAGTCTACCCGCACGGCATCTAATGGCACACCATCACCTTCTAACATCAAACCAGTTTGCCCGGTTGGAAGAAACTTAGAACGCCAATTTCGCAGACGTGATGCCCAATGTAATTCTAAGCTAGTTGACATTTTGCCGACTGCCATATCAGTTCCCACCGTCAACACTCGCCGGCAAGGAAGGGTGCGTGCCAACCCAGTAGCAACACTTAAATTAGGTGGCTCTTTTCGCACATCCCAAATTAATTGTCCTGGTTTTAGCAGTGCTTTTAAGTCTGCGATGTTTGCCAAGGGTGTATGCAAACCGTTCACCAATGACATCCCAGCAATTAACGCATCTTTGATATCATGCCAATAATCATCTGGCAATATACCACCTTTGGGGGCAATACCAATTACCAAAACTTGGGGTTCATATTGTAATGCAGCGGCAACTGATGCGACAATTGGCACATCACGCTTGATGCGCGTTAATTCGCTTAAAGATTGCCCTGCACAAGTGCGATCAATAACGGCGACAATTGGAGCTTCACTGTAGCGTAAAAGTGATAGTCCTGTTTTGCCATGAGTTCCCTTGACTTGTTCATGTAGCAGAATCGCTACTCGTTGATTAAGCGCTAAACGCACTATGTTGTACCCCCAAACCTGGTAAATCGTTCGGTAAAATTTTTCCGTCAAGAGCGATCGCACCCGTGAAGGGGTCATCAATTAAGTTAAGATGACTGTCTAAGTCTAAATAATCAGCTAGTGGTGCAAGCTGTGCTGCTGCGGTATTCGCTAACGTACTGTCAGAATAACACCCAAACATCACCTGCAACCCAAAGGCACGCGCTGTATGTACCATCCGCATCGCTTCGCTTAAACCACCTGATTTCATCAGCTTGATATTAACACCATCTACACAGTCTGCCAGATGAGGAATATCAGCGCTAGTAAAGCAACTTTCATCAACAAAGATGGGTAAGGGAGAATGCTGCTTCAGTTCTGGTAAACTTTTTTCTTGCCCGCGTGGAAGTGGCTGTTCCACATACTTTACACCCAAATCAGCCAAAAAGATGCACATTTCCACAGCATCTGACAAACTCCAACCCCCGTTTGCATCAACGTACAATTCTAAATTGGGTGCTTCTTCACGCACTGCTATCAACATTTTTTGATCTGCGGCAATGCCATCGGGATTACCCAGCTTTACTTTGAGAATACGGACATCTGTAAATTGTAACCAGTCTCGCGCCCTTGCTCTTGCTCCTTGGGGCGTATTAATGCCAATCGTCACCGAAGTCGGTACTATGGCGTTTTTGTCAAGTCCCCACAGTTGCCACAGTGGTAATTTTACATATTTGCCGAGCCAATCGTGCATCGCCACATCCAGCGCTGCTTTGACTGAAGAACAAACACCGACTTTATTTAAGACTTGTTCAATTAGCGATCGCTCCAACGGATTGTATGCTTGCAACATTGGTGCAACTTGCTGCAAAGCGTCTTTAATTATCTGCGTTGATTGTCCTCCAGCACCGACACTAAACGGTGATGCTTCCCCCCAACCCTCGATACCATCTTGGGAAATTTTTACCCAGACATTCGTCGTCTGTGCCGTTGTCCCCCGACTTATCGTCAAGGGAAAGCGCTTGTTCACCGTAAATGTTTTTACCTCAATTTGCATGATTATGCTTAATATTAAGCAAAGGTAAAAAACAGTGTAGATGCAAATTTAAAATAGTTTAACGCATCTGTTATACTTTTTTACAATTCTTTATTTAATTTATGCACAAATTAAAAAAATGGAAAATTTTGCAATCAAAAATGGTCTTAGATAATTTTTGGTGCAAAGTAAGGCAAGATGAAATACAATTACCCAACGGCAAAATTATAGATGATTTTTTTGTAATTGTTAGACCAGAAATTGCCTTAATTTTACCTATCACCAGCAATCAAGAAATTGTTTTTGTGCGGCAATACAGACATGGGGTAGGTGAAATATTATTAGAACTGCCTGCTGGAGGTTTTGATCCAACATATGAAAGTGCAGAAACAGCGGCAGTAAGAGAACTTAAAGAAGAAACAGGTTATACAGCCAAAAAAGTTACTAAATTAGCTACTTTATACGATAATCCCGTCAAAGATACCAACAATATACATTTATTTATAGCTGAGAATGTGAGCAAAATCGGAGAGCAAAAGCTAGATATTACAGAAGAAATTGAAGTTGTATTGATTCCAGTAGAATCAGTGTTAGAGAAAATTACCCAAGGTGAAATTTCTGTCTCAGGTAGCGTTGCTGCTCTTTTTTTAGGTTTGAATTTTCTTAAGCGGTAGGGTGCGTTAGGTGCATATTATTGAAAACTTTTTAGCAATTATATAATTCTCTGCGCCCTAAGATAAGTATTGGCTTTGAAAATTTAAACTGAGACTCTGCGTTACTTTGCGCTTTCCTCCGTTATCCTCTGCGTTAAAAAAAAATCTACACCAAAGAAGGTGCGTTACACTGCGTTAACGCACCCTACAAAATTTTTTATTCTAACTCCTGTAGAGACGCGATGTTCTTTGCGTCTCTACTACCTTGCCCACTGCTGCAAAATGTAAGCGTAAAAAGCCTCTTTATCAACTTTATCCATTGCCGATATTTTCCGACCTCCAGACACTACTTTAGTCCGTCCTTGACTTAAACCTGTTGTGATAACTTCTGTTTCCCACTCGCGCAACTGATAAAACTCTGGATGAGCGAGATAAGCTGTTGCTAACACATCCCAAAAATAATAATCTTGGGGAATAACTAACGCATAACATTGTCCCGCCAAATCAGAAATAGAATAATGGCGTTGCCGTCCCATTTTGTAAACAACCTCAGATGTCACAGGTACATTGTTAGTTAAATCCAAAGGACACATGATAATTTCAATTTGACTTTCCCACACTCGCGCTGCGGAAATTGGGTCCCAATAAACATTCCATTCGGCTGAACCGTCTTGTCCTGCTTCCAGACTTTTTTCTACATTACCACCAACATTTAACGCACCACCCATCCAGACAATCTTATCAATTTTCGCTTCAATTTCTGGTGCTTTATCTAATGCTACTGCAACCGTCGTCAAGGGACCCGTTACCATCAAGGTTACTGGTTCAGGTGCTTCACGCAACACCTGTATCATGAAATCTTGACCTGATTGTGCAAGCAGAGGTGTGCTAATTGTTTCGTTTTGATTGAGAATTGGCAGATGATCGACAATAAACGAATCGCGACGGTAGAGACGAGGGAAAGGATTAATACCGCGCACAGTGCTTAAAGCTACCGGGATATGAGAAGATTTCATCAAATCTAAGATTTTGCGTGTAGCGCTGACAGCGGGTTCAGCGTAGCAATCAGCGGGAGTGACGACGACACCCAAAAGTTCAATATGATCCATCGTCATCAGTAGCATAGTTGCTAGATAATCATCAACACCACCATCGTGATCCATCAATACAAGTTGTTTAGACATAAGTAGGAGAATTAACAAATGGATGAATTTATGCAAGCTGCCGTAGACGAAGCAAAACAAGGTAGAGAAGAAGGTGGAATTCCCATCGGTTCCATTCTCGTCAAAGATGGCAAAATCGTCGGCAGAGGACACAACAAGCGCGTACAAGACAGCGATCCTGTCACCCATGCCGAAATTGATTGTCTCCGCAACGCCGGCAGAATTGGCAGCTACAGAGGTACAACACTCTATTCAACCTTAATGCCGTGCTATTTGTGTGCTGGGGCAGTGGTACAATTTGGTATCAAAAAAGTCATCGCCGGCGAATCCAAAACCTTTCCTGGTGCCAAAGAATTTATGGTATCCCACGGTGTCGAAGTAATTGATTTAAATCTAGACGAATGCGAAAAAATGATGAGTGAATTTATCGAAACTAACCCGGAATTGTGGAATGAAGATATTGGGAAATAGTAGAGACGCGATTAATCGCGTCTGTTAGTTGTCCCCTTGTCTCCTACTCCCCTCTCCTTAAGAAACGCATCAAAAGTAAACCTATCCGGTAGCGAAGGTTGGGCGCCTAGTTTTGTTGCAGCTAAAGCACCCGCAGCTGCACCCCAAATAACGCAGTCGCGCAAAGAATGTCCTTCAGAAAGCGCTGCTGCTAAACCACCGTTAAAAGCATCACCAGCAGCAACGGTGTCAACAGCTTGCACTGCAAACGCAGGTATAAAAAACGTTTCTTCAGGAGTTGCACAAAAAACACCTTTAGCGCCTAGTTTGACGATCGCATTTTTCACGCCTTTTTGCAATAACACCGCCGCTGCTTTTGCTGCTGAGTCTTCATCATCCACAGGAAAACCCACCAATTGCCCTGCCTCAACTTCATTTGGTGTAATAATATCCACCAAGCGGTAAAGTTCATCTGGCAGATTATTTTGTGCGGGTGCGGGGTCGAGAATTACTTTTACTTGTGCATCTCGTGCTGCTTTCGCAGCAGCTACAACAGCAGACATAGGGATTTCAAATTGTAAAAGTAGCGCTTTAGCTGTTGGTAATAAGTTCGACAATCTTTCTACATCTTCGTGATTTACGCGCTTATTTGCACCGGGAATCACAATGATTTGATTTTCACCTTTGACATCAACGCTGATAACAGCGACACCAGAACTGACAGTTTCATCAACAAATATATTGTGAGTTTGTACACCAGAAGCTTGCAAATTATTAAGAAGTTCTGCACCAAAATTATCTGCACCAACACGTCCTACCATTTGTGTAGGAATTCCCAATCTAGCTGATGCTACGGCTTGATTTGCACCTTTACCCCCAGGGGAAAGAAAAAAATCGTTTCCTAACAGCGTTTCGCCGGCAATTGGCAAGCGGGGTACTGTTGCTACCAAGTCTATGTTGATGCTGCCGAAGACGATAATAGTCATAATTTTTGAAAGTAGCGCACACTTTTATTATCCCGTTTTAAGCTTAGGTATTAACTTCGGTAATCGCTGCGTTCTGCCATTCGCTACCCCAACGTAATTCAAGTTCGTCTACCAAGGCACAAGCTACTGCTTCATCTTCTTGTTGTTGCTGCCATTGCTGCAAGAGAGATTCAATCAACGCACTGCGGTTTTCAACTTTTTGGTCGATGTAAGTTAATAGTTCATCTGGCAGCGAAATAGAGATTTTAGCCATATCCTACTCAAAGTCATACTAGAAGTAGTATAAACAAAGTCGTAATTTTGGGCAAAGTAGGAAGCGATCGCCTTAACCTCGCACTACTGTAAATAAATGTAAAAAAAATCATGTCCCAGCAGTCTTTTGTTGGCAACTGGGGTGCTATTGCTACAATGCTGATTATGTCTCTATTTTAAGTAATTTTGCGTAAAGAATAATATATTATTAAGAACAATCGATTTTATAAAGATGTTGCTATAACAAAAAGATATTCACATATATTGGTGTAACCGATGAAAAAAAGCTTATTTGTTGGTGGAATTGTGTTTTTGATTGCAGGAGTAGGATTAAAACTTACAATCTCACCAGTTGAAGCGGAGACACTATCAATAACACAAAAGGTAGTAAATCCGACATCAAACGTTACTCCTATCGGCAAATCTCAAGTAGAATTAATTTCCGCAGGTGCTGAACCCAGACAAGAATTACGTTTTAAACCGACAGTAGGTATCAAAGAAACGGCAAATATGACTATGAGTACAGACATTACTATGTCTATAGATGGTAAAGCTGTACCTGCGTTCAAAATACCAACAACCGCAATCACGCTAAATACTGTAGTCAGTAAGGTAGAGCCTAATGGAGATATCAACTATGAGTTTTCTTACTCGGATGTAGACTTGATAGGCAAGTCAACTTTACCACCAGAAGTATTAAATAATATGCAAACGCAAATAACAAATCTAAACAAATTTAAGGGTTCTGTCATTATCGATAATCGCGGCTACACCAAAAAAGCTAACTTTGTCACACCTCAAGGTTTAGATCCAAGTTTAAAACAAATGTTCGATCAAATGTCAAGTTCTATAGAGCAATTATCCTCAGCAGTTCCTCAAGAAGCGGTGGGTATAGGAGCTAAATGGCGTACTATTTCTGAAGTAAATTTAGGTGGAATAAAGCTTAAACAAATAGCTACAAACGAGTTGGTAAATATCAAAGATGGTATTGCTAGCCTCAATATCAGTATAGAACAACAAGCACCGCCAGCAACAAACTTGAATCTACCAGAAACACCAAAAGGAGTTACTATAACTCTTAGATCATATAATGGTAACGGTCAGGGACAAGCATTAATAAATCTCAAGAAATTAATGCCAATCAGTTCAAAATTATCTATACAATCCAAGACACAGATGAGCCTAAAATCTACTGGTTCTGTGGAAGAAACAACGATGAATCAAGACTCATCTATACAGATAAATATCGAGTCAAAATGACTACCTGGCAATCGCAAGCCGATTGTTAAGATTTGAGAATGCAATCGCCTTCTCCTACCTCTATCAAGCTCCAGCTAAATCCTTGATATCTTCATAGAAAATTTCAGGTTTAGTCTTATAGTGACGACAGCAGCAAGCAGTTCCCAGCGAGTCATACTACAAAACATCAGTTGGCAAACCTTTGAAACCATCCTCGCAGAAATGGGAGACGCACCTAGCACCAGCAAACCTCATGTCGAAGATCCTTTTGGAATAGGCTTAGTTTGACTAATTACTGTCACTTTTGGATCGAGAGCATAACCTGTGGAATAAATATAATCAAAAGCACCTTTATCATCAAGAACACTGGCACGCAAAAACAATCCACTCCAGCGGGCTATAGTTTCTACTGCTACATTTTGCTCGATTGTCGGATTATTAGGGTCTGGTACTGCACCTAAAGGATTATTGGTATTTGTAATGCCAAAATGGTTTGTACCCAAAATACTAATTAACGCCTTAGGAGGGTCTTTAATATTATCATAAGTTGCTTGCGCCCTAAAGGGAAGCGCTCTACCATCAACTGTTCCCTGCAACAAAGCAATGGGAATTCTTGAATTGTTAATAGGAATAAGCTCATCGTTTTCGTCGCGAAGATTTGCACCAAAAAATGCTCCTGCTACCACTTTCTTCGGTCGGCTAAATGAGCCTTCACACACAATCGGAACGCAAAGATTGGCAATAGCAGAAAGACCAGCAGAACCCCCTAAAGAATGACCGAGTAAGCCGAGTTTTTGTGTATTGACAATGCCCCTCACAGGTGAAGTAGGATTGGAGTTTTCTACAAGCATTTGTGTCAAAACAGCGTTGACTTGCGAGGTTTGAGGTGCAAGTACTTTACCGAATTTTGGAACCAAACGTTCGCTATTGGGTACAACCACAATAAATCCGTAGCTAGCTACTATACTGGCGTAATTTGAGTAATTTGATTTATCTACAAGCGCACCTTGCAACAAAAGCGCTATAGGAAATGAATATTTGCCAGTTTTCAAGTTTTTTGGGTTAGGAAAGTAGATATCGGCTAAGTTATTATTCGCAGAGATTGTTGTAGTGTAGCTAGCCACATCCTTAAATAAAGGTGCATCATTGAATGTCGCCGCAGTCGCCGTTTTCTCTGTACCCGAAACAATCAATGCTATACCTACAGAAACTAGGGAAAATGCTTTTAAGCTAGCCAAAATAATTAGTTTTTAAACCTTAGTATATTGGCAAAATAAACTGCAAAAAGGTTTGTTCACATCTACCATAAGTTGTATTAGCTGAAAAATTTGCTGATTATAGCCAATTCCTTGATACCTTAGTAGAAAACTTCAGGTTTAGTCTTATGGTGACGACAGCAGCAAGCAGTTCCCAACGAGTCATACTGCAAAACATCAGTTGGCAAACCTTTGAAACCATTCTCGCAGAAATGGGAGATCATCGTGCTACTCGGCTGGCTTATGACCACGGAATATTGGAAATTATGACACCTTTAATGCCCCATGAGCATAACAATAGACTACTCGAACACTTGGTTTTTGCTTTAGCTGAAGAACTTAACCTCAACCTCAAAAGTACTGGTTCAGTAACTTGTAAGCGTCAAGACTTATTGCGGGGTGTCGAACCAGATTCCAGTTTTTACATCCAAAATGAACCCGTTATGAGACAAAAGCAAAATCTTGACTTGACACAAGATCCACCACCTGATTTAGTAATCGAGGTAGATTACACCAGTGCTTCTGTTGATAGAATGCCAATTTATCAAGCTTTGGGTGTTGCGGAAGTTTGGCGTTATAACGAACCTGTAATGCAGATTTATCAACTGCGTGAGGGTGTTTATGTTGGGTGTGATGTTTCACCGAGTTTTGCAAATTTGCCTTTAACGACGGAAATTCCTCGATTTTTACAACAAAGTCTGAGTATAGGGGAAATCCCGATGATTCGCTCATTCCGTGGTTGGGTCAGACAGCAGATAGGAAATTGACAAGCGATCGCTCTCTAGTACCATATTCTATAGTCCAACCAGTTTGATCAGGTGTTCTATGTCAAGCGTTGAAAAAGACCAAAGCCGCGAGGATCGCATTGAAACTGAGATAATTGCCGATGCCGAAGACAAAGAAGAACGAGCGATGGGTTGGTACTATTATCTCGACGATACTTTAAACATTCCATTTAATGCCAAGTGGAAGAAGAAGACACGCAAATCAGCTACCGTCGAAGAGAAAACAGTCGAAGTGTTGGGAATGGCACCAGAAGATGAGTGCGAGCGTGATATGTTAGTCGAAGTGGTTTACCTCGGTGGTAAGGATGAAGACGTATTCTCAGCCAAGCTATCAGAAATAGAAGCGATTGATGCTGATAGCGAAACCACTGAAGCGATCGCTGATTGGCACTATTGGCTAGCCAGAGGATACAAATTTTAAATTGGGCAATGGGCATTGGGCATTGGACATTGGACATTGGGCATTGGGAAAAAAGAATTATTTACCTCATCTCCCTCTGCTTCTCCTGCTTCCCCTGCTCCCCCTGCTCCCCCTGTGCTCCCCCTGCTTCCCCTGCTCCCCCATTCCCGATTTTTAAAGATGTCGAATAATGCGGCAGGGATTACCCACCGCCACTACATTTTCTGGTATATCTTTGACAACTACACTACCAGCACCAATGGTAGTGTTATCACCTATTGTCACTCCCGGACAAATAATTACACCACCACCAATCCAGACATTATTGCCAATTTTAATAGGGGCAGCAAGTTCTCTACCAGAAAGACGAATTTCCGGTTCTATAGGATGGTAAGCTGTGTAAATTTGGACGTAAGGAGCGCATAAAACATTATCACCAATGTGAACTGAGTTACAGTCTAAAATTACACAGCCATAGTTCATATATAAGTTGTTGCCTGCATAAATATTACTACCAAAATCGCAGTTAAATGGCGGCACAATTTGAATTTTCTCACCCACTTTAGCGAACAATTCTTGCAAAATTTGGCTTCGCTGTTCTGGCTGTTCTTCTGTGGTTGAGTTGTACTGTCTTAGCAGACGAGATGCGCGTTTGCTATCGCTAGCTAATTCTGGATCATTCGGTAAATATAACTCACCAGCTAGCATTTTCTCTTTTTCGCTTTTTTCCATGAGAAAAGTTATAAATCAGTCAGAATGGTGAGCTTTTTTTACAGCTACCATTATGAACATTACCAAATTAAGGGTTTGGTGGGTGTGCATTCATCGCTATTTATTTATCATCCAGTCACATAGAATCTATAATAGTCCTAAATTGAAAAAACAAGATCCGCGACTTCTCTAATAAGTCGCGGATAAGATTATCTATTCTCACAAATGGAATAGGATTGCTATATGCTGAATTCTGTATGACTGGATTGTGATACCAATTCTGTATGAAGATGCGCCTATAGTAGAAGAAATAAAGAACGAACCGTCAAGAGCGCCAAGTACACCAAGAAATAAGAAATTAAGAGATTTGGCGCAGCTTCACAAAGAAACAGTATAAATTATTTATTGAGAAAATTCCTTGCCTGATATTAATATAAATTAATCAAGTTCAGTTTTATATAATTTGCAAAAATATGCCTTTTCGTATTTTAAGTTTAGATGGTGGAGGAATTCGTGGATTGGTTGCAGCAAGAATGCTAGCTGCGATTGAAAAGCAAATTAATCAACCTTTAAATGAGTACTTTCATTTAATTGCTGGAACTTCCACTGGGTCAATTTTAGCATCAGCGATCGCCACAGGACGCACTAGCGCAGAAAGTGTAGAAATATATAAGCGAACTAGCTCAATTATCTTTCCTTACAAAAGTCGTTTTTCCCTAAAGCGAATTCCCTTACTGCTCAAATATGGTTTATCTGCTCCCAAGTATTCAGACAGTGGTTTAATTCAATCACTTCAAGAAACTTTTAGCAATACAACTTTATTTGATGTCGCTTCACCGCGACTATTAATTATTTCTTATGACACAATCAGCCGAGAACCAATTATATTTAAAAGCTGGCGGAAAGACAAAGATTATGGTAATATCCCGCTATGGGAAGCGTGTTTATGTTCTTCATCCGCTCCAACTTATTTTCCAGCACATAAATTAGATAAAAGGGTAAATGGAAAAGCTCAAAATGGCTCTATAGATAGCATTACTTTGGATGAGAATGAATCTGGTAGTAATGATATCTATAACAATACCCAAATTAGAATTACTAGCGGCACGGGTAGTGGACAAACTCGTACTATCAAAAAATATGCCGGATTCACTCAACAAGCAATAGTAGATTTGCCTTGGGAAATCATACCTGATAATACTTCAACTTACTCAATTAAATGTATATATTCTGCCATTGATGGCGGTGTTGCAGTTAATAATCCGTCTTCTTGTGCGATCGCTGAAGCGTTGAGGTTAGGCTATGCAATAGAAGATATTACTGTACTCTCGATTGGCACAGGCGATTCTACGCGGATTATTCCATTAGAAAAGGCGCAAAGCTGGGGTACAATCCAATGGGCACAGCCGATTGTTGGTATATTATTGGATGCTTCATCAGATATTTACGAATACATCAGCAATCAAATAATGAATAATCGCCTTTTGCGCTTGCAATTCAAACTTGATAGGGAGTTAACAGGTAAACGCTTAAGCGATGACATTGATGATGTTAGTCAAGAGAATATCAGCAATATAATTGAAGCGGCAGATGCTTACATTCAGCAGCCAAGAATACAAGCGGCTTTGCAGAAATTTTTGCTTTATTAGTCACATTATTTATCTGCAAAGGACTTTTGACTACTGACAAATAACTAATAGGGAAGAGTTTCATCAAATACGCCATAACGAGCTTTTCCCCCTTCTGGGGGCTTTAAACCCCTTCGGGAAAGGTTCACCTCTAAAGGGGGGATAACCCCATAAATAACTCTTTATTTCTATACCTTTCCCCCTCCCTTGGTAAAATATGCCTTTTCGGATTTTGAGTTTAGATGATGGAGGAATTCGGGAATTAGTTGCAGCTAGCATTGTTGCTGCGATTGAGAAGCAAATTAATCAAATTCCCTAATCCCTATTCGCAAATAAAAAAATGGCAAATGTTCGTCTAGAAGACATAAAACGCAGGTTTAACAACGTCACCGCTATCGAGGATATTAGCTTTGAAATTCCCGATGGTGAATTTTGGATTTTGGTAGGACCATCGGGTTGTGGTAAGTCTACAATTCTGCGGACGATCGCTGGTTTGGAAAATGCTACTTCTGGCAAACTGTTTATAGGCGATCGCTTAGTTAACAATATCCCGGCAAGACAGCGGGATGTAGCGATGGTTTTCCAAAATTACGCGCTGTATCCGCATATGACGGTAGGGCAAAATATCGCTTTTGGGTTGCAGATGCGAAAATTTGACCCGAAGATGATTGAAGAAAGGGTGATGACGGTAGCGCGATCGCTTTCTTTGGAACATCTGCTAGATCGCAAACCGAAACAACTTTCGGGAGGACAGCAACAACGGGTAGCATTAGGTAGAGCGATCGCTCGTGAACCTCAAGTTTTTTTACTTGATGAACCTTTATCTAATTTAGATGCTCAGTTGCGAGATGATACTAGGGCAGAGTTAAAACAGCTACATCAAAAGTTGGGAATTACGAGGATTTATGTAACTCACGATCAAGTTGAAGCGATGACTTTGGCTGATAAAATTGTGGTGCTAAATCAAGGACGAATTCAACAAATTGGCGAGCCACAAAGTATTTATGCACGTCCTGCGAATCGGATGGTGGCGACTTTTTTAGGTAGTCCACCGATGAATATTTTGCCAGCTAAGTTTAAGAATAATGCTTTTGATGTCGGTGGGCAATTGTTAGCAATTCCGGCAAATATTAGGGAAGAGTTGAAACCGCAGCAAGGGCAAGGTTTTGATTTGGGTATAAGACCGGAGCATATTTCTCTTAAGGAACCGCGTCCCTTGCGCGTCTCGCAGAGAAGAGACGAAGGGCACGAAGAACGAGAGTTGGAGGTTGAGGTCAAGGTTGTAGAACCTTTAGGGAGGGAGACTTTGATTCGTGCTAGTTTACCTGGTTTTTCGGAGGTTTTGGTAAATGTGCAAGCGGGTGCGGATGTGCGTTTGCATTCAGGCGATCGCATTACTTTAGAATTAGATATGAATCAGTTGTTTGTGTTTGATGCTAGTACGGGTGAGGCTTTATATCAGCCTAAATAAAGTTATTTAATAGGAGTTAATATGGCTTTTAGTAATTACAAAATTATCGGTGAAGTCCTGAAAGAGTTTCAGGTTTTTTATACAGAAGCGAATTTTATTGTCGAAACGGCTTTTAATGTCTCTAATTACTTTCGAGAAGATTTAGAACTAGTGATGCGCGAGGGTGTTGTTGATAATTCTGAGTTTGCTATTTGTGAAAACTTGATTTATCCAGTTTTGAAAGAAGTATGGAAGCAATATCTCAATCACTTTATTTTATGGAGCCACCAAGCACTTACTTTTGATAATAAATTATCAGGTTTTCCAGAATATATTCTGGCGAAAAAGTCTCCTTTAGGTAAAGTTGTATTTGATAAGCCTTATTTTATCTTAGTAGAAGCAAAACAGGATAATTTTGAAGCTGGTTGGGCACAATGTTTAGCAGAAATGATTGCTGCCCAAAGGCTTAATGGAGAACTGCAAATAATTATATTTGGTATTGTTTCCAATGGTGAACGGTGGCAATTTGGTAAGCTGGACAAAGAGGTGTTTACTAGAAATGCTACTTTTTACAGTATTCAAGAAATAGATAAACTATTTGCTGCTGTTAATTATGTCTTTCAACAGTGTGAATTGCAGTTAAACAATTTGGTAGCAGCATAAATCAAGCCAGGTACGTAGCAGGCACTAAAAGGATTGTTGAAGAATATGCGCTATTTTGTACTAATTTCGTACTAAAATCTGTTTTGTACATTTTGAATAAGTACCCTTGGCATACGATAGCATCTGCCGATTTTTGACATCTGAGTATCCATTACCTTTTGTACAGTGGTTGCTTGACTCGCAAGAAACAAATATTCAGGTTTTACCCACAGAATTAAGCGTGGAACCAATTCGCTCTGATGCTTTATTCCAACTACCAGAACTAGGCAGCATCGTTCATTTGGAATTCCAAACTGTTCCTAAATCAAAACCATCTCTCCCTGTAAGGATGCTGGATTACTGGTTGAGAATATATCGAAAATACGAATGTCCCATCGAACAAGTAGTCATTTTCCTAAAACAAACAAATTCCCCTGCTGTTTACATCAATGACCTTGCAGTTGGGAATACAAGACATGAATATAGAATTATACGTTTGTGGGAGCAAGACCCGCAACCGCTTCTGGCTAACCCCGCACTGCTGCCGTTAGCAGTTTTGGCTTATACAGATGCACCAGCAAGTTTGCTAGAACAAGTTGCTGTAGAAATAGATAAAATCGAAGAACCAGAACAACAGCAAAACATCACAGCTTGCGTGGAAGTACTAGCTTCCTTAAAGTTCGATAAACAACTAATTCGCCAGTATTTCAGAGAGGAACTAATGGAAGAGTCACCAATTTATCAAGAAATACTAGAAAAAGGTGCTAAGAAAGGAAAGCTACAAACCTTAACTCGCCTACTTTCACGGCGATTTGGCACAATTTCTTTGCAATTACAGCAACAACTTCAAGCACTGTCGATTAACCAGCTAGATGATTTAAGCGATGCGCTGTTTGACTTTTCCGAAATATCCGACTTGGCAGTTTGGTTGCAAAACCAGCAGTAACTCGAACTATTAGCAAAGCGTCAAGAATAAAATTGAGAAGGCATCGCCTAGTTGTCACCCAATTTTAGGAATGCGATCGCCTCTACGAGAGTTATGAATATAGCAATTTTCCCAGCGAGAACCCATAATTACGCTCTTTGCACGGAAAACACCAAAATGAATGCGCGATCTACTGAAATGAGAAAGCAAACAGGAGTTTGAGAAAGCAATATGCCTTTTTGCTTGCTGAATCTACTGAAATGAGAAAGCAAACAGGAGTTTGAAAAAGCAATATGCCTTTTTGCTTGCTAAATCTACTGAAATGAGAAAGCAAACAGGAGTTTGAGAAAGCAATATGCCTTTTTGCTTGCTGAATCTACTGAAATGAGAAAGCAAACTGGCATTTTGAGAAAGCAATATGCCTTTTTGCTTATTAAAATCGACTAGCGAGAGTTGGAAGTTGATCGCACAACTATATTAATAGATGAGTAATCAGGGGTTTGCTTCTAACTTATAATCAAAACAATGCCTTCAGGAGATTGACTTTCATGACATATATCTCCCCAAAAACCCTCACATTTGAAGATTTTCTCTTACGCGAACGCTATCGCATGAAGCAAGAGTATGATTATTCCTGGTGCGTAGACACTTCTTCGGCTTGTGGCTAGACATCGCCTTTACAAGAGTTATGAATATAGGGTTAGATTGATGAGTCTGTCACTTGAAAAAATTTTAAGCGAGATTGAGCAACTGACTCCAGAAGAGCAATTGACAGTTATGGGACATTTGGTGGAGCGTATAAAAAAGCATATCAACCAAGCTCAACCAAAACGCACGTGGAGCGATTTGAAGGGTATGGCTCCCTATCCGCTATTGGGTGAGGATGCTCAGGGATGGGTTTCACGGACTCGACAAGAAGGAGATGAGCATCGAGAACGGTTGTTGCGAGGAGAGGAATGAGGATTAGTCATGCGTTAACAGATGTTTCTCGCTTGTTTCTCGATACAGCACCCGTAATTTATTTTGTAGAACGCAATCCGCAGTTTGTGGATTTAGTCGATCCAATTTTTGAGCGATTGTCAGCTGACATTACAGCAGTAGTATCTGGGATAACGTTATCAGAGTGCTTGGTAGGTGCTATACGTCTGGGGTTAGCTGATTTAGAGCAAGCTTTTGTCGATGTGTTGCAACAAGAACAAGTAGTTTTTGTGGAGATTAATGCTGCTATTGCGCGAGAAGCTGCGAGAATTCGGGTACATTATAATCTTCAGTTACCCGATGCGTTGCAGGTGGCAGCGGCTTTAATAGCTGGTTGTGAAGCGTTTTTGACCAATGATGCAGCTTTGAAGCGGGTGACGGAGTTGAGGGTTTTGGTGGTGTGTGAGTTGGAAACCGAGAAGCCGTAATTACGCGCTTGGCGATCACTTAAATTGATGGTGGAAGTCGTTAGCACTAGTAGTGCGATCGCATGAAACAAAAGTATGAATATTCGTGGTGCGATCGCCTGCTTTAAATCTATCATCACCAAGTGTGATCGCCTGTTAAACATTCTTGTAATACTGCTACATCCTGATGTTAAATTTTTCTTTTCAAAGGGAAATTTATAGGTGTTTGCAGGGAAGAATCCGGCGGTTTTTGTGGAGAAGATGTAGGAAATTGGGAGGGAATTGTTTGCGTAGGGATAGGACTGAGTGTTGGCTGTTGATTAAATAGCAATTGACTTTTCCACAATCCAAACACTACAATTGTAATAATCACTAGAATTGTAATTAACAACACTGGAGAACGTTGATGAATATCTGCTGGTGTTAATGTTACTATATTTGGTTTTTCTATCAATAGAGATGACTGTTTGAGAAGTATAATATTTTTACTTGAATCAATTTCTTTCTTAAAAAAATCAAAATCTTTTGATTTCTTTACAAGCTGAGACGATTGCCAGAAATCTTTGTAATGCTCGACAACCTGTTTGTGAGCTTCATCTAAATTTTGTGACGACACCACGTTATCTGTTATTGCTTTTTGTAAAACAAGACCTTCTATAAAAGCAATTGGTCTGTTTCCTTGGTCTTTAAGAATCTCATCTTCTTGCTCATCAATATACTTTTTCGATGCCCAAGTAGTACGAAATACCAAAAAAATTCTTTCTCCTTGGGAGTCAAAAGTTTCTATGTATATTGCTTGGTTTGGTTGTGTTGGCTGATTAAATCGCGATACTGCACTTTTTAGTAACGTCGAACTATTAGTTCTACAGATAAAGTCGGGAGCTACAATCTTCGTATAATCTTGTTGTTGGCTACTACTCACTAAAAATGGTGCAGCTTCAATTTTATTTGTGTTGCCATTCATAAGCGATTCTAGTCAGACATAACTTGAGTTAGCAGATTTTTTACATCAATAATTAATTGAATTGTGACGCGGGAAAATCACGATCAAGCTGAGTCTGCATTGCTAAAAAGACATCAATAGCATGAGCAAGGGCTGTCTCTTCATCCTTAACGGCTTGAAGAGATTTTTCCATGTCATCTTTCTGCTTTATAATTCTTGCTTCCTGCTGTTCTCTTGTCTGCTGCGCTCCAGCTTTTGCTGCTTCAACACACTTTTTTAAGATGTCATTCGATAAACCTCGAATTTCTGGTGGTAGCTCTGGCACTATCTCTTGCCTAAACCACTCAGTTGCATTTCCTACAGTTTCTAATAACGAATTCCAAAACCCTACTTCGGTTGAAGTATCTATTGGTTTATTGTTAATGTTCTTTTTTCTATCAATAATTTGCTGTAGTTCACTCTTCACTCTATCAGGTAAAACACAGGCTAGTGGCATTTCTACTTGGTAAGGTTTGAGACGTCCTTTTGGAATCTTTATCATCTTTCCATCTTGTAGTTCAGCAAATTCCATTCCCACTGCACTGACTGGAATGAGTCTAACTGAGGAGTTGCTACGGAGTCTATTTTTAACAAAATTACTGAAGGTTTCTTCCTCTAGTAAACGGTCTTTTACCTCTTGTAAGGAGAACTCTCCTTCGAGGATATCCCATTTACTAATAACAAAATGAACTGGATTTACCTTTGTCCTCATCTTTGGTAGCATATTACCCAAATCTTCAAGGAGATTCTTATAACCATCTTGTTCTCCACGCATCAAAGATAAAATAGTTTCACCATTCAGAAGAGGTAAAAGGATATCGGCTTCGTCCAGATACTGCGTAAGTTTTGGATTGTTGCTTTTATTTATGTCACCACCTGCATAATCCAAGTACAAAAAATCACAAGCTGTAAATTCTTTGAAACCTATTTGGACTTTGCACCTAAAGTGCCATTCTTCTATGTCTACTGTCCCTGGCTCAAAATCTTTTGAGGGGTCTGCAAGTTTAGCATATCTCTCAACAAGTAGCTGACGAGGAGTCATTTGTCTGCCATCAGAATGCGTGACTGTATTTTTGTCATCACATTCTAAGAATATTTGGTACTTTCCTGGTTGGAAAAGCTGATGATGCATACTTGCTAAAAGTAATGTCTTTCCAGCGCCTCTTGAACCTACGATGATAATTTTGTAAGTTGTCATGACTTTTACTTCTTTCAATACTAAAAATAGTGGTATGAATGCGTTTTGAATTAGATAGAAACCGCTCAAAGCTTTTTAAGTATTTTCATCGCACTCCTCACAGATGTACAAATCAAAACTAAGTGAATATTCTGAGCAAAGAAAATAAGCTCAACTTTGTCACTAGCTTAATGTTGAGTTTTAAACCTATCAAAATGTGAGGTCGAGAAGATACGACTACAACCTCACTATCCCTCGATTCAGCGCGGTGACAAGGGCTTGAGTCCGATCGCTCACGTTCAATTTGCCGAAAATATTATTAGCATGGAACCTGACGGTACTCTCAACAATATTTAGAGCAGCGCTAATCTGCTGGTTATTCTTGCCCTTTGCAATCAAACGCAGCACCTCCAACTCGCGATCATTCAGCTAGTTTGATTCCCAATTTGGTATTAAATGAATTGCGATCGCCTATTTATCTCAATATGAATAGTGCGATCGCAGAATGGACTCCACAAAGGCATGAATCTTTTAACTACTGCCTATAAATTAGTGAAATTTCACATGACTACCATCTCTGTCAAACTTGCCTTTAAAAGCCCAGTTAATCCATCCGCCATCACCTTGATTGGTAAATTCACCATTTTCAAAAGCCCATATACCATAAATGACACCGTTATAATCAGCTTTAGCAAATAATTTAACGCCATTGAAATGTTCATCATAATTTTGGCTCAAATTAAAAACCATCACATTGTAGTTTTGACCAGCTTTAAAATAAGCTTCTTCCATTAGACCTTTTACGAATCCTTCACGGTTTTGGGAAGCGTTAACACTAGATGCGATCGCTTGAGCAATTCCAAGTGTATCTACTCCAACTTCTAGACCTACAGACATCTTTTACTCCTTGAAAAATTTTAATGTAGTTAAAAGCTTTATCAGTATTTTGATCGCACCCCTCACAGATGTACAAAGCAAAACCAAGTGAATATACTAAGCCTAGAAAATAAGCCCAACATTGTCACTAGCTAAATGTTGGGTTTTAAACCTATCAAAATGTGAGGTCGATAAGATGCTAACTACAGCCTGACAATCCCCCGATTCAGCGCGGTGACTAGGGCTTGAGTCCGATCGCTAACATTCAACTTCCCGAAAATATTATTAGCATGGAACCTAACGGTACTCTCAACAATATTTAGAGCAGCGCTAATCTGCTGGTTATTCTTGCCCTTGGCTATCAAACGCAGCACCTCCAACTCGCGATCGCTCAATTCTTCACTACCCATCCGTTCGGCTAGTTTGGCTGCTATACTGGGGGGAATGTACCTTTTACCTTTATAAACAGTACGAATCGCATCCAAAAGTTCGTTCGGTTCAGCCCCCTTGAGAAGATAGCCCTTTGCACCAGCTCGCAGTCCTCGATAGATATCTTCATCACCATCAAAGCCAGTTAACACAACGATCCGGGCGTGCTTAAACTCACTACATATAGCAGCGATCGTATCAGCACCTTCCATATTAGGCATTTGCAAATCCATCAACGTCACATCCGGCTGATGTTGGCGAAAAAGTTCTAACGCTTCTATACCGTCGCAGGCATGTCCGACTACAGTCATGTCTGGCTCACACTGGAGCAACATTGTTAAAGCTTGTCCTAGAATCGGATGATCGTCAGCAAGCAGGATGCGAATGACATTTGACTGACTCATGATCCTTGTTTGTTGATGAACGCAAAGTTAAGCATAAATGAGCTTCCCTTCTATATTCTGATAGGTGTAAACTACATGAACTTATGCACTGTGGGATAAAAATCGGAAGAATACCAGCAAATTGCTTACACAATCAACCCATAGCGAACAGTTTCTCACGCTGAAACCTCTCTTAGTACACGCATTGCATAAGTGCGATCGCGAAATATTTAACAAAGACTCCGCGACTCTCTGCGCTTACCTTTGCGTCCCCTTCTCTTCGAGACGCTGCGCGAACGGGTTCATCAGTTCGACGGGACGGAAACCGACTCCGCCGACTGATTCACCTCTGCGTTTAAAAACGCTATAAATTAATGCAAAGCTGTAATAGCCCACGCAGGTGGGCTTCGTTTGTGTAGCCCCAGGCTTCCAGCCTGAGGGCGTTATGTGCAACCTCACATACAAATGGTTTAAACTCTTTAAACCATTTGCTTCACTGAAAACTTTTGTAACTCCCCAGGAGCAAAAGCGCCATGTTCTGTAATTATGGCTGTAATTAATTCTGCTGGAGTCACATCAAAAGCTGGGTTATAAAATTCTGCCCCAGTTGGTGTAAGCATGGTTTCACCAACTTGATATATTTCACTTGGATCGCGTTCCTCAATCGGAATTTGGCTACCATCAGGTAATTCAAAATCAACAGTCGAAAGTGGCGCCGCGACGAAGAAAGGAATATTATGTGCCTTTGCTACAAGTGCCAAACTATACGTACCTATTTTGTTAGCTGCATCACCATTAGCGGCAATTCTGTCAGCACCCACAACTACAGCGTGAATCAAGCCCTGCTTCATGCAATGAGCCGCCATATTATCAGTAATTACCGTCACGGGAATGCCTTCTTCGACACATTCCCAAGCGGTGAGTTTCGCGCCTTGTAATCTGGGACGGGTTTCGTCCGCAAAAACACGCGCCAAACGTCCTTCACGCCATGCAGAACGCACTACACCCAATGCTGTACCATAACCAGCAGTGGCTAAAGCTCCAGCGTTGCAATGAGTGTGAATTGTTAACTGTTCTGGGGTAGAAGGCAACACTTTTAAGCCATTGTCGCCGATCGCCTGACAAGTTTGCAAATCTTCCGCATTGATAATTTGGGCAGTTTTCAGAAGGATTTTTTTGATATCTTCTACACTTCCCAAAGTTTCATAAGCGGTTTTCTTCATGCGGGAAATTGCCCAAAATAGATTTACCGCAGTCGGACGAGTAGAAGCCAACATTTGGGCCACTTTTTCCAAAGAGTTGAAAAACTCATCGCGGTTATCTGTCTCAATTTCCCTCGCACCAAGATACATTCCATACGCTGCTGCTACACCAATCGCCGGCGCACCTCGAACAATCATAGTTTTAATTGCCTGCGCCATATCTTCGCTGCGGTGAATTTCGACAACAGCATACTCATTAGGTAAGCGAGTTTGGTCAATGAGTGAAACCGAGTCGTTGTGCCAAATAACCGGATAAACTTGATTTGTGGAAGAATTCATGATTAACAAATAAAGTTAGTATGACCTCAGGCAAAGACATGTAGAGACGTTTGCTGGAAACGTCTCTACGCACGTAAGCTAAATCAAATAATCAACTAGCTAACAGTTGAGGGTTGCTTACTACTAAAGAAAGCTTTCATCACCGTTTCCGCCATTTGCGGACTAGTTAAACCTAATTCTGCCTTAGATTCATTCGGTTCGGCATGATCTACCAAAACATCTGGTACACCAATTCGCTTCACGGGAACCACAACATCAGCATCTAACAGCGCTTCCGCTACTGCTGAACCGAAGCCACCCATCAAACAGCCTTCTTCTAAAGTAACAACGCGCCCGATTTTTTTCGCCAAAGGTAAAATTAATTCTGTATCCAGAGGCTTGACAAAACGGGCATTTATCACAGTGGCTTGTATTCCGTGTTCGTTGAGAATTTCGGCAACTTGCATCGCTGGGTAAACCATTGTGCCGTAACCCAACAGCAACACATCATCGCCATTGCGGAGAATTTCGCCTTTGCCGATTTCCACAGGTTCCCAGCCTTCTTCCATCAAGGGAACACCATAACCATTACCGCGAGGAGTACGCATAGCGATCGGTCCAGAGGTATGGTTAATGCCGGTTACTACCATGCGTTGCAATTCCGCTTCATCTTTGGGTGCCATCACCACGATATTAGGAATACAACGCAGATAGGCGATATCATACATACCTTGGTGCGTCGGACCATCAGCACCGACAATTCCTGCCCGATCCATACAGAAGAACACTGGCAGATTTTGGATGCAGACATCGTGAATTATCTGGTCGAAGGCGCGTTGCAAAAAGGTAGAATAAATAGCGGCAACAGGACGCATTCCTTCAGATGCGAGTCCCGCAGCCAAGGTGACGGCGTGTTGTTCGGCAATACCCACATCTATATATTGATCGGGCAACTTTGCCTGAAGCTTGTCTAAGCCTGTCCCCGTAGCCATCGCCGCAGTGATACCGACAATTTTCGGGTTTTGTTCGGCGAGTTTTACCAAGGTGTGGGCAAAGACTTTAGCGTAAGCAGGGGGTTTGGGTTTGCTAGAAGGAATGGCTTTGCCTGTCACCACATTAAACGGGTTTTGGGCATGGTAGCCTACTTTATCTAGTTCGGCAATTTCATAACCTTTGCCTTTAATTGTCCCCACATGCACCAAGACTGGTCCGGTCATCTTATGTGCCTGTTCAAAGGTGGCGATTAATTCTTCTAAATTATGCCCATCCACAGGTCCCATGTAGGTAAAGCCAAGTTCTTCAAAGACTGCGCCAACTTTCGGAACAGCTAACCGCTTCATTCCTTCTTTGATGCGTTCTAATTCCGGTGAAAGAGATTCCCCAACAAAGGGAATTTGCTTGACTTGTTCCTCTAAGTTATCTTTGATAAATTGTACTGGGGGACTGAGACGCATTTTGTTGAGGTAGCGCGGAATCGCCCCAACGTTAGGAGAAATTGACATTTCGTTGTCGTTGAGGACAACTAATAAGTTAGTTTTGGGCAAGTGTCCAGCATGGTTGATGCATTCTAACGCCATACCGCCAGTTAGCGCACCATCACCGATAATGGCGACAACTTTAAATTTTTCGCCTTTCATATCTCGCGCTAAAGCCATACCCAATGCGGCTGAGATACTGGTTGAAGCATGTCCCGCACCAAAGTGGTCAAACTTACTTTCACTGCGCTTGAGATAACCGGCAATTCCATCTTTTTGCCGTAAGGTGTGGAAATTATCGTAACGCCCTGTAATTAATTTATGGGGATAAGCTTGGTGTCCGACATCCCAAATGACTTTATCACAATCTAAATCTAGTGTCTGATAAAGCCCTAGGGTTAACTCTACAACACCCAACCCCGGTCCCAAATGTCCCCCAGTTGCGGCTACGGTTTGCAGATGCTTATCCCGAATTTGACGGGCAATTTGCTGCAACTGCCTAATCGATAAGCCGTGTAACTGGTTGGGATGGGTAATTTCACTCAGGTGCATACTAATAGGGTTTTCCTCTCATTGATCGTATTATGATTTTCCCACGCTCGTGTTGCCAGATGAGAGAAAAGGTGAGAAGGGGGACAGGGGGATGGGGAGAGGGGGGGATTAGGGGAAAGAATTATTCTCATTGTCCCCTTGTCCCCTTGTCTCCTTGTCCCCTTGTCCCCCCCTCCCCCTCATCTATTCGGCGCTGCTGGAGCTTCTGGTGTTTCGGGTTGTGGCTGTTGTCTTTGTAAATATTGACTCAATACGTAAGCCATATCCCCGCGTGTCATCGGTTTTAATGGGGCTATGTTACCTTGTGCGTCTGTGTTGACGAATCCTTCACTAATTACTGTGGCGATCGCCTTTTTTGCCCAATCAGGAATTGTCTGCGCGTCTGGATGAGAAGCAAGAATTTCATTTACAGTGTCGTCGGGAAACTGAAATACTCCATAAGCTTGAGCAAAAATCGCTAAAGCTTCTGCCCTTGTCACTTTTTGGTTGGGGAAAAACATATTTCCCCGATAACCTTTCATAATGTCAGTTTTTAAGACTATTTGAATATCATTAAATGCTGGATTTGACGGCGCTACATCGGTAACTGTTAGATTTTCTTTGCTAATAGCCTGTCTTTTATCCAGTCGAAAGGCTTTCACCATAATTGAAGCTAATTCGGCACGGCTGATTAACCTTTCTGTATAAAAGTTACCATCACTAAAGTTGGTCATTAACTTTGCTGCAACTACCTGCTGAATCGAATCGGCTGGTATTGCAGGTTGTGCGTTAACGTGCAGCGGAAAATATTGTATTGCTACTATAGTAATACTACTTAGCAGCTTATGCATTATTTTAACCATTTTTATAATGAAAAGGCGGGACTTTGGTTAACATCAATTGTGATTAACTTATCTCGTGACGAGTTGATGCTTGGCTATGTTGCCAACCCGCTTGCTAAGGGAAAGGGGAAAGAGAAAAGGGGAAAGGTAAAAGGTAAAGGATAATAGATTTTTACTTTTACCTTTTATATTGTTTTGCGTCATACTGTAACGCGGATGACAGTAGGAGTGTTTGCTAACGAAACATACTACTTACAGAAGTATCTTCGTGAATTCTCCAGATGGTTTCTCCGAGGATATTAGCCACTGAAAGGACGACGAGTTGTTCAAAGCGATCGCTATTCGGAATGGGAATCGTATTTGTGACAATCACTTCCTCAAACACACCAGTCGATAAGCGCTCAATTGCAGGTGGAGAGAACACCGCATGAGTTGCACAGGCATAAATCTGACGCGCCCCTTCTTCACGCAATAACTGTGCCCCTGCCGCAATTGTGCCGCCAGTGTCGATCATGTCGTCTACCAACACTGCCGTTTTGCCCTTAACATCGCCGATGACATTCATCACTTCAGCGACATTGTGAGCTTGACGGCGTTTGTCAATAATTGCTAAGGGGGCATCATCCAGCTTTTTGGCAAATGCCCTAGCCCGCGCTACACCCCCGACATCGGGCGAAACCACCACCAAATCGGGCAGATTCTTACTTGCCAGATAATCTAGCAGTACTGGCGAACCGTAAACATGGTCAAAGGGTATATCGAAATAACCCTGAATTTGAGCGGAGTGCAAATCCATTGCCAAAACCCGGTTTGCACCGGCTTGGGTAATTAGGTTAGCAACCAGCTTGGCGGTGATTGACTCTCGTCCTGCGGTTTTGCGATCGGCGCGGGCATAACCATAATAAGGAATTACTGCCGTTACCTGCCGCGCGGAGGCACGACGACAGGCATCAATCATAATCAGCAATTCCATTAAGTGGTCGTTGACCGGTTGACACGATGGCTGGATTAAATAAACATCACAACCCCGAATCGATTCTTGAATTTGAACGTAAAGTTCTCCATCCGCAAATCTTTTGCGAATCATTGGTCCCAAGTCCATGCCCAAATAACGAGCAACTTCTTGAGACAGCGGTATGTTGGCAGAACCAGAGAACAGCCGCAGGCGATGATTTTCAGTCAGTCCTGTTCGAGCTGGCTGCACTTTTAAACTTGCAGAACTGAGCACAGCAGATCCTCTATGTGCATTCATGGCAATCTTATCATCAGGTATTTAGCAGATTTAACCGAGATAGTCAGAAAAAACATTTGTAAGTTTTTTTGAAGCTTTCATAAAAACTCTCAATATTCCTCCATAAAACGTTCGCTTTGTCATTTTCTTGACATAACAGGCAAATCAACCATAGACAGCTTAACGGACATTAACTTTTTCTACTAGATGGATTATTTAGATGTTTTTGCTTAAGGTAAAAAAAAACCAACTCCTTCGAGGTTGGTTCGGTAGAGCATTTTCCTCTACCCACCTTATTGATAACTGAGCGTCAACGATTCACGGATTAAGTGATATGCACGTAGGCACTCGTTAAGTAGAAACACCTGTGAATAAAAACTAATGGGGCAATTGAATATTCTATGATCCTAACGGCAAATTTATAAAATGGCAGATTTAATTTAAGCTTTTAAATCTAATTACACATCTCACGACACTTTAAGTTATAACTCTTGACGTAGCTGATATCTAGCGAAAGAGTGAGGAAATTTGACAAGAAAAAGCCAGCACAAGTTTGGACAAAACGCTACCGTAGAAGGTGACAAATAAAGGTAGAAGGACTAGGGACTGGGGACTAGGGACTAGGGACTAGGAACTGGAAAAGAATTATTCCCCATTACCCATTCGCCATGCCCAATGCCCGATGCCCAATGCCCAATGCCCAATGCCCAATACCTAATTAATCGATGATGCAACCACCCATTACTGTTGGTACTGTCCTACAAAACCGTTATCGCATAATTCAAATTCTCGGTCAGGGGGGATTTGGCAGAACTTATTTGGCAGAAGACCAAAGGCGGTTTAATGAACTTTGTGCGATTAAGGAATTAATTCCCACCGCTACGGGAACTGGCGCTTGGGAGAAAGCACAAGAACTTTTTGCACGGGAGGCGGCAATTTTATACCAAATCCAGCATCCGCAAGTGCCACAATTTCGAGAAAGATTTGAACAAGATCAGCGCTTGTTTTTGGTGCAAGATTACGTTGCAGGCAAGACTTACCGCGCTTTGCTGGATGAGCGCAAGGCTGTTGGTCAAAGTTTCACAGAAACGGAAGTTTTGCAATTGATGCGCTCTTTATTACCAGTGTTAGAGCATCTTCACAATCGCGGAATTATTCACCGAGATATTTCACCAGAAAATATTATTTTGCGAGAAAGCGATCACCTACCTGTTTTAATTGACTTTGGGGTGGTGAAAGAACTGGCAACTAAATTACAATCCCTAAATGCGTCAACGCCGCTTACTACGGTGGGAAAATTAGGCTACGCTCCTGCCGAGCAAATGCAAACAGGAAGGGCTTACCCCAGTAGTGATTTATATGCACTAGCAGTCACAGTGTTGGTTTTGCTGACAGCTAAAGAACCGCAAGAACTATTTGATGAAAATCAATTAACTTGGAATTGGCAAAAGTTGGTAAAAGTCGATCCGCGATTTGCCCAAATATTAAATCGGATGTTGAGTCATTCACCAAGCGATCGCTTTGCTAGTGTTGCCGCTCTCACGCAAGCATTACAAGTGCTGGCACAACCAAATCAGATAAATCCGGCTTTGTCCAATATGGAAACAGTAGCCGTTGGTCGTCGCCCAGATCCAGTTCCACCTGTTGCCCCCAAAAGACCAGATCCGGTAATTCCCGATCCTCCGCCCAGCAATTCCATTTTGGATAATCCGTTGGCGTTGGGTGCAATTGGCGCTGCTGTAATTATATTAGCAGGATTCGGTTCTTGGGCAGTGGTAAGTTCTATCCGCAGTCAACCAAAAACATTAGCACCAGAAGCCCCACCACAAACTTTTCCTTCGCCAGTTATTACAGGTGCTGCTACACCAACACCTACACCCACAGCTACACCCACCAATATTGAACCTATTGTCACCAATAAACGCCTAACTTTTGTTACACCAAATGAACTTAATCTTGACGGTACTATCAAAGCAAATGAAACAGTTCAATACAGCTTTTTTGGCAGGAAAGGTTCAAAGTTAATTGCATCGCTTTCCCCAGAAAGTAATAATGTTTTGCTAACAGTTTTAGCTCCCAATCGAGAAATAATAGATAATTCTGCCCAGCAAGTTACATCCTATCAAGGAGTATTGCCTGTAAGTGGCAGATATATTATTCAGTTAACTTCAGCACAAGAAGTTCCGCAAAGCAATTATGTCCTTAATGTTGGGCTAGAAAATTTAGAATCGGCACCTACACCAGAGTCCACACCAGAGCCGACATTTACGCCCACACTAGAGCCATTTACGCCGACGCCCACACCAGAGCCAACACTCGCGCCAACATTTCCAGCACCACCTGTGAACAATTCGCCCACACTTCCACCTATACAGCCACCGGAGTTTCCGTCTACATCCCCTCAAGAAGAAAATAACAATCCGCCTGTTGAGCAAACACCAGTTCCCAATCAGACAAATTCTCAATAAATTAAAAGGTGCATTTTCTACTAAATTGATTAAGTTTATAGTAGTCCTATATGATTGGTGTAAAAGGGTTTTGAATAACGAACCGCATTCGCCTTGGTCTACGTGATTGAGAAGGGTGCAAAGGAAGAGAGGATAAATTTCACGCTCTTATTTAGGATTAATATATACCATTTCACTAGCCCTAATTTTAGACTTTTACTCTGTGTCTGGAGCGTCTCTGCGTGAAAAAACTATTTCTGCAATCTTGTCTAGTTTTGATACGGGATGATTTTATCAAAACTAAACACGGTAAATTAAGTGCTAATAACTCATAACTGTAAATGAATACATTACTAATTACGGGAACGGATACGGAAGCTGGTAAAACTGTTTTCACAACAGCGTTAGCAGTATATTGGCAAACATATTACCCGCAACGTCGCTTGGGAATTATGAAACCGATTCAATCGGGTGAAGGCGATCGCGAACTTTATCAAAAGCTGTTTTCTTTAGATCAATCTGCGTCAGAAATTACACCTTTGTATTTTCAAGCACCTTTGGCACCACCGATCGCGGCAGCACGCGAAAATCGAGAAGTGGATTTAAAGCTGGTGTGGCAAACTTTGGAAAAAGTGCGATCGCGTCACGATATTATCTTAATAGAAGCTTTGGGCGGGTTAGGTTCACCTATCACTGATGAGCTGACGGTAGCAGATTTAGCAGGAGAATGGCGTTTGCCAACGGTGTTGGTCGTACCTGTGAAATTGGGAGCGATCGCGCAAGCTGTAGCGAATGTAGCATTAGCTAAACAATCCCGCGTGCATCTAGTTGGTATTGTCCTCAACTGCCTAGAACCGCGAACAGAAGCGCAAATCGCCGACTGGACACCACCTGAATTAATTCAATCATTAACTAACACGCCTGTTTTAGGTTGCGTACCTTACTTAGATAATTTATCTGACTTTGAAAAAATGGCACAAGTAATATCAAATTTAGATTTGGAAACTTTAACTATTTAGAAGTTTAACTATCTGCTCGTAACGCACCCTAGAATCGTTTTATGTTTAATTTGGTTAGGTTAATTGTCAGTCCGATACTCTTAGATAGATGGTTTAATCAATTGTGTTCCACACTTGGAACAGAATTTGTAATTAGGCGGATTATTGTTACCACAATTGGTACATACAAGATGATTTTGAACTGGAGTTTGAGGTTGAGCAGCGCTATTGCCAACATTACTTAAATCAGGTTCAACTGGTGTATGATTCCTGTCAATAAACTGAAGATTTGGTACGGTCGTTGATTGAACAGGTACTGACGCCATCTCAGCAAAATGTTGGAGCAGCATTCGATGAACAAAAATGTAGCCACCCCCAACCTTTTGCAAAAAGATGCGTTCAGTGCCATAGTCAAGAAAGTGGGCATAGTTCCTGGGGATATAACCTTTACTGTAAAGAATAAAGCGTAAAGTAAAGTGTTGGATGCAGGCTTTACCACCCCCAAAAATTAGCCCAAAAATTAGCCCAAAAATTAGCCCCAAAAGTACCCAAGGTTTACCGCTTAATTGTCCGATTAATCCGCCGATTAATCCGCCAATTGCTCCAATAATCAGAGCATTCCTGCCTGAGTTTGAAATGCCCTGATTGGGACTTGTTTTTCTCTCTATTTCTGGACCTCTCAGTCCACCAAGCAGCCCCAAAACCAGTTCAGCAATTAGCCAATAAATCACCCCCAAAAACAGCTTCAATCCTAAATTCTTTCCATTAAGCAGCCCCACAATCAGCCCCAGAGGCAGTGTAACAACTAGCCCATTGCTCAGAAGCTTCTTTGCTTCTTGCCAAGACCACAATTTCAGGGTTTCAACTGTTTTGATTTCTGTCATCTGCAATAATAAACTCAGTCCACCAATAGGTAGACCAATTTGCAAAGTAAGTTGAACAAACTTACTTTGATCTATAAATCCGATTAAGGCACCAATCAGTCCCCCAAGTAGCCCTCCAATCAAAAAAGTTCCAATCCTATAAAGTATTTTTTGAGTCTTAGTCTGGAACCAAGTAGGCTGCAATCCTTCAATTAAAAACATCGTCTGAGAGGTTTGAGACATTCGCTTTGCTAGCCAAATTAGCCAGCGCATTGCTTGTTCTTTCGGGTATTTCTGTTTAGCTTGCTTGCGGCTAAACATCGTTTCAATATAAGTATTAAACAGATGCCGACGGTGTTCTTCTATTGAGTTTGTTTGGGGTAAGTCTTCAACTAATTTGCCCTCATATGCCAGGGTCATGACGCTGAGAGTCAGGGGAGATTTGGCTAACTCTTGCAGTGCAGTATCTCTTTCAAGTAATGTTCTCAAGGCTTGTAATTGATTGCCAGCACTGTTTATATATTGGTTAATCTGCTCATCGGTCAATGATTGGACACAGATAGCACCTTGTAGTTGCAGACGAGTAGAGAGAGCATTATAATCTTGGATGCGGCTACACACGATTATCTCGGTTTGCCCATGCTTTTGCATGAATTCATTTAAGGCTTGAACACAGGCTTCTTGATACTCAGACTTCACCTCATCCAGACCATCCAGCATCAGTAGCAGTTGTTGTTCTTTAATCCAAAGTTTAGCTAGGGATTTGGAAACTTTATATTGCCTATTCAATTCTTGAACAAGCCAATCAGCAATATTTTGCTGCTTACTTGCCCAAGAGGATAAATTAAATACGACTGGAATCGGTCGGCTTAAGTCCTCTTGAGTACGAGTAATCAAATGCTTTGTCAGCGTCAGGAGAGTTGTGGTTTTACCCGCTCCTGGCTGTCCTAATATCAGAAGAGTTCGTCCTTCTCCCATCTGAGTGAAGACATCTGTTACCCCAACTTCCGTGGGTAGTGCTTGTCCAGATTTATCAGGCAACTCCTCAATACCAAGATGTTCTACTGCGTCTAATCGCTCTTCTAGACCCAGTGAAATCATCACTCTGCTATGCAATGACTTTTCTAAGACACCTTCAATCCAATAGTTTTTAACTTTATTGAGCAAAACCTTACGTTGTTTATACTCCTCCTGAGTAGCAGGTTTTGCTACATCAGATATCCGACGACCTAATAAATCAGATATCTGAAAAAGACTTTTATTTATATAAATGACGCTTCCAGAAATCAAGTCACCTTGGATATAATCACCCTGAATTGACTCATTATAATTGCCGTTTCCTATATTAATACTGCGGTTATAAGGCTCTTGATTTGTTGTCATAATATAACCTGCATAAAGTTATTAAAGAACAAGAAAAGCAGACGAGGAAATTTTAGAAAAAAATAGAATGTATTAAAGCTCAATTACTCTTAGTTTTCTGCCAATCTTCCAAAGCAGCAATGAGAAAACTACTTGCTGGATGATTGAGCAATTGCCCCAAAGCATGCACACCAAATACTTTCGATGCACTAACTATTTTCTCTTCTAAAGAGGGATTATTTTCAATACTCTTAATAGTTTCGGCAGCTATTTGCATTTTACCCAAGGTGGTATCAGTAGGGTAAGACTTGTCTAGTTGTTCAAGTAGTTTTTGAATTTCAGCGGCAACTTCAGTAAGGCTTTGCTTTTCACTACTAGCATAATAATTACCTTGTATATAATTGCCTTCAATGCGCTCGTTGTAGTTACCGCTTCCTATGTTAATAGTACGTTTATCAGCCATATTAGATTTTTCTTCCTTATCTTTGGAATTTTTATTATTAGAAAGTATAAGACCTATATCTTTATTAATTTTTATGGTGGGAATTAAAGACTGCGGAATGCCATTTAGCTGAATATTATTACAGCCTAGTTGAAAAGCATCCTCATAGTTTCTCCCAGCACCAATCACATCATAAAACCCTTGGGAAAATTTAATTGCTGCATCATCTCGTATAGAACGTTCCATGCCAATAACGTAATAAATATGCTTATGAATTTCTTCAGCCTGGACTTCTGAATAGCAAGCGTTGAGTAGCACACATTCAATTGTGTTTTGAAAATTCTTAAATAAGTTTGTTAGTGATTTTGTACTTACCAATTGTATTTGCCCAGAGTTATCCTCTAAAGCTATACCTCCTGAGGGCGAATTTAAACGGTAAGCTTCGCGTTGTTGTTGTAATTCTCCGGAGTTATTTTCCAAAACTATGTTATTGTTTCCTGTTCCGTGCCCAGAGAAATGCACAATCTGTGGTTCAGAATCTAATAAAGCACGACGCAAATCATCAATCCGAACAGCCCCCTCAGTAATAACTTCAAAATTATCTCGATATTTGGAACGTTTCAACGCTGTTTTTATTTCCCGAATTTCTTCATCTAAACGTAGCCAATCTGTGTTTGTAGGATTGGCTGATAAAATTAGAATTTTTTTCATACTTTTGGATGAAGACAGAATCTACAATAAAATTTATGTGTTCCATATTTAATTTAGACTGTTGAGTTTTTTTTACCTC
This sequence comes from Spirirestis rafaelensis WJT71-NPBG6, assembly GCA_019359015.1. Lineage (GTDB taxonomy): Bacteria > Cyanobacteriota > Cyanobacteriia > Cyanobacteriales > Nostocaceae > Hassallia > Hassallia rafaelensis. The sequence continues at coordinate 168,210 of JAHHID010000002.1, forward strand.
AAGCTGTTCAAATCAGTTGGAGTCACACAAATGAGCTTGTACTTAACATACTACATAGGTTTAACTTGAAACACTTACCTTTTTATGGATGTAAGCGAAGTAAACTTATGCACTTTTGGAATAGAAATGCTAAAAAATGCTGATGTCAATTCTTGATAAAGGTGCGCTTAATCAAAAAACAAAGGTTCTTCAATAGTAGGGTGGGCAGTGAGTGCTGCGCTTCGCTGTCGTGAGTAGCTTGCCCTACTTAAGAAAGATCATCTTCATACATAATTGGTATCACAAATAAAAATAAGGTTCGTTGAAGTTTTTTTGCACTGGGTAACTTCAGACTAAACTAGGAAAATAACATCAGTTAGCCGTGTTAAACTAATTAGTCTTAACAATGATTTCCACATTCCCCAACGCTCAGAGTGTAAGTTTATCTCGCGTCCGCCTCGATATCCGATCGCTACAACCTCAACTTGTAGAGTGGCGACGACGGCTGCATCAACAACCAGAGTTAGGTTTTCAAGAGAAACTCACATCTGAGTTTGTTTCACAGAAGTTGCAAGAATGGGGAATTGAGCATCAAACTGGTATTGCCCAAACTGGAATTGTGGCAACAATAAAGGGTGGTAAAATAGATACTGGAAAAGTCTTGGCAATTCGGGCAGATATGGACGCTTTGCCAATTCAAGAACTTAACGAAGTGCCATATAAATCGCAACATGATGGCGTAATGCACGCTTGCGGTCATGATGGACATACAGCGATCGCTTTAGGTACAGCTTATTATCTTCAACAACATCGTCAAAACTTCGGCGGCACTGTAAAAATTATCTTTCAACCAGCGGAAGAAGGACCCGGAGGTGCAAAGCCGATGATTGAAGCTGGGGTACTAAAAAACCCTGATGTCGATGCAATTATCGGTTTGCATTTGTGGAATAATTTGCCTTTGGGAACTGTCGGTGTCCGCGCTGGGGCGTTAATGGCAGCTGTAGAATGCTTTAAATGCACAATTTTGGGCAAAGGTGGACACGGGGCAATGCCTCATCAAACGATTGATTCTATCGTAGTTGCGGCTCAAATTGTTAACGCTTTACAAACCATTGTCTCACGCAACGTCGATCCAATAGATTCGGCGGTGGTGACAGTCGGAGAACTTCACGCGGGAACCAAGCTGAATATTATTCCCGATACGGCAAGGATGAGTGGTACAATACGTTACTTTAAACCTGATTTAAAAGGCTTTTTCAAAAAGCGAATTGAGCAGATTATCGCCGGGGTTTGTCAAAGTCATGGTGCGAGTTATGACTTAGAATATTGGGGACTTTATCCGCCAACAATCAACAATGCTGATATGGCGGAATTAGTGCGATCGCAAGCCGAACAGGTGATAGAAACTCCGATGGGAGTTGTGCCAGAATGTCAAACAATGGGTGGCGAAGATATGTCATATTTCTTACAAGCCGTTCCCGGTTGTTATTTCTTCCTCGGTTCTGCTAACCCCGCAAAAGACTTAGCATATCCGCATCATCATCCCCGCTTTGATTTTGACGAAACAGCCTTACCAATGGGTGTAGAAATTTTCGTCCGCTGCGTCGAGAAATTTTTCTCGTAATAAGCGCGAAGAGCGCTTACTACTTACTCCGCAAACTTAGGTAAATTATCCTGACGCCACTTCGCGTCTGTTTTCCGATTTGTTCGCAATTCTAAAACCCGAATTCCCTTACTTGGTAGCGGGTTTAATTTTCGTTGCAACTTATCCCAAGAAGTAATCAATTCATGCTCTACGCCATAAGTAGCGCACAGTTGGGCAAAATCAATATCTTGCGGAGTGGCGAAAAATTCCTCAAATGGTGGGTCAAATTGAGCGATGGGTAACATTTCAAAAATCCCACCACCATTGTTATTAATTAAGACGATGGTGAGATGTCCAACAAACTTATTTCTAATTAAAAAGCCATTGGTATCATGCAATAAAGATAAATCTCCAGTTAACATCACACTGCTTTGATGGCGATGGGCGATTCCTAAAGCAGTGGATAATGTACCATCTATACCATTCGCACCTCGGTTAAAATGCGATCGCACTCCTAAATTATTCGGCTTCCAGAAAAATTCTACATCACGCACCGGCATACTGTTAGCGATAAATAGCGGCGTTCCCGGTGCTAGGGTCTGTGAAAGCAACCAAGCAGCTTTGCTTTCACACAACTCATTCATTGTCGCCATAGTTTGGTCAACATTTGACCTAACTTGCGCTTCTGCATCACACCACATTTGAAGATAGGGAGAGGAGGAGGGGGGGAGGGGGGGATGGGGAGAGGGGGGGAGGGGGGGATGGGGAGAGGGGGAGACTCCTTGGAGGGGAGGAAAAATTCTTTTTTGTTCCCCTTGTCCCCTTGTCTCCCTGTTCTCTACTCCCTGCACTAACTGTTCAATCGATACTCGTAGGTGAATTGTCTTTCCGTGGAGAGGGTCAAGGTTTTGGTCACTTGGGTCAATTATCCAGCGTTTGGGTTGTGTGGTATTTATCCAGGTACGCAGTTGTTTACTGGTAGGAATTTCCCCGATTTGAATGACTATTTCTGGTGCTAGCTGCTGCGAAAGCTGCTGCAAACGCAAAATTAGGTCATAGGTAGATATTAAATAGGGGTTGAGGTCGGCATAATTTCTTACAGGTGAAAGTCCCTCTGCGAGAACCGGGAATTTTAAGATTTGGGAAAGTTGCGCGATCGCACTACAATATTCTTTCGGCTGCTGCACTTGAGCAACGCCGGCAATTATTATCCCTCGTTGAGATTGTAACCATTCTTGTGGGAGAAGCGCAGATAACAGAGGCGCGGTTTCCACATACGTACTAATTCCAGAGAAAAATTCTTCTGGCTCAAGTTGTAGTTCTATATCTGCATCCGGAATCGGTGCGAGGGGATCGCGAAAGGGTATATTTAGATGTACTGGACCAGAAACAGGATAAAGCGATCGTTCCCATCCATGAATTACCGTTTGTCGCAGATAAGCTAGCATTTGCATATCTGGTGAAGGTAAAGCTAACTCTGTTTGCCAGTTTGGGTAATTTCCATATAGCTTTAATTGGTCTATAGTTTGTCCAGAGTGGCAATTTCGTAATTCTTGCGGTCTATCAGCAGTTAATATCAACAAGGGAACGCGACTTTCTCTAGCTTCAATGACTGCTGGGTAAAAGTTCGCTCCTGCGGTTCCAGAACTGCAAACCAATACTACAGGACGTTTGCTTGCTTTGGCTACTCCCAAAGCAAAAAACGCAGCAGAACGTTCATCGAGAATGGAAATCGCTTCAATATTATAATTATATGAAGCTTTGGCAAAGGCGAGTGCTAGAGGTGTGGAACGCGAACCCGGACAAATTACCGCACAAGTTAATCCTAAGCGCACAAGCGTTTCCGCCAAAATAAAAGCCCAAAGTTGATTAGTATTGTTAAAGGCGATCAACATTAATTCAAATAAAGGTGACTGGGCATTGGGCAATGGGCATTGGGCATTTTTTCAGAGGGTAAAATTCCCAGTCCTTAGTCCCTGATAAAGATAATATTAAATTTTAGATTTTGTGTAGGTAAATTCACTTTACAATCCAGAATACAAAATTCGATGAGTGGACTGAACTTTCATGGACTCGATTCATTTAACGGGAATTCGCTGCTATGGCTATACTGGCTATCTGGCTGAGGAACAAATATTAGGACAATGGTTTGAGGTGGATGTCAAGTTATGGCTAGATATCTCTACAGCGGCTAAAACTGATGCGATTGAAGACACTGTGGATTATCGCAGCGTTATCGCTAAAGTGCAACATATAGTAAAGACATCTAAGTTTGCTTTGATAGAACGTTTAGTAGCGGTGATCGCCGATTCTATTCTCATTGAATGCGATCGCGTCTTGACAGTGCAAGTCATTTTAAGCAAACCCGCTGCACCGATTCCCGACTTTGGCGGCAAAATTACAATTGAACTGACTAGAAGTAAGTCTAATCCATTTTAAAGTGTAAGGTGATTGGGGCGTGGGGGAGCGCTAGTTTCGTGCGGTGAAACACCGACGCGGATGGGATGCCTTAACCGTCGCGTACTCCGAAGTTGAACCCGTTCGTGAGGTGTCCTCCGTTGTTCTGCCTTGGTCTCCGACAAAAGAGGCATAGCCGCATCATAGGGCATAGCAAAGAATCTCTTATACAAAGATGCATAATTCCTCACGGGATGCAAATAACGTTTTACTTAGTACAGCTTTGCCCGTTGCCCAATGCCCTATTCCCGACTTTCTTAAACAAGTATTATTTACTATCTCTTCAAACCATAGCTTCCTCAAAATCTAGTAAATGATTACCGCCATCATGTATTTTATATTATCAGCGTATCTCCGAGTTGTTTTGCTAAATACTTGCAACGGCTAGGTTTTTATTTAGTTATTTTTCAGGCTGAGGTTAATTTGTGATTTTATTAACCTTTAAATCCTTCTTATTTACATACGCAAATACCGTGTTTGCTTAGTTTCTATTGAATAAATTAGTTACTTAGACAGGAAAAATTACTTTTTACTTTTAGTAATTTGAGGGCAATCTACACTATTCATAAAGAACTTGATATTAACTGCATATAAACATCTAGTTAAGTTTGGCAAATACCGAAATTCCGCCTTGTAACAAAAATTAGGTAGTAATTATTCAGCTTTTTTATCAAGGTATAGGACACTTACTTTAGAGATTGATTATTATAAGATTATTGTGTTTCAGATTGCGCTCACACCGACAGGATCTGAGTCTTACCAAACAGATTATTTTAGCATGGACAGCCCGAAAATCCTAGTTATTGAGGAGGGAAAAGCCCAAGCTATAGATATTAGAAACAGATTACAAAGTTAGGGTACGCTGTTCCGGATATCACTGATTCTGGTGAGGAAGCAATAAAAAGGGTAGCAGAAACTCATCCACATTTAGTGTTAATTGATATCTGCTTGTCAGGAAAAATTAATGGAGTGCAAGTGGCAGACATCATTCAAAATAATTTCGACGTACCTATGTTATATTTTACGGATTATTCGCAAGACACTACATTACATAAACAGCAATTAGCTGAACCTTTTAGTTATATTCCCAAACCAATTGCAGAAAGAGACTTAGATATTGCGGTAGAAATGGCTCTTTATAAGGACGAGATTGAAAAGAAATTAGAGGAAAAACATCACCAATTGACAATTATTATTAATAGTATGGGCTGTGCTGTAGTTGTAACAGATACAAATGGTTGTGTGAAACTGATGAATCCTGTAGCAGAAAAGCTGACGGGATGGAAGCAAAAGGAAGCAATTGGTAAAGATTTAACCGAAGTTTTCAATTTGATTGACAACGAGATCAAGGAACCAATTGAGAACTTAGCCAAACAAGCAATAAAAGCGAATGCAGTTTTGAATTTACCGGAAAACTGTACTTTAATTGCTAAAGATGGTAGAGAAATACTGATTGGAGATAGTGTTGCACCCATCCGCGATGATGATGGGGAAATAATTGGTGCGGTTTTAGTTTTTCAAGATATCAGCAAACGCAAGCACAGAGAAGCGCAACTACTCCGCAATGCATTTTATGATGGGCTAACAGCACTACCGAATCGCATTTTATTCACAGATAGACTCAGACAAGCAATTGAGCGAAGCAAGCGACGCAGCGATTATCATTTTGCGGTTTTGTTTTTAGATTTAGACGGTTTTAAGGCAATTAACGATCGCTTCGGGCATGGAATCGGAGATAATTTATTAATGGCGATCGCTCGACGATTGGAATTATGTTTGCGTAGTGGGGATACTGTTGCTCGATTTGGCGGTGATGAGTTTGCTATTCTTTTAGAAGAAATTAAAGACGTTAGCGGTGCTATCAATATTGCCAAGCGCATTCATGAGTCTTTAGCATTGCCACTTAACCTGAGTGGACATGAGATAATTTCCACAGGCAGCATTGGCATAGCTTTGAGTGGTAGCAAGCATAATGAACCAGAAAGTCTGCTACGAGATGCTGATATCGCCATGTACCGCGCCAAGCAGCAAGGAAAAGCTTGTTATGGTATATTTGATGAAGCTATAACTTATTAGTTGTTAGTTGTTGGTTATTCACTCTTGACTACTAACTACTCATTAATCCGTAACAACTCTTCCAAAGTCGCTTGTATTTTTGGCTTTTGAATGTAACCATCCGCCGCTTCAATCAAATTAGTGATATTATCTAAAGTCACATCATCAATATCATCGCTTAAGCGTTTGCCAGTTCACTCTCAATTAAATTGAAATTGCAATAGTAAGAGACAATTACTCATTGCTTGATTGCTGATGTATTCGTAAACATTTGATAAAGCATCTAGCAATACACCAACAAGCGGCTATAACCATTGGATTTTACGCCATTTTTGCACCTCTTAAAATGGAATAATCTGCGTGCGATCGCTTGTGCCGATGGAAATAGGTAATATCTTCGATTGCATAGCCTAACTTCAACGCTTCAGCAATGCCAGAGGTAGAGGGATTATTAGCAGCAACACCACCATCAATGGCACAATATATAGTGCCGGAAAATAAGTTGGTGCTGATGCTGAACACAGACACGCTTACCACAAAAGTATATTGCCATAATCTTTGGCTTTACACCAGATTTTAAATATACAGCATTCAGGAGTCAGTACTCAGAAGGAGAATGGATTTATATCTAGCTTTGATATATGGCTCCTATACTTCATTTAATTGCAAACTGCTGTAATTGGCTTTCGGCTAATCGTGTCATAAGAGATAATTAAACCAGCGCTATGAACTCTTCTGTTGTAAGTTCCGCATTGCGTAGGATTAAAGTGTACCCCTCTACCAATTGTTTTTCCAGCATGAATAGGGATAGTTACTAAGCATCCATCCTCATGTTTTATTTGCACATGACTACTTTTTTGACGCACCACCCGAAAATGTATGTTTTCCAGAGTGTTAATAACTGTTTTGCCTGTTAAAACTGGTAACTTGGGCATTAAATAAGTACATGGTTGAATACCAATAAATTATGGTATTTGTTCACTTCTTGATTCTTGTAAAAAAATTCAAATACTTCTTTCATATTGACCATTAACTCATCAATTGTTTCTCCTTGGCTATAACAAGCTTTTAGTTGAGAAGTACTCCGACATAATAATTCTCTTCATTTCGTTCAATGATGACGTAAAATTATCGCTAGCTTTAATTGAGCATAATTTACTTTTCCAAATTTTTAGACCAAGCAGGATGAGAAAATAAAGAAGCAATTACACGCACTCCACGCAATTGATTAGAAAGGGGTAAATGACCTCTGGGTGCGCTTAAATCCCAGGTAAACTCGTTAGGATAGCGAGTCCAAGTGTTGCCATTTTTCCAGCCAATTTTTGACCAGAAATTCTCCCAATTTTTACTTAATCCCAACCAAACTTCTCGCTGTACTGAAAAGCCAAATTTGCCTTCAGAATGGACTAACCACAGATGATTAATCGTGTGTAAGTCAGTTATGGGGAAATTTTCTACCTCGGTAAAATACAACCATTTTCTTTGGACAGCCGTTGTTCCTGCGAGTTCGCACATTTTTTGCAAAGTCAGGCGATCCGCTGCTTGAAAGTCTTGGACGGCAAGTAGCTGTTGCAAAGGATTGTAATCAATCCCGCACTCCGATTTTAGAGGTACAATTCCCTCAGGGAAATAGGAGAGCAGAAATTCTTTAGCTTTGGGTGCATTAAACTTGTAGAGGACTTGGTAGGCGTTGCCATCAATCCAAGTCGCCTTAGTTTCACGGCGTTTTAGTAAAAACTGCATTAACGCGTCTAATCCTTCATCACCGAGGTCTGATAGCTGTAGAATCAGTTGTTGTTGGACACCTATAGACCCAGCGATTAACTGTTGAAGGAGAAAGTCGATGTCACTAGCAGTGCCTGGTACAATCATTGGGTCTGTCATGCCATTAAGGAGTGTTAGCGTTTAAGAGTGAACAAGCGATCGCCTACCCGTGCATTCTGTAAGGTGAAGCATTGATAGCGAAATGTAGTTTACTATTTTTGAGCGTACAAAAAGCAATGCTTTGCTCGAATCCCTGACCTTTATTCCCAATACTTCACAGGGGGAATAAAGGGAAATTTTGCGCCTCATGAATGGGTGAAAACAAGACACAGTAAAATCTGCCGTCATTCTCAAGAACCATTTTCTCACTTTGAGCGGCAGCGTATCTATTAGGAGTGTGTAATATATGTACGACAAGATTACCCCCCCCACAACCGGAGAAAAAATCTCCTTTTCTAACACTGAACCGATTGTGCCTGATAATCCAATTATCCCTTTTATTCGCGGCGATGGCACAGGAATAGATATTTGGCCCGCAGCCCAAAAGGTACTTGATGCTGCGGTAGAGGTAGCATACAAAGGCACGCGTCAAATCAGCTGGTTTAAGGTTTACGCTGGTGATGAAGCATGCGAATTATACGGGACATATCAGTATTTACCCGAAGATACTCTAACGGCGATTAGAGAATATGGTGTGGCGATCAAAGGACCACTGACAACTCCCATCGGCGGCGGTATTCGTTCTTTAAATGTGGCATTGCGGCAAATTTTTGACCTTTACTCCTGCGTGCGTCCTTGCCGTTATTATGCAGGTACGCCCTCACCGCACAAAAACCCCGAAAAACTTGATGTGATTGTTTATCGGGAAAATACGGAGGATATATATTTAGGGATTGAGTGGCGACAAGGAAGCGAAATAGGCGATCGCCTAATTAAAATTCTCAACGAAGAACTGATCCCCGCCACCCCAGAACACGGTAAAAAGCAAATTCCCCTCGATTCAGGTATTGGCATCAAACCCATCAGCAAAAAGGGTTCCCAGCGCCTTGTACGCCGTGCAATGAAACACGCGTTGCTATTGCCCAAAAACAAGCAAATGGTGACTTTGGTGCATAAAGGCAACATTATGAAGTACACCGAAGGCGCTTTTCGCGATTGGGGTTATGAATTAGCAACCAGCGAGTTTCGCAACGAGTGCGTCACCGAACGCGAATCTTGGATTTTGAGTAATAAAGAGAAAAATTCCGAAATCTCTTTAGAAGAAAACGCCCGGATGATCGATCCTGGGTACGATGGTTTAACTGAAGAGAAGAAAGCGCAAATTGTCAAAGAAGTTGAAACAGTTCTGAGTGAAATTTGGGAAACTCACGGTAAGGGCAAGTGGAAAGATAAGGTGATGGTGAACGATCGCATTGCCGATAGTATTTTTCAACAAATCCAAACTCGACCAGATGAGTATTCGATTTTGGCGACAATGAACTTGAATGGCGATTATCTGTCTGATGCAGCAGCAGCGATCGTTGGTGGATTGGGGATGGGACCTGGGGCAAATATTGGCGATGCTTGTGCGATATTTGAAGCTACCCACGGTACTGCACCCAAACACGCCGGCTTGGATCGAATTAATCCCGGTTCGGTGATTTTGTCGGGGGTAATGATGTTGGAATATATGGGTTGGCAAGAAGCAGCGGATTTGATTAAGAAAGGATTGGGAAATGCGATCGCGCAAAGTCAAGTTACCTATGATTTAGCGCGTTTGCTAGAACCGCCGGTTGAACCGTTGAAGTGTTCAGAGTTCGCCGAGGCAATTATTAAGCAGTTTAAGTAATTATTAGCCTTGGTAGGGTGCGTTAGGCAAAAGGCTGTAACGCACCTTTTCAATCAGTATTATTAGCCTCTGGCTGTTCATCAGTTGCTTCATTTGCTACTTGTTCAGGAGTTTTTTCTTGTGATAAACTTTCCAACAAGCCAGCAGTTTTTAGCAAGTGCCGCAGCAAGCCTATTTTCAAGTCTTTATTGCCGTGAATGGGTATAGAAATTCGCGATGCAATTCCAGGTTTGCCATAGATATGATGACTACCTTGAACTCGCAATAATATCCAGCCGTTAGCTTCTAACAGCTTCGCTAACTGTTTGCCAGACATCGAGTTCATACGGCAATTTCTATAATTCTAGATTGATCGGTCGTTTCCAGATTTTCAATATCAACCGATAGACAACCTTCTACAGCTTCATAAATATTCTGTAGCAATTCTTCAAAAGTGTCTCCTTGAGTGGCACAACCTGGAATAGCAGGCACTTCAGCCCAATATCCGCCTTCTTCAGCCTCATGAATGATAACTTTAAGTTTCATTTTCGGCATTACCTCCACTGATACTAGCTATTATTGACAGAAAACGCATAATTACCGTCTGGGAATCTTATTACGGGAACCCAGAAAGGTACACCGTGCCATCCTCCCCCAGTTGGATCAATATCACCCCTAAGTCGAGTCATCAATAATGCAGGATGATGGGGAGACACTCCATAAGGTAGATTACCAAGATTACCTGGTAACACACTGCCAAGCTGAGTGTAACCCCTAGTTGCCGCCTTTTTAAGGTTTGCATTTCGGTTGACAATAACTAACGTCCCAGTATTTTGATAATTGGCTAAATCTCTTAGTGCTGACATCGCTTGTCTAACTAACTCATCTTTCCAAGCTCCGCTCGACTGCGGTGTTGCAAATTGCAAATTTAGAATATCTAATATATCGTCAATTGTAACTGTATATGGATGTTTATCTTGAGGATACTTAGTTGAAGAAAGAGAGTTATCCAGTATTTGAGTTTGATTATTTAAATCACTTGGCTCTGAAATTGGCAGCGAAGGAAAATACTGCCTACCTCCTTGATATTGCACCAATTCAACTGTATTTTCATTTAAAACATTGCGTCTAGTTGGTCTCATTCCTCTTTGTCGCAAAGGTATTAAATTAATAGCTTGATGGGTAACTTTACATTGATCGCGTACTAAATTATCACTGGTATGAATATGAAAGAATCGTTCTGCTAAATGTTGTGGTAAGTAAATGCGAATAGCAGGGAGTTCATTTTGACAATCACCCCTTTAGGTGACATTTCACGCATCTGTCTTAAAAACTGATTGAAATCTAGCTGTTCCTCAGTCGGTTCATCATAGTCCTGAGTTACTTTAGTTTCACCATTTTCCACCACAGGTAAGTCAGCGATCGCATCACCCACAGTTACGTAATTATATTTACCTAGGGGTCCGTGAGTAGGAACAGGAAAAGCTCCCCATTCACCAAAATCATCAATTTTATATCCTAAACTTTTATGTAATCCCAACAAAAAAAATCTATTTCTATGTTGTGGGACACCATACCAAGCAGCATCTAGCACTGCGGGAAAAAGAATATATCCAGCATCAGTAAATTTTTTTGCAATATGTTCAACTACCGTTAATTTATTTTTACTTTTACTTGATCGAGGTGTCCAAAGAATACCTTGCACATTCTCTAAAAGAATAACTTTTGGTGCTAGTTCCACAGCACAGTGTACAAAAATATCAACAAGTTTGTTATAAGGATTATCTGGATTCCAAGAAGCTCTATTCGACTGAGAAAATCCTTGGCATGGAGGTCCTCCAATTAATACATCGACTCCACCAGCTTTTGTGACTGATTCTTGAACAATAGTACGACACTTATCCAAGACAAAAAGCGATCGCCCCTTCTCAACTTTCCATATTTAGTCCCCGACGGCGGACTTTGTACGCACAACGCCGCACCTGTTCCAGGTAAGATGTATTATCTACCATTGGCTTGCCATCACTTTCTGGGTAGATGACTGCTGATTGGTAGCGCAACCTTAGATAGAATTCGTATAAAACTTTATCCCGATGCAGAGGGGGATACATAGCTCATATTAAAGATTTACTCTTGTTGTCTCACCCAAGGTAAAACCTAGATGAGACTATCGCAAATATAAATGAAGTGCGGGAATTGTGGATCGAGCAACGATTAGAAGCTCGCGACGATATTCCTTTACATAGCACTGATAATAGGGGAGCGTGGTGAGAATGCCAAAATCTATGCACCGTCTAGGGTGTGAGACTGGCGATCGCGAAGGTATGAGTCTTAATCAGTACATTGTGTCTTTGTTGGCATGAATAAATCAACCACAAAGCGTGCGATCTGCCGCTATGAGAAGTGCGCTTCTCTTCTAAAGAGCGGAGACGCTTTGCGAACGCGATCGCCTCTGATTGTTTTTAAGCAAGCAAACCACAATAGTCAGTAGCAGAACAGCATTTACTGCTGATGGCTCTGGCACTTTCTCCACTTCCTCTCCTCCCAGTATGGGGGTGGGGGGGCAAGAAGTATTCATCTGATTGTTATTACCAACACCATTGCCACCAGACATAGTAGGACATACCGTAGGGCTAGGGCTAGGAGGAGGGGTAACACCAGGTACTTCTCCAGCGTTGGAAACAAGATTCCCTGTTGATCCGGAACTATCTCCACTATCTCCATTCAACAATAGAAATAAAAGCAGTCCTGCCAGAGGAATTCCTAACACCCAAGTAGGGAACGGATTACCGGAGCCATCTGGAGTCAAGACAAATCCTTCTGCATCGCCAGGAATATCAAGACTTATCGCTTCTGGCTCCAAGGTTACTACAGGACCACCCAAAAAGGAATTTCCTTCTAAACCTTGCCCATATAGCGAATCAAACTCAGGCGGAATTCCCGCAATCGGACGCCCAAGTTCTCCTCCTTGGGGTGAGAAGGGAACGGAAAGTATGTTCAGAATGCTGTCTTGAAGTAAGTTCTCATTTCCTGCATTCAACGCTTGCAACCCTCTAGAGAAGTTAGCCAAATAAAACTCTGTCACCTCTTTTGGCAAACCCAGAGATTGAATCTGCTGCTCAAGGTTAGGAATTTTGGAAACCTCTTCTAAAAGCAGACGCCCGTAGGAGTATTTGAAGTCCAGCAATCCACTCCGGAGGCTGAGTGAGTTATTGTCTCCTGATAATGGTGCCCAGTAGAAGTTCTTAGTTACCGCTCCCAGATTTTCTACTGGAGTCCGACCAACCTCTTGCCCAAGAAGATACTGATAGCCATCCATAATGTTTCTGGCATCGTTTTTCCAAAACGAAGAGTATGGAACTTCAGGTAGACGAGGATTGTTACCGTAGAACGTAGAGAAATTGCGGAAGTTTTGCTCTCCACCTGCTGCACGTATCAAGAGGTTGGAGTAGCTAGTTTTGTTATTCGACTCAACTAATTGTTGGAGTACCTCTGCTGTCTTGTTGCAACCAAGTCCAAATCCTGTAAGACACCCAGGAATGGCTTGCATCTGACTAAGACTTTCTCCCGACAGCTGGTACTGTAGATAATTTTGCTCTAATCCTGGTTGAACACCATAGCGTCCTATATTCAGTTGAGCGGAAGCAGGCTGGCACACTGCCATTACTGCCAAGAATGAGAACGCAATTCTGTTTACGACTGACTTCAACATAATTAACCTCCACCTAATAAAATTGGGATCAAAAAGAACGGACTTGACTAGAACCCAACTTAGAGGGCGAATTAATATTTATGGTGACTGCCGTACCCTTGAGTTCTCCCTCTTTCAAGGGGTGGTACATGACAAAACTACGGCTGGGTTGGTCAAACAGATAACCACGACGTGAGGGTTGTATCTTCCCAGAGCGTACTAGGGATATGAACGTCTCTAAATACTTCTGTATACTTTGACGGTTCTCCTGGCTTGTATTTGTATGATTCTCAATCAGCGTCATGAATAAGTCCAAGCTGCGGTTCTCTTGCCCCTCAATCAAGCTCCCCTGCTCGAGGAAAGAACTTGCTACGAGTTTTCCATCTATCTGTTGAACCTTTAAAAGGGTGTAATAGCGTCCCTCTTTGTTTCGGTCATTCACATAACAAACCCACGAACCGTCAGGGCTTTGTGTAAAACCTTGCTGTGCCAAATAGGAAATTGGAGAATTACTTTGCTGGCTTAATGGAGGTAACAAATTCTCGACAGCATCAAAAGAGCAAATTTTCTGTGTTATTCTGTCAGGGGAAGCAGTCGGAGCCTCCTGTGAAGAAGCAACGTCAGATACAGCAGCTACTGCATATATAATGAAAGCTGCTGCGCCAAAAAAGCGCAGAAATGTATTCATTGAAAATCTCCGTTAGATAATCCGAAATAAGAGGGTGTAGCAATAGAAATTGCTGGTTTTTGTCAAAGAATGCGTATCACTAACGGGGAACACAATAACGTTACGCTCTTGCTTTTGGGCAGGTTATTTCTAGCCGGAAAATTTTGAGTTTAACATTGTAGGACTTACGCATTGACAAAAATCTATTGTGTAAGCACAGCCCTACTCTCTTGGTAAAGGTAACATAAGCTTGTTTGCTTTCCCTCTGTATTATTACTTAGGTCTGAGCACTGATTATTATGCAATGCCTGAGATACAAATGGGAAAAAATACCCTTGAGGATCGCCCACTGACTAAACGCCTAAACTACTGCACTAGGAGTGCACCGCGTTGTTAGTCCGTATAGCTGCATAGAAAGTAAAATGCGTTAGTCCTAGATTCCTAATTTCAGATGAAGTTAGGATGCGTAGACAAAGCAGCGGTGAGACATCGCTGCCATGCTCTGCATTCCTAAGTCAATATTTACACAATTAGTACCGGGTAACGCCTCGGAAGGCTACTTTACAAGAAAGGTTTATCATAAGCGTCACATTTGTGAAATTTTAAATAAACTTTTGAGATATCATTAATAGTGGTGTTTGATGTTCAACTAATTCTTTTGTTACATATTAATGTGGGGTCTGACCCCACAACATCTAACTTAAGAACGATAATTGTAGGTTTATTCAGGCATAGCTGAAAAATATTAGTCTTTTTTCTCTCCAGGAATATAATACACTATTGCGTTCGGTCGCACAAGCTGATGGGGTAATATTAAATGTGCGCTTTGGCGAGGGCAGAGAAATTACCCCCAGCGCGATCGCAACTATTCAACTAGTACAGTACGGCGGAAATAGAGTTACCATTAAAGTGCCAATACTTTGCCCTTATAAGTCCACTTAAATGGTTTCGCCATAGTTCGATTAAAGTAATCGATAAAATCAAGGATGCGGATTTT
>JAHHID010000003.1 GCA_019359015.1 Spirirestis rafaelensis WJT71-NPBG6
TGATGCAAGAATTTTACACGCAAATGTTGAACTCCGGCAAGTCGCCGACAGCTGCTTTGCGTGCTGCACAATTGAAGTTATGGGAAAATTCAAGTTTGCAAAACCCTTATTATTGGTCTGCATTCACTTTACAGGGTGAATGGCGTTGAGGTGCATTTTTACGCCCTCAGGCTAGAAGCCTGGGGCTATACGAACAAAGCCCACCTTCGTGGGCTAAAAACCTTATTTTTCTATAGTCCGCGTAGGCGGACTTGGTTCGTATAGCCGCACCCTTCTAGGGTGACGGTGATGTGGTGGAAGACGCGCGATCGCAATTCATAGTTTGCGTAGGCGGACTTGGTTCGTATAGCCGCACCCTTGTAGGGTGACGCGAATATAATGCAAGACGCGCGATCGCAATTCATAGTTTGCGTAGGCGGACTTGGTTCGTATAGCCACACCCTTGTAGGGTGACGGTGATGTGGTGCAAGACGCGTGATCGCGATTCATAGTCCGCGTAGGCGAACTTGGTTTGTATAGCCGCACCCTTGTAGGGTGACGCGAATATAATGCAAGACGTGCGATCGCCTACTTTATCAAATTACTCAACGTCTCCACCAAAACTTGATTTTGTTCATCAGTTCCGACTGTAATGCGTAATTTATCATTGATTCCAGGTTGCGGGAAATAGCGTACCAAAATTCCCCTTTCTTTCAAGCTTTGATAAAGATATTCGGCATTTTTTTCTTTCGGCTGTACCAGCAAAAAGTTAGCTTGAGAATCCCATACTTTGAAATTCAACTGTTTGAAGTCTGCTGCTAACTTTGTGCGCGATCGCTTAACTTTATCTGCACAATCATTTTTATAAGCTTGATCGCTCATCGCCGCTGCGCCAATTTTACAGGCGATCGCATCAATGTTATAACTATCCTTCACCTTATACAATCCACTCAGCAACTGCGGATTTGCGATCCCAAACCCCAAGCGCAATCCTGCTAGCGAGTATCCTTTAGAAAGTGTGCGAATAGCAATCACATTCTCAAATTCTTCAACCAAAGAGAGTGCATTCTCTTGGGCAAAATCGACATAAGCTTCGTCAATTACCAAAACCCCAGATAAATTACTTGCTAATTTCCGCAGTTCCGAAGTTGAAACCACATGTCCAGAAGGACTGTTGGGTGAAGCAATAAATGTTACAGAACCATTAGCGCCAATCAATTCTGCCAAAGGTAAGCCGTAGTCTTCAGTGTAAGGAATTTCGACAATCTCCGCCGATTGCATCTGCGTCAGCGTACTATATAAGACGTAGGTTGGCGTAGGATAAACTACCTTTCGTCCTGGTTCTGCACAAGCGCGAATCACCACATTTAACACCTCATCACTGCCATTTCCGACAATAATCCAATCAGCCGGAACTTTCAAAGCTTCACTTACTGCGTGTCGAAACTCCTGTGCAAAAGGATTTGGATAGCGTCGCAACCACTCCGCATCAAAGTTACGCAGCACTTCCAACACTGCCGGTGAGGGAGGATAAGGGTTTTCGTTGCTGTTGAGTTTAATGATTTGGCTACCGGGTTTAGGCTGTTCACCAGGAACATAGCCAGCCATTGCATCAATATTGGCACGGAAGTATTCGTTCATTGCTTGAGGTGCTACTGTGGAAAACTTCGCAGTCATGAGTAGAGACGCGATTAATCCCGTTTGTTGTAGAGACGCAATTTATCCCGTTTGTTGTAGAGACGCGATTAATCCCGTTTGTTGTAGAGACGCGATTAATCGCGTCTGTTGTAGAGAGTTACCATCCTTGTTCAGTGGGTCGAATAAGAATTTCGTTGACATTAACGCGCTGCGGTTGGGTGAGTGCGTAAACAATTGCCGCAGCAACATCTTCGCTTTGCAGTGGTGTGATAGAGTTGCGCCTTTCTATGGTACGCTGTTTAGCGATCGCATCAGTTATATGACTATCTATTTCTGTGTCCACCATCCCAGGCTCAACAATCGTGACACGGATGTTATCTTTATACACTTCCTGCCGCAATGCTTCTGAGAAACCGTTGATACCCCATTTTGTCAAATTATAAACACCGATGCCCGCCCGCGCTGTCCTACCTGCCACTGAGGAGATGTTGACAATATGCCCCATTCGTTGCGCTTTAAATATTGGCAGAGTAGCATGGGTAACATAAAGCACTCCTAGAAGGTTAATGTCTATCATCCGCCGCCAATCTGAGGTATCCGCGCCATCAATATCACCAGATAATGCCAAGCCTGCATTGTTTATCAGTATATCTACGCGATTGTAGTGAGCATGTACCTTTTCCACCAAATTGCTAGCTTGAGTTTCGTCAGTCAAATCGGCAACAATTGGCAAAGCCTCGCCACCACTAGCTTCAATTTGTTGTGCTAATTTATCTAACAGTTCACGACGCCTTGCCGCAATGACAACTTTTGCACCTTCTGCGGCTAGTGCGATCGCTGTTGCTTCACCAATTCCTGATGATGCTCCAGTGACAATTGCTACTTTGGAATCTAATTTACCTGTCATAAATACTTCCTAGTGAATTGGACATGGGGCATAAAAACAGTTGTATTTATTTGCGTATCACTGACAGCCACTTCTTTAATTTGAATACCCATTACCCTATGTCCTATAGATATCAGTTTTAAAACTAAAATCTGGTGACTATGAACTTGCTAAATTTTGCACTTTATTTGAGATTATCACGATACCTTGACATATTTTTCATAAATTACTTTATTTGTGAGATTTTCCTGACTTGAATAAATTTGAAAATCGTAATGTTAAGTAACAGTTAGTTAGACAATTAATATTAAATATCAATGCACTAAAGCTATACTTATGATTGATGAAAAATTATGTCAATATAGCTTAAGTTAAATTCAGTTAAAAGGAGTTTTATTAAAAATGGTTTTCACAATATGTAAATATGCGGTTGGTATATTTTCAATTCGTCAAGATGTGGAAGCTGCCCTAGGTGAACTGAAAAAGGCAGGTTTTTCTTTAGAGAAAGTATCGCTGTTGACTAATGCGTGGATTAAAAGCGCAATGGGTGAAGAAGACAGTATTAGTAGCGCTTTGGCAAGAAGAGGTATCCCTGAAGAAAGAGCTAAATTTTATAAATCTCAATTGTTGGAGGGTAATTTTTTGCTCGTACTAGAAAATGTCAAGGATGAAATAGACGATGCGAAAGCGATTCTTCAGGAACGGGGTATTCAAGAGTGGGGTGTTTACCAGAAAAAAGTCAGATCCGGATGGAAAACCAAAGTACTAAAGTAAATGCCTCAGCGAAAAAAATTTTAACTAGTTCCCAGGAAAAATCATACTAATGGTATATTTTGATATATACCATTGGATAGATGCGTAAATTAATATATTTATTAAAGTATTGAAAAGACGGGTTTATGAGTTGAAAATAAATTCAAAAAGCCGTATTTTCAGTTAATTTTTGTTGGCATTAGATCAACCCGGAACCAGAGCAAGAGGTGAATTGTGTTTATCGATTACATCACGTTAATGCTGATCAACATGGTAGCTGGGTTGTTTTTACTGGCTTACTATCTGTATGAGGGGATAGATAACCCTCATCAAAAACAGTGGATTCCGGGTTTTGGGATTGTGGGTGCGATCGCTCTCACCACTGGTTTACACATGATCTTCACTTGGCCCGTAATCAGTAGCTTTAATATAGCTTTTGGTGAAACTACCGTTTTATTCGGTGCGTTGTTCATGGCAACAGCGATCGCTCTTTCTCAAGGATGGGAACTACTGACAGTAGCCATTTATGCTTTTTTCGTTGGTTTAGTGGCGATCGTCATCGGTTCACGCATTATGAGCTTGGGGCTAACAAAACAACCACTGATATCAGGCATAGCCTTTATTTTAAGTGGGTTGGGCGGTATATTTGCGGCACCAACACTGTATTGGAAAAATCGAACTTGGCGATTAATTGGTGTAGCTGTGCTAGTGTTAGCCGGTTTGATTTGGGGATTTATTGGCTATAACGCTTATTGGATTCATCTTGAAGGTTTCCAGAAATGGGTTCCCACACCAATGCGTTAATTGAAAAATAACTATCGCAGGGTAGGGGTATTTGCGATTTATTTATGGCTTAATTGATCTAGCAGAAGCCTTACGGAGAAAAGCCAATGAAAGCCCAACAACTTCTGGCACAATATGCCGCAGGTGAAAGAGATTTTACAGATATCAATCTGAGTGAAGCAGATTTGCAAGGAGCAGATCTTAGTGGGGCAATTTTAGATAGAGCCATACTCGATGGCGCAAATTTGACTGAGGCTAATTTGCGCTCTTGCAGTTTAAGTCAAGCAGACTTGAATGGGGCAAATTTGACAAATGCCGATTTGAGCGCAGCTAACTTGAGTGGAGCAACTTTAGATGGCGCGATTTTAGAGGGAGCAATTTTAGATAGCGCAAATCTCAGTCAATCTGAATTGACTGTAGCCAAGATGATTGATGCCAACTTGAGCGATGCAGATTTGAGCGAGGCAAATCTGAGCGCAGCCAATCTCGACCAAGCTGATTTGACTGGGGCTGATTTAGCGGTTGCAGATTTGAGTCAAGCAAATTTGAGTCAAGCCGATTTGAACCAGGCAAACTTGAATGGGGCAAACTTGGAAGGAGCAAATTTGGAAGGAACTATTTTGGATGAAAATAACTTTGACAAACAGTAGTATTACGGTAGCGATCGCTTAAAGATGCACCATAAAACTGGTAATTTTTGAGTTGATATACGGCTATTTCGGCTTTGCTGAATTAAAATCTTAAATTTTATCGTAGAGACGTAGCACAGAATCGTCTCTACAAGGATTTTCCTGTTATGTAAAATCGTGCGTCATACATAAAATCAGCAACGCCAATAATCTTAATCTAATCAGAAGCGTATTCAAAGGCGATCGCTTTTAAGAATGGGGAAATTTCCGCACTTGATATTCAGCAGACTCAACAATAGGATAAGAATTTCCCATCGCTGCGTCAAACTTCAAAGCGATCGCTTGCAAATCTGCTTCGGGTATAGCGTGCCAATGTTCGCGAGTTTGCCAACGAATTATCAACACAACTTCTGTCGGATCGTTGGGGTTGATCCAAACCTCTTTAGCCATAAATCCTGGATACTTAGCCAGCGCTGCTGTCCAAATTTCTGCATCCTTCTGAATATATTTTTCTCGTAGATCGGGCGGTATTTTCACCTTGAGCAGTTCGATAACCACACCTTTTATTCCTTGTATGAATTTACAAATTTGCCAAAATAGAGTTGTAAGCTAAAATAGCTAAGTTTTTAGCATAGCTTTAATTACCTACACAGAAAACCAAAAATCGGCAGGTTTAAAAAAACTAATAGGAAAAAAATATGGACAACAACAATTGGATGCAACAATTATTAATGGTTGGTATTGGTACAACCTCTTTGGTAGCAGACAAACTCAAGCAAGTAGGCGATGATTTGGTCAAGGATGGCAAGCTCAATCCGGAACAAGCCAAAGCGGTAATGGATGATATTGCACAGCAGTTAAAGTCCGAACAGGGTAACTTTGAAGGCAATATGCAACGGCAAATGCGAAATATGATGCAGGATTTGGGTGTTGCTCGCCAGTCAGAAGTGGACGAACTACGCGGTAGAATTGATCGTCTAGAGCGTCAAATTCGCGATTTAGAAAATAAACTCTGGCGTTAGGATGCGCTTTCTGATTTAAACTAAGTTTTGTCCTACTGGTAAACAAAAATCCTAGACCACCTATGTAGGGAGGACTGATCAATGAAAGCAATTTTACTTAGCGTGGGTTTCATGCTGGTCTGTGTAGTAGTTTTAGTATTGGCTCAAATTGGCGGAAAACAGGATATATCTGTTGCTGCACCTTTGACTCAAACTACACCAGCACCCACTACTGTAACTGAAAACAATACCCTGATAGCGAGCAAAACTATGGCTGACGAAAATGCCGTCACTACCCCCTCTGGATTGAAGTACGTCGAATTAGTAGAGGGAACCGGTGCTACTCCTAAAACTGGACAAAAGGTGACAGTACACTACACTGGCACTTTAGAAGATGGTACAAAATTTGATAGTTCACGCGATCGCAACACTCCCTTCGACTTTAAACTCGGCGTCGGACAAGTCATCAAAGGATGGGACGAAGGACTTAGCACTATGAAAGTAGGCGGTCGTCGTAAATTAATCATCCCCCCAGAGTTAGGTTATGGTGCGCGTGGTGCTGGTGGCGTCATTCCACCCAACGCTACTCTGCTTTTTGATGTGGAATTGCTGAAGGCTGGTTAGTCAATAGTAGTTGGTGGTTAGTGGTTAATATAAAATTTAATAATCAATTAACAACTAACAACCAACTACTAACTATTAACTACCTTAATAGTTATTTGGTCTGGCTAAATTTTTAAACTTAGTAAACTGCGGGTCGAACAAAAGTTTAACCGTTCCTGTTGGACCATTGCGGTGTTTAGCTATTATCACTTCTGCCACACCGCGATCAGGTGTATCTGGCGTATAATATTCATCTCGATAAAGCATAATCACTAAATCGGCGTCTTGCTCAATTGAACCCGATTCTCTCAAATCAGACAACATCGGACGCTTATTAGTACGGGCTTCTACCCCTCTACTCAACTGAGACAAAGCAATAACAGGTACACTTAATTCACGAGCTAAACCCTTGAGATTGCGCGTAATTCTCGATAATTCCTGTACGCGATTATCGCCGGCACCTTCCATTAATTGCAAGTAATCTATGACAATTAATCCTAATTCCGTTTTTTGTTCTGCTTGCAAACGTCGCGCTTGACTCCGCATTTGTGTAACGGTAATATTTGGCGTATCGTCAATATAAATTGGCATTTCTGACAGCATACCAATAGCACGGGTTAAAGGTTCCCACTGAGTTTGGCTAATGCGTCCACTCCGCAAATAACCACTTTCAATTCCCGCTTCACTAGCTAATAACCGCTGCACCAATTGCTCTTTTGACATTTCTAAACTGAAAAAAGCAACGGGTAATTTATAAGAAGTAGCAACATTATGAGCTAGATTGAGACAGAACGCGGTTTTTCCCATTGACGGTCTTCCAGCGACAATAATCAAATCAGAACGCTGAAAACCAGTAGTCATCGCATCTAAATCATAAAATCCGCAGGGAATACCTGGTAAAGCTATACCTTTATTACGATCTTCAATATCCTGAAAAGCATTAACTAAAGTGTCAGCAATGTGAACTAAGCCTGATTGCGGACGTTCTTGAGTTACATTAAAAACTTTCTGTTCTGCTTGATCTAAAACTATTGGTAATTCTTTTTCTGTCTCAAAACCGAGATGGACAATTTCATTACCAGCTTTAATTAACTGACGCCGGAGATATTTTTCCGTTACTAGCGATGCTAAAGCGTCGATGTTAACAGCGGAAACGGTGCGATCTACAAGAGAGGCTAATTTATTTCTGCCACCAATGCGGGCAAGTATATCATGGTCAGCTAGCCAATTAATCACCGCCAGCAAATCTGTGGGTTTCCGTTGAGCGTGGAGACCCAGTGCTGCTTGATAGATGTCTTTATGAGCGCTAATATAAAAAGCTTCTGCTACTAAGTGATCGCTAACTCGACCGATCGCTTCGGGATCTAATAAAATTCCCCCCAAAATCGCTTCTTCTGCTTCGATGTTTTGGGGTGGTAAGCGATCGCTTCCATCCCCTTGAAAACTTAGTTCTTCAGCCATAAATAATTTTATATATAGATTTGGGATTTTGGAATAGAGACAAAATCCCTTTTAATAAAGGTGTAGCAGCTACTAGCAAAAATTTGCTTTTATTTTTAACATCTAAAATTTCTAACCACTGTCTTGGAAAGTTCTGAGCGGAGGAAACCTCCGCTTAGACTTTCCGCAGATAAACATAAATTGACACTGATAATTTCTCAGTGTTTATTTGTGTGCATCTGTGGTTTCAAATCAAAAAGCCATTAGTTAGATACGACTTCAATATCGACTTGTGCCGTTACTTCCGAATGCAGCTTAATCTCAGCTTTGTAAGTACCTGTTTGGCTAATATCAGGTATAGTAATACCGCGCCGATCTATTTCTAGTCCTGCACTTTCTTTAATTGCATCAGCAACTTCTTGAGTAGTGACAGTACCGAAAATCGCTTCACCTTCACCAACTTGCTTGGCAATTCTCAAGCTACTAACTTTTTCCAAAGCTGCTTTTTGCTCAAGCGCTTGTTGCTTGAGTTCTAACTGCCGCTGACGTTCCACCTCGCGACGGCGTTCAACTTGCTTTAGAATACCAGGAGTAGCATTAATTGCCAACTTCTGTGGAATCAGATAATTACGAGCATAGCCGGGAGCAACTTCTACTAAGTCGCCAGATTTCCCCAGCTTGTTGACATCTTGGTTTAAAACTAACTGTACGCGTTTCGCCATCGTTTTTCGTTTCTCTGTTTCCGGTAAAATCTCTCTGTTGTTAGCTTTGGGCAGGAAAACTCACATAATTGGTAGCTGTGTTCCCACAAGCTAATCGGAGCATATAGCTTAAAGCCTAAAGATCCTAGCTTCATCTAGGGTGCGATCGCAACTATTAGCCACAAGAAAGTTCTACCCGCTTCCCAAAGTCAATAGTCCACAGTCGATAATCCAAGGTTTTTAACTCTTGACTTTGCTCCTCGCGTCTCTACAACTCCTAACTCCTGACTCTTAACTAAAATTTATCTTTCATCCCCCGCAAACGGGCGAAGGTTTGTACTGGGTCGCTACTCTTAACAGATAGTTGTAACGTCGGCTGCTCCCAACGTAAAAAGGGATTTGTCCGCTTCTCCACCCCCAGTAGCGAAGGAACAGTAGCTTCTCCCCGACTGCGGTAAGCCTTCACCTCATCATATCTATTTTGTAAATCGGCGTTCTCTGTATCCACAGTGAGGGCAAATTGAAGATTTTTTAAAGTGTATTCGTGGGCGCACCAAACACGCGTATCATCCGGTAGAGAGCGTAGTTTACTCAGGGAATCCACCATTTGGGTAGGAGTTCCTTCAAACAAGCGACCGCAACCGCCGGCAAACAGCGTATCACCGCAGAATAATTCCCCTATTTCACCAGCTTGGGCTGGGGGAAAATAGTAAGCGATGTGAGCGCGGGTATGTCCGGGAACAAAGACAACTTCCCCGATTCTATCTGCAAATTGAACGCGCGAGCCTTCTACAAGAAACACTTGCTGTCCTGGTATTCTCCCTCGATCTTCGGCTCCACCATAAACCGTCACTTCCGGGAATTTTTGCATTAAGTGTTTATTGCCACCAACATGATCCTGATGATGGTGCGTATTAAAAATCGCTACCAATTTAGCGTTTAGTTTAGCAAGTTGCTTTAATACTGGTTCAGCCTCTGCCGGATCGACTACAGCAGCGATATTTTGCTTTGGATCGAAAAGCAGAAAGATGTAATTGTCTGATAACGCTTCAAGACGGAATACCTGCATGACAATAGCCTCCCTCATCCTATGTTTCAGTTAGCAGCGACAGGTCTACCTTCACAAAGTATATTAACTATTTACAATTTTTTAATTATGTTTCTTGAATGCATATAATATTGATTTTCACAACCGTAATTATTTATAAAATATATTACCTACATTCTCACAAAAAATTAAGTATAATTGCTTTGTAATGAGTACGTACGCAAAGTTAAATTTATATTGTTATCGTATTTGTCAAGATACGAAAAAGTCTCAGTATTGCCAAAAATCATATAGATAATTTGCTTTCACTTGTTAGTTTTCAAAATCTTTGAATTTTTATACAGTTATCTTTTGCAAAAAAAAGGGGGACCAAATTACCAAGAAGGAAATACTTGTATTATAAACTACCATAATTCTACTGCTTGCTTTTCATAGGTAAGCAAAATAAGTTTGATTTATGCGTGGATTTTCTATTGAAATGTAGCAGATGTAAGGTTAGATTGATTTTAATTTTTATGAGTGCAAGTAAGAGAAAATGTTTACATCCTGTATCAGCAATATCTAAGTGTTCCCTTTAAATATAAGGGTGTAGTAAATATACTAGTTTTTTGCACACATTAACAGCAGCAAAGTCTTGTGAGTTTACAGCAAAACAAAGCTCAATTAAAAGTTTCAATACTTGTCAGTGACCTATCGAGCGCTGGAGCAGGAAGGTGGGGAGGTGGAGGTGTTCGTTCATTTTTACTAGCTCAAGCACTGCAAAAGCTTCAATATCAAGTAGAAATTTTAGGATTTGTTTTTGGCAACGAGCCAGCAGTAATTCCTCAATCTGAAATTCCAGTTACTAGCTTTCTTGGCTACAACTATCCAAAATTTATAGTATCAGCTTCTCAGCTTCTGAAAAAGCTTGATGGTGATATTATTTATGCAATGCGACCGAAACCGACAACCTTCGGGTTATCTTTGCTGAAAAAATTAAATAATCATCGACCTCTAATTTTGGATATAGATGACTGGGAATTAAGTTGGCATGGTGGCGAGAAGTGGCAATATCGCCCTTCAATTAAGCAATTTGCTAGAGACATTTTTAAATCAGATGGTGCTCTTAGATATCCCGATCATCCGCTTTATTTAAAATGGGTTGAAGGTATGGCAAAAAATGCTAATGCCATTACAATTCATACCCAGTTTTTAAAAGAGCGATTTGGTGGTTTTTATTTGCCTAATGGTAAAGATACTACTCTATTTAATCCTTCACACTACAATCCTCAAGAAAGCAGAGAACGTTATGGACTTAGTGGTTATCGCATTTTAATGTTTCCTGGTGCGCCAAGACCATACAAAGGTGTTGAAGATGTATTGATAGCGCTAGATAAACTAAATGAGCCAGATTTAAGACTGGTGATTGTCGGTGGCAGTCCTTATGATAACTATGATGCTGAACTCACAGAAAAATGGGGACGTTGGATAATTAAATTACCAAAGTATCCATCTACAGAAATGCCTGCAATTGTCGCAGCAGCGCACGTTATTGTTGTCCCGCAACGAAATACCCCAGCAGCTTTAGCTCAGTTTCCATTGAAATTAACCGATGGAATGGCAATGGCAAAGCCAGTTTTAGCAACACGAGTAGGAGATATTCCTAAGATTTTAGGTGAAACTGGTTATTTAGTTGAGCCAAGTTGCCCTATTGAAATAGCCGAGAAAATTCAATACATATTCCAGCATTTAGATGAAGCAAATGAACAAGGAAAGCTAGCTCGAAAAAGATGTGTGGAATACTACAGTATTGATGCAATGACAGCTACCTTAGGAAACATCATGCAACAGATATAGTAGTGCATGGATGTACAAGTATCATTCACGGTATTATTAAAACGTAATATTATTATATAAATCCATACAGTACAGTATGTTAGGCAATAAGCTACTAATAAAATTTGCTAAACCTTATCCAGGCTGGATTATTCTAACAATAATCTTGGGCTTTTCTGGAGCTTTATTTAATGGAATTGGCACGGCATTAATTGTACCAGTGATTTTAAAAATCGTGGGACAAGAAGTGAATTTAACCAGCGCTCCTGGTATTCTCAAAGTAATTATGTATCCCTTTGATAAAGTATCAGAAAGTTACAGATTACCATTGATGGCAGGGGCAATTATATTCACAATTATTTTAAAAAATGCTGCAACTTATGCTAGTACGTTAGCATCTAGTACTTTAACGCGAATGCTAACCTCGGATATGCGAGAAGCGGGAGTAAAGTTATTACTAGAAATTGACATAGATTATTATGCCAAGATGAAAGTTGGTGATTTAATCAACCGACTTGGTGGAGAAATTGCCCGTGCTGCTAGTGCTATAGGTAATGCAGTTAAATTAGTTATTCTCGGAATTACAATTTTAGTTTTTGTTGGCTTTTTGTTATCAATTTCTTGGCAATTGACAATTGCTGCTACGTTTTTGCTATCTTTGGTAATGCTAATTAATCAGTATGTCATAGCTCGTTCCAAAAAGTTTGGTCAGCAATTGTCAGAGATGTCTAAAGCGTATTCGATTAGTACATTAGAAACCCTGATTGGAATTCGCTTAGTCAAAGCAACTGGTAATGAAGAAAAGGAATACCAACGAATAAAAAAACTAATTCGCGATCGCGAAAAAGCAGAGTACCAATCTCAGGCTAATTCAGAGATAATCGCACCAGTTAGTGAGGTAATGGGAATTACAGCTTTACTGCTGATTGTGTTTTTGAGCCGCACTTTCTTTACATCACAGATTGCGTCACTTTCAGCGGTGATTTTTACATACTTATTAGTGCTTTTGCGACTTCTGCCGTTAATTTCTCAGTTAAATACTGTTCGCAGTGCTTTTGCTAATACCGCTGGCAGTGTGGATATGGTGACAGAGTTTTTACGACTCGATAATAAACCTTTTATGAGTAGGGGGAAATTAAACTACACAAAATTACAGGAGGGAGTGCATTTTCATAACATCTCTTTTTCTTACCCCAATCAAGATAAGCTGGTGTTGAAGGATGTCGATTTATATTTACCGCGTGGTACTACTTTAGCTTTAGTAGGAGGTTCGGGTGCGGGTAAGTCAACGCTTGCAGACCTTTTACCAAGATTTTATGACCCCATATCTGGCAGTATTACGATTGATAAAACTGACCTGCGTGACTTCAATCTTACGTCTTTACGAAAAGCGATGGGAATTGTTAGTCAAGATACATTTCTATTCAATGATTCGGTGCGGAATAATATAGCCTACGGAAAACCGGAAGCTACCGAAGATGAAGTTATTGCAGCAGCGCAAAGGGCAAATGCTTATGAGTTTATCAGCAAATTGCCTGAGGGATTTGAAACGATGATTGGTGATCGCGGGGTGATGTTATCTGGTGGACAAAGACAAAGATTAGCGATCGCTCGCGCATTACTGCAAAATCCTGAAATTCTCATTTTGGATGAAGCGACTAGTGCTTTAGATACGGTTTCTGAACGTTTGGTGCAAACTGCAATTGACGATCTCAGTCGCGATCGCACTACTTTAGTAATTGCACATCGACTTTCCACAGTCCAAAAAGCTCATCAAATTGCCGTATTAGATCAAGGAAGTGTCGTCGAGGTAGGAACTCATCAAGAACTGTTAAGCAAGAATGGCTACTATTCGCGTTTGTACTCAATGCAATTTAGCGATCACCCAGAAGTTGCTACCAAACCTCATCAAAGCTTGATTCGGATTTCTCATGAAATGCGATCGCGTCTTAACTCTATGATTGGTTTCCTACGCTTAATACTTGATGATATGGTAGACAATCCCCAAGAGCGTCAAGAATTAATGGCAGAATCTTACAAGTCTGCTTTTAAAATTCTCAACGCTGTTGATGTTTTTGACGATATTGCTAACCTGCAAATCAAATACCAACCTGTATCAGTTGCATCAAAAAAAATCAGTGAAACTACAGTTGATGAAATCTTAACTCATTTCTCTAAAGAGTTTCGGACAATTATCAATGGCATCCTTAGTTCTTTGCGATCGCTAGCAGACAATTTGGTAGAAAATCCCCAAGAGCAAAATCAACTTTTTGAAGAAGCTTGTGAATCAGCAATACATCTACTAAACAAAATAGAATATTTTGAGGATAGCATTAAGGCTTAAATTATCCTGTAAAACAATGAAATAATTGTATCGATTAATCCTCATTACAAAACAATAATTGTCAGAAAAATACTTAACTCAATATCATGAAAACATCTTTACAAAGAAACAATTATATATTTTTCACGAGAAATTTTTTAACCAACCCAGAGGCAAAGTTAGTGCAGGTAGCAAATTCTGCCAATGCAGCTGCTAACTTGGGTTATTCAACCGTTTTAGTTTACAGCCACAAAGGATTAACATCTTATAACCCTATTAGTTTAATTCGTCCCTTTTCACCCAGAAAACCTGAAGAAAAACTTGCCAAGCTTTACAACTTACAAGAAAAACTCAAAGTTGCTCCTCTTTCAATGCCTTGGTTCGTAGATAAATTTGGTGGCAAATTGACAAATTCTAGCACCCTTGTATCAAAATACTATTTCCCCTTTCATATTCTTCCTACCACTAAAATTGTCCATACTCGCGACTGGAATTTTGTCAAAGTAGCAATAATGCATGGAATTCCAGCAATTTACGAACACCACCATCACGAAGACAAAAAATTTGAACCAGAAATTGTCAAAAATCCCCTTTTTACGATTGCTATAACTGTTGCTGATACAGTTAGAGAAAGCATGATCCAAAATGGAATGCCACCTGAAAAAGTTGTCAAAATGCATAATGGTTACAGTCAATTGTTTGCTACCAGACAACCGGAAGCAGCTGAAGAATGGCGAGAAAAACTGCTTCAAGATAAATACCAACATATGGTTGTCTATTCTGGAGCACTCTATTCATTTAAAGGGGTTGATTTATTAATTGATGTTGCCAAAGATTTACCGCACGTCCAATTTGTATTTGCCGGCGGAAAAGAAGAGCAAGTGCAAGCTTATCAGCAGATGGCAAGAGAAAAGCAAGTTACCAACACGACATTTTTAGGCTACATAGAACACCACAAGCTAGGAAGTTTGCTGCAAGCTGCGGATATTTTAGCTCACCCTCATTGTTCGGGAAATGCATCAACTTTTACCTCTCCTCTGAAGTTTTTTGATTATATGGCTGCTGGTACACCCATCGTCTCAACGGAGATTGCACCATTGATGGAATTTAAGCCTGCAAATGTTGTGGCTGCTTGGTGCGAACCAGATAATCCACAAGAATTTGCCAGATGTATTAAACACGTTTTAGAAACCCGTCCCAGAAAAATCGAAGGCTATTCAGATAGTCTTGAGTTCGTCAAGCAGTTTACTTGGGAAAATAGAATCCAAAAAATTCTTAGCTATGTCGATGCTTCTATGCGTCCAGTAGCAATTAATTAAAATAAAACCGCCAAATAAAAATTAGTAATTTAACTAATTTATGCAAGTATGATGAAAAAAAATATCGGCATGATTACCAGCTACCAAGCTATTAACCAAAGTGATTGGCTTTGGCATCAAACCCCTCATGCGTTCGGTGAGTGGAAAAATATTCAAATACAAGCAAATCACTCAAAACCAGACTTTCTCTTGTTATATAATTTCTGCGACTTTGTTAAACCTGTTGGGAACAAAAGCTGGTTTAACAAGTTTCTACCGCACCAGCAGCAAGAAGAAAACATCACAAATTTATTACGAGGTGTGCCGAAAGAAAGAATAATTTCCTTAGTCAGAGAACCCCCATTTGCAGAGTTAGAACAAAAGCGAATTAGTGATTACCAAAACGCTTCTAAATACTGCGGTTATGTCTCTGGTCCCGATGATTTTGCACCAATACCTGAGTATATGCCCGCTATTTGGTATCATGCGAATTCGTTTAGAGAACTGAACGAAATGCCACCTCCGCAAAAGGTTCGTCATTGCAGTTGGATTACATCTGGTATCGATCGCACAGCAAATCATCAGCAACGTATTAACTTTTTAAAAATGTTGCGAGAAAGCGGTTTAGTATTCGATTTATATGGACGAGATTTACCAGATTGGGCACAGGGAAATGGCAAAGTTAATAATAAATGGCATAGCATGGCTCCTTATTACTACAACTTGGCAATAGAAAATTATGCTGATAATAATTGGTATGTGAGTGAGAAGCTTTGGGATTCTCTTTTGGCTTGGTGTTTGCCAATTTATTACGGTGGTTCTGCCGCTGAGAAATTATTGCCACCAGGAAGCTTTTTGAGGCTACCAAGTATAGATGAAAAGGGTTTGGCATACATTCAGGAAGTAACGTCTACTCCTGATGCTTGGTACGCAGCTAAAGACGCGATCGCTGAAGCTAGGCAAATTATTTTGCACAAATTAAATCTGCTGAACTGGTTAGATAACGCAGTTAACCAAATTGCATAAATAAAATTTTCAT
The DNA here is from genome assembly GCA_019359015.1 of Spirirestis rafaelensis WJT71-NPBG6. GTDB lineage: Bacteria > Cyanobacteriota > Cyanobacteriia > Cyanobacteriales > Nostocaceae > Hassallia > Hassallia rafaelensis. Next base: position 15,937 of record JAHHID010000003.1, read on the forward strand.
TCAGGAAATTTCCATGACTAATGGTATCTATACAATCGGCAACGATGTAGTTTATAACCAACTCGTAGCTTTTCTTAATAGTGTTGAAGTCAATGTAGGTACAGATATTCCAGTATGTGTAATTGCCTATGACGACAACATCGAGAAAGTTAGTGCAGAAGTCGCTAATAGAAAAAATGTGACTCTGCTAAATGATGCCCAATTATTTAAAAGCTGGGAAGATTTTTCTCTGCGAGTGTGGCAAACACATCCCACTGCTTTAAAAGTTTGGCAAGAACAAGGGATTAAAGGAGTGCGTCGAATTGGCATGAATCGCCGATATTGCGCTTTTGATAATAATAGTATTTTTGATAAGTTTGCTTATTTTGATGCAGATATTTTAATCTTAAATTCTCTGCAATTAATTTTTGAAAAATTGCAAAATCATCCCCTGATTGTTTATGACTTTCAGTACAAAGATCCATCGTTTATTTTCAATACTGAATCTGAAAAATTATCAACTATTTTCAGCAAAGAGCGCATCAGCTCAGATATTTTTTGCGCGGGTTTTTATGCCGGAACTAAGGGCTTATTTACCCCAGAAGAACGAGATTACATAATATCAAAATTAGAAAATGGGGAAGCAGAAATTTTGCTGATGAAAGCCCCAAACCAATCTGTTTTGAACTATATGGTAATGCGATGCAATATCCCAGTTTATAACTTATCGCTGCAATTACCTCCTAATGAAATAACTGGTTGTGCTGTAACTTCTGGGCACTTTCAGTTAAGAGATAATGTTTTGTACGACAAAGGTAGCCAACTTACTTATCTGCATTATATTGGTTTGTCATCTAGTCTATTTGATAGAGTGTGCAACGGGGAAAATATTGATTTTCCCTATAGAGAGATTTTCTTGCACTATCGCTATTTACATGAACCAGAGAAGCGACCAAAGTTTACAACTAAGCCAAGATATTACAATGCACCTCCTAGTTTAAGTACGAGAATTTTCAAAAAGTTAGGATTAAAAACTTGAGGAATAAAAAATGAATCGCGGAATTTATATTGTTGCTAACGACCGAGTGATGGATAATGCGATCGCTCTCATTAACAGTATCCGATTTTATGACCAGGATACGCCAATTGTGATGATTCCATACAATGAAAATTATCAGGCGATCGCAGACGTTATTAGCAATTTCCCTAAAGTAAATATTTACGAAGATTTGGAATTTATTCAGAAGTTTTCTGAGCAAGCTAATCAAATTTGTGGTCAAGATTTCTTTGAACGACCAAATTTGCTTCGCAAGCTAATTTGCTGGTTTGGACTTTTCGACGAGTTTCTGTATATTGATACGGATATCATTGTTTTTAATAAAATAATCGACAATCTAAAGTATCTGGCAGAATCTGATTTTGTTTGTTATGACTATCAACATTTAAGCGGAATTTATGAAGTCTTCAAACAGCCAATCTTAGAAAATAATATTTTCTCAAATACTGAGATAAAAGACGTTTTTAATAGTGGTTTTTGGGCTTCTAAAAAGCATATTTTTTCCGAGACAGATGTTTATAAAGCGCTTAAACAAGTTGTAGCGCATCCCGAATATTTTGATTTATCAACTGTTGATCAACCTATCATTAACTATCTTGTCTTAAAGCATATACCGCGCAGATTTAATATAGTCAATAGACCGGGTAAAGCACCTGGAAATTGGGCAGGTAGCCCTCATTTTAAAGCTCAAGGGCATATACTTATAGACCCCAAGTTGAATCAACCTCTACAGTTTATTCACTGGGCAGGAATGCGGATTGAACCTGGTTGTCCTTATTGGGAAACTTGGCAGTATTACCGCAATCTTAATCCATCACTGCCACCTCCAGTTTTTCCAGTTCAGGTTAAAAAAACTTCTTGGCAGCAAACTTTAAGTCAGATTAAAACTCTATTTCGCTTTCTGAAAAAGTAATACTAATTCTTTGTAATGATACGCGGAATATCGCCCTGCGCCAAGCGCTTTAGCCTGGGAGCAATGCGTACTTCGTTCTTATCGGTAATAAAAATTAAACTTACTCAAGGTAACAATTCTCAAACGCACTAAATTATATAAATGAGTAATGCTTTGACCAAGTTTAGCTGCGACTTTTTCCAGAAGGGAGCGCTTGGGGTATTCGAGCATTTTCTGTTGCTCAAAATATATGGACATCTCTTCTATCTTTGACTGTCCTTTTTGGATTCTGACTAATTCGGTTTTGTCCTTAAAAAAGGAAATGCCCTCCATCTCACTTAATCTAACGTCTAAACCAGCTTTAGCAGCAGCTAAACCTATTGCGTTTCCTTCGCCATCATAAATTCCATTTAATTCAAAGTAATTGGCGAGTGTCTCCCACTGTTTTAAAAATTCGAGTTCTCTTCCAAAGTCTTTTGTAACTGCAAATAAATACTCGTAAACAAATTTCACCTTTTCATTTTCTAGGTCTAGATTTAGCTTTTGTGCAGCTTTTTTGGTGACTTTAAATTCTCGACCAAGTTTAGCAGTAGCAGTTCCTGCAAGAACTTTCGCATATTTTTTGGGCATAATTTCGCAAGTTCTTGCTGCTATTCCTGGTTTTTTAATCCATTGCATATCTGCTGGCACTGGTGCTAGTATTCGCATATCTGCATCAATGAATATGCAAGAATTAAAGAGAGATAATGCTTTGGCGATCGCAAATCTTTTATCGTGATAAAACTTAACGCTCTGCGATCGATGCTTGAAGGCTAAAATGTTGGGTTGTTTGTTAAAGTCGCTGGGATTGTCAGTTAAAACTATAAAAGAAGTTTTCGGCGAATATCTCTCTATATCTTGTGCTAATAACAAGGCAAGAGCGCGATACTTCTTACCAAATGCTATAGTGCAAAAGCAAAATTCTGGCTCTGCTTGATTCATTGTTTTTTAATTTCCTAGTTTAGATATAACTGGAGTTTATGAAAATTAAGTGGAGCTAGAAATACAGTTACTAAGTTCAGTAGTTTTAGCTAATATTTAGTTTCATAAAGAAATAGAAAAACAAATTGGCTACAATAAGCGGTTAACCATATTTTTATTAATACAATAAATTAAAATTGGACACAGTATTTATGTGCCCATATTTATATTCCAGCTTGATGTGAATATTGTTATATCTAAGAATCTAAGTCTAAAGATGCCATTCCTTGGCGTTCTATAAAAGCCAGCATACTTCCTAACTGCAACCAAACTAGCACGCTTGTTAAAAGAGAAACTGGTACGCCAATTATATAAGCAAGCAGGGGTGGAAAACCGAATATCTCAAAACCTGAGGTTAGAAATAAACAAACACCGCCAGCTATTCCGATAAATGGGACAAATAATTTTTTACTCCAAAAACGAGAACCTAAATTTTCTGCACTCTTTAATTGGATTTTTTCCATAATTAACTTTAGCGTTCCAGATAAGGCTGCACCAGAGGTTAAGGCAATAAATAAGCCAACAGCTAACAGAAAATATGGTGGATGTAGAGGGTAATAGTACATGAAAACTCCTTATTTATATTAAGAGGTAAAAGAGAAAAGTTTTACCTTTCGGGTTCGTAAAAATCAGCACTTACCTTGCAAAGGTTGAGTGCGATTGAGAGGGAAAACGCCACATGGGACCGTGTCGGGGAATCCCGACAACGCAGTGTTGGACTCACCTTATTTGTCTCACATGAATTACTTTTTACTTGCTGACTGCTTTTCGGCAAAAGGAACAAAATGTGTAGCAGTGGGTAAAATAGCGGCTGCGCTTTCTCTAGAGAATTCTGTCAAAATTCCGATCGCTGCATTTAACAAACGAGTCGGCTTTAAGTCATCTTTCACCAGATTCCACAGACGTTGAACTTCTTCGGTGTGAAGACGGTCATCTTCAGTTAGAGCAAGCAGCAACTGTCTTTGGATAAACTTGCCTTCATCAGACAGCAAATATTGTAAACCTAATTGCGCTGTTGGTAATAAATCAAAGTTGTTATCAGTGCGGGCGATCGCAATTAAATTTTCTAACCGCTGCCACTGGAATTTACTATCTTTGAACAACACATTCAATAATCGCCGCTGCAATCCTGGAGAATCCCCTGTTAGCAACCGTCTAGCCACGTAAGGATAAGCTACCTCGACAATTTTAAAATTTGGATTCAGGCTGAGGGCAATACCTTCTTGCGTCACCAAAGAACGAATAATTAAGGCAAACTTCGCCGGAACTCGAAAAGGATATTCATACATCAATTCCGAAAACTCATCCGTAATGGTTTTGAAATTAAAATCCTTGACGTTTTTGCCAATTGCGTTTCCTAGCACCGCTTCTAATGCGGGTACAATCGGACCAATATTCGTTTCTGGTGTCAGAAATCCTAAATTTACTAAGTCTTCGGCGAAGTCGTTATAGTCTTTGTTGACTACATGCACCAACGCATCCACAAGAGTTTCTTTGGTGGTTTCCTCTAGCTGATCCATCATGCCAAAGTCAATGTAAGCCATGCGACCGTCAGGCATGGCAAACAAATTACCTGGATGCGGGTCTGCATGAAAGAAACCATGTTCTAACAACTGTTGCAAACCTGAGGTGACACCAATTTGGATAATCGCTTCTGGATCTAAACCTACACCGCGAATGTTTTTCGTGTCTGTGAGTTTGAAGCCGTTAATCCATTCCAGGGTTAAAACACGGGTGTTGGTATAACTCCAATAAATAGCTGGTATTTTAACTTGTGGATCGTTGCGGAAATTACTCGCAAATTTTTCCGCGTTGCGACCTTCATTAATATAGTCGATTTCTTCAAATAACTTTGTGCCAAACTCGTCCACAATTAAAGTTAAATCGTGACCGAGATTCAGCGGCAACCAAGGACTCAACCAACCTGCTGCCCAGCGCATTATATAAAGGTCGAGTGTAATTACCGGACGTAAGTTAGGACGTTGCACTTTTACGGCTACTTCTTCGCCGGTGTAGAGACGACCACGGTATACTTGACCCAAGCTAGCCGCAGCGACTGGACTTGGTGACAATTCGCTATAAATTTCTGAAACTGGGCGATTTAGTTGAGTTTCGATAATCCGATAAGCGATCGCATTATCAAAAGGTGGCAACTGATCTTGTAGCTTTATCAGTTCCTCTAAAAAATCTTTGCGTATTAAGTCCGGTCGCGTCGAGAGAGCCTGACCTACTTTAATAAAAGTTGGACCCAGACGTGTTAGTATTTCTCGCAACTGGATGGCTCGTTTGAACTTGTTTGGTTCAACTTCTCCACGCCATTCATCCCACTTTAAACCTAGAAGAAATCCCGCAAAAAACCAAACTACCTTTATTGCCCGCGCTATCGCTAGCCAGGGACGCAAGCTGTAGTAGCGAGCGATCGCGTTTGGATTATAGCTCGTTAACTGAGCAGGTTGATACTGACCCACGCCGACCTTTGCCTCTTAAACCGATAATTTTACTGTTTTGTTTGCTTGTCTTTCCTAACCACAAGTTGGTTATAAAGACAATATATTTGTAGTTTTTATCTACAATTATCTACAAAAATTAAACTTTTTACATTTCTGGGTAACTTTCAAGGCAATGTTAGCCAAGAGAGCTTGCCCATCTTTTTTATCTTTATTCTTAATTATACTTTATAAAAGTACAAATACTTCTTTCAGAAAGTTTAAGAAGGTAGGGTTTGTAAAGTTTTGTCAAGGCTATTCAAGCTGGTAAAATATCTATATAATTGCATACCAATAATGGTATAAAATATCGAGTTGATAGAATGAATTTTTTTCGATTCTAAGTTAGACTATCTATCTCATAAGGAAGATAAAGCGATCGCTCTTAAGTGACGTGAGTAATTAAGCGATCGCTTTTTATCGGCAGCATCATTGCAGATAAAATACCCTACAGGCTATAAGCCTGAGGCTCTATGAACAAAGCCTGCGGAGGCAGGCTAAAAAAATTGTAGCCCACGCAGGTGGGCTTTGTTCGTATAGCTACACCCTTCTAGGGTGCAGGTGCATTGGAATGAGTTTAACTTGCGATCGCCTCAACTTTTGCCGAAATCACTTCATAGGGCTTTTCTGCACCTTGTGCTAAATACTCAGCTAACTGAGATTCAATTTGGTCGCGCACAATTTGACGATACTCGCAGAAATGTTCGATATGAGCGCAGGCTGAGAGGTAATGCTCTACAGCTCTTGGGTTACGCTTGATGATGCTAAACAAGTGATGCCAGAATTTCCAGCGAGTTTCGCGTTTGATTCCTTGTCGCCAGATAATAATTAGGAATGCTCTGACAAGCACCCACTCTGGCATCTTGGCTGGTCGTGTCCAACTTGGACCACCCATCATCAGAAAGCAGCGATAGGTGCGGTCTAAATATTTTACGGGGTCGTATAAAGCACAAAATGCATCAATATATTCTCTGGCAATATCTTCTAAAGGACGGGTGGCGATAAAGTTCATCAAAGTCGTCTGGTTGATGTTGCCGTCTTGATTTTCGCGGAGTCGTCCTTCTTTTTTCACGCGATGCCACAATGCTGTATTGGGTAGCGCTTGCAACATGGCAAAGGTGGTAGAGGGAATTGCTGCTAATTCGGCAAAACGGACAATGCGATCGCCTGCACCTGCTTTTTCGTTATCAAAGCCGATAATAAAGCCAGCCATCGGGCGCAATCCAGCTTTAATAATGCTTTCCACCGCTTCTGTTAGCGAACTGCGGGTATTTTGAAACTTCTTCGTTAGTTGTAAGCTGTCTTCATCTGGTGTTTCAATTCCCAAGAATACGGCAGCGAAACCGCACTCAACCATCAATTCCATCATTTCTGGATCTTGCGCCAAATCAATGGAAGCTTCGGTGTCAAACGCAAAGGGATACTGATGTTCTGCCATCCAAACTTTTAACTCTTTTAGCAACAATTTAACGTTACGTTTGTTGCCGATAAAGTTGTCATCCACCATGAAAACACCACGACGCCAACCCAAATTGTAAAGACAATCTAATTCTGCTAATAGTTGTGCTGGTGTTTTGGTGCGTGGTTTGCGACCATAAAGAACAATGATGTCACAAAATTCGCATTGAAAAGGGCAACCCCGCGAAAACTGAACTGACATCATGTCATAGGCATCAAGCTCTAGTAAATCAAAGCGGGGTATGGGTGTAGATGTCACATCGGGTTTTTCGGTAGCGCGGAAAACGCCTGATGTTTCCCCTCGCTTAATTGCATCAATAAACATTGGCAGAGTAATTTCTCCTTCATCAAGAATGAGAAAATCTGCACCTACTCCCTCAACTTCGTGCGGTACGGAAGTCGGGTAAGGACCACCCACCGCAACTAACTTTCCACGTCTTTTTGCTTCTTTAATTTGGTCGAGTAAATCTGCTTTTTGGACAATCATTGCGGACAAAATTACTACATCTGCCCATGCCCATTCTTCTTCAGTTGCACTGCGAATGTTGCGATCCACAAGTTTGAATTCCCATTCTTGCGGCAAAATCGCTGCCACTGTCACCAAACCTAAAGGTGGTAATAAAACCTTGCGATTAACTAATTCCAAGATTTTTTCGTATGACCAAAAGGTTTTGGGAAATATAGGATACACCAGTAAAATTCGCATGTAGTAGAAATCCTCACGTTATGGTTCTTTTTTTAACTGTTATTAATCTAGCTAAAACTAAGAGTAGTTGACTTTTTGCTAGTTTTATTTTGTTTTAACAATGATTTATGAGACGTATTAGCGATCGCCTGGTTCCTTATTTACATACATTGGTATGATTTATTACTTAATTCTGCTCTAGGGAAGCCCACGCAGGTGGGCTAATTGAAATTATTTTTACTGAGAATTGGTATTAGCAGGTTTAACACCGCTAATTTTCAAAACATCGCTCATGGTGGCGCAATAATTTGGTAAACCGAAAGTAGCAGGATTGATGGCATTTTTGTAAATAAAATGGCGATAGTTCATGCAGAACCGACTCCAAGCATCCATCTGAATGCGAAACACAGCAATTATGACATTAGCTAGGGATAATGATAGGGGAATGCGAAAGATTATTTTTTTACCCAGATAAGCGCAAACATCTTCAATTGCTTGGTTTGCTGTTAACTGCGCTTGACCTAAAACCAATTTTCGCGATTGATTTTCTTTCGGTGGATTATCAATTAAATATCGCACGACTGTGGCAATATCTCGCCCGTGAATGAAGTGAAAACTACCGTCAACTTGCAAAAAACGAATTAAATCAATATATTTTGTGACTTCTGAAATACCTGGAGAAATATGAGAATAAGGTTTGTCAGTTTCGCCACCTAAAACTAAAGTCGGAAAAACTGTGGTAACTTTGGGTGCAATATCTAATTTAGGTACTTTATGTAAACAATCGTACTTAGAGCGGACATAATCTATCCCTATTTCCCCAGCTTCCTTTAGTGGTTGTTCGTCGCGACCTAAAACGCTAGCGGTAGAAAAATAAATTACTTGTTCGCATCTGTCTGAATCTAACAGACTCATTAACTCTAGCGTTTTGTTTACATTAATCTCAAATGTGTTGTCTCCACCCCAAGCCGTCGCCGTTAACACCGCAGTATCAATTGTTTTCAGCAAGTCTGCAAAGAAGCTAATTTCTTGCATATCACCCTGCAAAACTGTGATACCAGGACGTGCTTGAGTATCGACTTGCAATTTATTTGGGTTTCTTACCAGCAAATACAGTTCGTGATTTGTTTCCTTAATTAAAGCTTCACTCAGATAATGACCCACACACCCACTCGCACCAGTTACTAAAATTCGCTTCTGGCTCATAAATATTTTTTTGATTGTAGTTGTTAAACAGCTTAACTATTTTGAATGCATATCTAGCAATTAACAACTACAACTAATCAATAGCTGAGTCGGGACATAATAGACATAGAGGTGGAAATTATAGTGGTGTAGAGACGTTCCACTGGAACGTCTCTAGTAGTCTGCCAAGGCAACGCGTGCAGGGTTTATGGTAAGAAAATCAAGTTCTTTCCCCCCCTGCAACCCAAGCGCTTCCCCTGCTTCCCCTGCTCCCCCTGCTTGCCTTGACCCGTCATTTTTAGGTTGGTCGAGTACTAGGACGGTTGCAATGGCAGAGAAAATTCTGTCCGGCAATCTGTGCAGGAAACTCCTAAGAGAATATGTTACCTAAAACACAAAGTTATTGGCATTATTCAGGTCTGCAACTAAAACATTCTCAACTCTGATAAACGGTCGAGCGGGAAGATTTCCAGAACCATCACTGTCAATTAGAATCTGAGTATCTCGTCCTCTTGCACCAAAAGATATGTAGCCATCGGCGATCGCATTAGTTCCGTTGTAGCCACCTGGGACAATACTATCAAGCAATTCAGTAAAGACAAACTTATCAGCACCGACTGTAAAGTCTAAGATTTTGTCGCCTTCATTAATGCTGTTGCCATTACCATTTAAGCTGGTGTAGACAATCAGGTCATTACCAGCGCCGGTGGTGATATCGTCTTGACCATCAAAACCAGTAATTCTGTCACCAAAGGCAGTTCCGATTAAAGTGTCGCGACCAGATGTGCCATTAATCACATTTATCAAGTCAAATCGAGCAAGAACCGGGTCATGGTCACTGTCTTGGTCAGCAAACTCTGAATTGATGTGAACCGCATCAAATCCATTGAGTTTATTGAACAAATTGTTACTGACCAAAATGTGATCGAGTGTTTGAGCATTGCCCTCAAAGTTGTAAGTATAACGCTCGTTCTCAGGTAGCGTTTCAATCAGGGTATTCAGTCCCCCAGCTTCTAAAATACTCAACGGGTTAGAGAACTCAAAGTCATTCAAGTCACCCGCCACTACGACATTGGCGTTAGGATTAATTGCTAAAATACTCTGAACAAAATCTCTCACCTCCGTGGCTTGCTGGTTGCGCTGTGCCTCAGTAGAAAGGGCTGGGGGTTGATTCGGTCCAAAAAGCGCTTGGTCGCCACCTTTGGAGTTGAAGTGGTTGCCAACGACAAACACGGTCTGACCATTGAAAATAAATTCACCAACCAGAGGTTTGCGACTGTTGTCGAAGGCATTGCCATTCGAGGGATCAGTATCAAGTATCCGACCAGGACTAGCAGAAAGCTGGGGAACACCACCGACGTTGTTAACTGTCGTGTCGGTAGTCGAGCCACCACCTGGGCGATCTACAAATTGTACTCGGTCGGGGTTGAACAAGAAACCGACGCGGATATTACCACCAGGTTGACCACCGTCCTGGTTATTTACTGGGTCAATCTGACGAAATTCATAGGTCGGACCCCCAGCAGCTGCGATCGCACTAATCAATGTGTTGTAGGTTGTGGTGGCATCTACTACACCGTTATTCGTCGGTCCATTGTTGTCCTGAATTTCTTCTAGGTTGATGATATCAGGCGCTCTAAGGTTATTAACAATCCGGCTTGCGAGGTTGTTGAAACTGGTCGCACCATCACCTGGGTCAAGGTTTTCTACATTGAAGGTGGCAAGGGTAAGTTGGTTAGCTACAGGGGCCAAGTTGGTAACTTCGCGCTGCAAACCACCAGAAATGACGCTAGGCAAAGCTTGAGTATTCAACAGCTTGAAGTTACTGAAGCTATAGTCAATTACCCCAACAATCGACCCGTTAAAGCTGTCTGCTACGTTGACCTGTGGTTCATTGGTGATAATTGCATCATCAATGATAATCCGTTCTGGGTTGAAATCTCCCGGTTGGATAATAATCCCGCCACGAGGAGTGCGGACGCTAGCATTAGCGCCATTGTCTGCTAAAACTGCGATTTCGCCATTACTAGTAGTTGGTCCGACTGCAACGGCATTGTTAACCTGTACTAGCATCCCTTCTAAACTTTCGTAGAAGTCGATGCCGTCTTCTGCTGGGTCAAACACTGTAGCAGGATTTTCGACATTGCCACTTGCTGCATCATTACTAATTACTGTAGTGGGAATTGTCCGTCCACCGTTACCAAGAATGATGGCAGATGGTAGAGGATTGCCAGTTGACACTGTGGTAATCGTTGGGCTGATAATCTGAGTGGTGGTGAGGTTATTGGTACCGCCGGAACCACCAGGGCGGAACTCGGACACTGTACCGCTAACTAAAATCGAGTTGCCGACACTTACTGTTGGTGCAGAGGAGGTGAAGACAAAAACGCCCTCTGAGGTAGCATCATTAGTATCGGGGTTAGGGTCTTGCAGGTAGAAGCCGTTGGAGCGTAACGCCGTTACAATACCCGGAACGCTGTTCACCCTTTGACCATTCAAGGGCGAGATATGCGCTGTTCCTTGGATCTCACGGATACGAACAGCAGGAGCAGTATCGTTGTCCGCAATAGTCACGGTTGCTGTGCTGGAACCACCCAAATCGTAGTCAGCAGTACCAACCAGCGTGAGTGTTACTGTCTCCGGACCTTCTACGGCACTATCATCAACAGGTGTAATCGTGATATCTGTAAACGATTGACCCGCTGCGATTGTAGCAGTGCCATTTAAGTTAGGCGTGTAATCAGTACCATTTGTTGCCTGACCTGCACCCGTAGCAACGGTGTAATTTACACTTAGGGAGGTGCTAGTGTCACCTGTGCGCGTAATTCTGAAAGTTCCTGGATCAGACTGCTCTTCTGCTGCTGCTGAGTCTGTTGCTTGAATTGTGACAGTTGTAGCATTTGGTGGGGTAACTCCTCCTGCCGAAATACTAAAGTCATCTATTCCCAAGCCGTGGTCATTACCGGCATCGTTTAAATCTTGCCAGCGAAGCCATATTTCTTGATTGGGGGCAATGGTTATACCACTTAAAGTAGAGGACAATGTAGCGCGGTTAGCTGCTACATTCCCATCTAAGGCACCAGCAGTTGCTGTAGCAACTGGACTGGTAAAGTCTAGGGAATCGAAGTCAATCCAAGTACCACCAGTTATAGTGGTTGCGCCAATTTGATATTGAAAATCTAATTGTTGAGGGGTGGTGTTGCCACCATTTCTCCACTGCTCACCTACATAGTTAATGTTGAGTGAGTTAATTGTGTTAGCCGTGTTGTTGAGAAAGCGAACTCCATAAAAAATCGTGTTTGTGCCGCCAGATGCTACAGATCCCAAAGCTCGATCAGTGGCATTCGTGCTACCAAAGCTGTAGAGTGCCCCTGTAGTGTTTGTGCCAGTACCTGCCAAGTAAACTGTCCTATTAGAGTACCAGCCATCAATAGTGGAGTCATCAGTCCATGTGTTATTGGTGCCTGAATTGAGTAACGAATCAAAGTTTTGAGAATAGGAACTGCTCAAATTAATTGCAGCCATAAAGTTACCTGGGTTGCTCTAAAGGTTAAGTGATCAATAGTTCAGTCAATCGAAGTTGAAGCCCTTGAAGGTAAAAATATCCGTAGAAGAGCTTTTACGAGCTATTGCTATCAACAGCCAGTTGAGACAAGAGTATGCGTAGATCCCGAAAGGCACCCTGATCATCTGAATCGCACGCATTAATTGCATTATTTCTCTCAACATAACTAAGTGATATCGCGCAAATTATCTTCTATCAAAAAGCACCTAAGTAGCATTCATACCTGAGGGTAATCATCTAAATTTGGTATATTATGCAACTTAAATTGTCAGATAATGGTACAAAAAGCAGTACTACCTAAAAGGCTAAATAAGTGTTATCACTTACAAAGGCTATAGTATATTACTTAATAATCGTAAACAATAAGTTAAGCTAACTTTAAAATTTGAGTGCGATAAAATTTTCTTAAGCGTGGTTTGTAGTTCATGATGACTGTTATAAACTTGATATTCTCAATCAAGAAAATACTTAGCCAAATTAACTCGGTTTCAGCAAGAGAAACTTAGTGCTGCATTATCTTCCCAAGCAAGTGATTCATCTAATCGGGTGAATGCGATCGCACTGCTACTGTTGAACTTCCCGGCAAACCTTTGCTAATTCAATGATTAGACGACAAACGGCTTTATATCAAACAACTACCAGAAAAAGTTTTTGTTGGTAAATTATAACTCCATCATTCGTGGAAAATTATAAGCCCGGTAACTTGCGGGAAATCGGGTTTCTGGAGATGGAACGATAAAAAGCGAAAGTCGCATTGCTTGCAGATCTTGAAAATCTTTGCTTAGTTAAGTTATTGTCAAAACCCTATGTGTCAATTTTCAAAGTGACATATTAGCTATAGCAACTATTTCTTTATTAGCATTATCTTTTGATCATAAGATATTTATATATTAAATTTTATTGTCTATAGTGTTCAATATTATCGCTCTGTATTATCTAATTTTTTACACGTAAAAACTATTTAGCTCCTTTGCAATCAGGGAGAAATAAAGTATGAAACTTGAACAAATTATTTCCCCCTTTCTTTATGAAATTGTTAGACAAAAATACGAATGCGGACTTTATAGAGATGCGATACTTGCAGCGACATTTCAATTGCAAGAGTGCATTAGGGTTAAGGCTGATTTAGACACGTCAGAAATTACAGCTAATTTTGAGTGCATCAATGAGGTCTTCGGAATGCCGAAACCACTTATCAAAGTCAATAGCATGGATACTGTTGGCGAAGTATATGAACAAATGGGATTTGAGAAAATTTTGCAGGGAATATGGCAAGGTATCAGATATTCTCGAATTCATGCTGAATGTTTGGATGATGAAACTACAGCTTATGCCATCATTGTGTTTATAGACTATCTGATAAATCGCATTCAAAATAGCGTCAATATAGAGTATGAACTAACTAAAGATTGATTCATCGTAGTAACAACTTTATTCTTTAATTTAAAGGCTAAAAAACTAAATATATTCCTAATAAATTATTTTAATTTAAGCTAAATAGAGTTATTAACCCTAATTACCTAAAAGTATTTTATTAAAACTGTGCTCTTAACTATCCTTTGGGGTAACGAGTAATGTCATGTGCGGTTAATTCTATAAAATATCATTGCTTACCCGACGTAGTGAAGCGTTTGCGCTCACACAACGTTGCGTGAGCAATCAGAAAGTCTCTGCGATCGCTTCACAACGGAACGCTATTGACTTGCATTCATCCGGACTTGACATAAAATATAAACATCCAATATGACACAATTTTTGTAGACAGAACCCGTATCGGGGTGATTTTACAGAAATTTTTTTATATGTCATCCGTGCCGATCGCCTGTACAGCATACGACAAATTTTCATGCAAGAAGGGGAAATTTCCCTAAAATCATCCTCCTGTAACTGATTCATCCAATCGGGTGAATGCGATCGCATGTATTAGAACTACCCTGAAAGAAGAGGCTAATGTGCTTTGCTACTGATGATTACTTTCTGTACTATGTCAGTTGCTTCTGTGTAAAAGGGTTATAAAGTGAATCAAACTGTGAAATTGCCATATACACCAGATTTTCATCAAGAAGCTTTGCCGTTGCTAGAAAAAATTGCGGCAAATTTACCGGGGATGATTTTTCAATTCCTGCAACAGCAAGATGGTTCGCAGTTTGTTGTTTATGCGAGTTCTGGCTGTCGAGAAATATATGAATTAGAACCAGAAGTTGTCCAAACAGACTTTCAAATATTACGCAAACTGATTCATCCCCAAGATAAGAAAGCTTTTGAAGAATCTGTTAGATATTCTGCTTCTACTTTGACACCTTGGCAATGGTCTGGACGCATCATCACGCCTAGTGGTAAACTTAAGTGGATTCAAGGAGCTTCTCGTCCAGAAACACAAGCGGGAGGTGATATCCTTTGGGATGGCTTGGTGATGGATATTACCGAGCAGCAAACCGCGCTGCACGAACGCAAGCAAGCGGAATCAAAATTACGCGAGAGTGAAGCGCGTTATAAAGCAATTTTAGATGCTATCCCCGATTTAATGTTTCGCATCAGTCGAGATGGCGAGTATCTCGATTTTAAAGCTGAAGGGGCAAATCTGGCTATTCCCCCAGAGAAGATCATCGGTAAAAATTTGCGGGATTTATTGCCCGATGATGTTCTTTTAGACAGCCAAAAGGCGATCGCCAAAACTTTGGATTCTCATACTTTACAATCTTTAGAATATCAACTCTCGACGCATGAAGGAATGCGAAATTATGAAGCGCGGTTGGTAGTCAGCGGACAAGATGAAGTATTAGCTATTGTCCGTGATATTACCGAGCGCAAACAAGCAGAAATTAACTTGCAAAATCTGGCGGAAAAGTTTTCAAAGGCTTTTCGTTGCAGTCCAAATCCAATTACCATCACTACAGTCGAAGATGGACGCTTAATAGAAGTTAACGACAGTTTTGTCAAGCTCTCAGGTTATGAACGAGAAGAAGCGATTGGACGTACTGCTTTTGAGTTGAATATTTGGGTCAATCAAAACGATCGCCAAAAATTATTGCACGAGTTGCATTCCAAAGGAGCGGTTCGCAATCTGGAATTTGAATTTAGAAAAAAGTCTGGCGAACTCGGTTTTGGAACGGTTTCCGCTGAAATAATTGATTTGAATGGGATGCGCTACATTTTGTCTGTTAATCATGATATCACAGAACGCAAGCGAACAGAAGCTCAATTACAATTGACGGCACAGCGCGATCGCTTATTAACAGAAACTTTAGCCAGAATCCGCACTTCGCTTAATTTAGACCAAATTCTGCAAACCACTGTCAACGAAGTGCGACAATTTTTGCAAGCAGACCGAGTTTTTATTGGTTTAAATGATGGTAGTAAAGAAGGCACAATTCTCTCAGAATCAGTAGATCCAAAGTATTCATCAGTTATAGACTGCAAGATTAAAGATCCAGTTGTCATTCAAGAAATGAAAAGGCTACTGACAACTAATCGCGTGCGTGTGGTGGAGGATATCGAGCAAATCGATGTATCTCCCAAATTAAAAGCACATTATCAACAATTTCAAACGCGGGCGACCTTAGCAGTCCCAATTATGTTAAATGGTGAATTCTTTGGAGCGTTGATTGCTAACCAATGCTCTCATCCTCGCCATTGGCATCAAATAGAAATTGATTTACTAAAGCAAATGTCAGAACAGTTAGCGATCGCCATTCAACAAGCTCAACTATACCAGAAATTAGCAGCACTCAACACCAATTTAGAACAACAGGTAGAAGAACGTACCGCGCAGTTACAGCAGAAAATGCAGGAACTCCAAGAAATCAATCGAGTGAAAGATGTTCTGTTACACACAGTTTCTCACGATCTGCGAACTTCGGTCATGGGTAATTTGATGGTGCTAGAGAATTTACTCAAAGGTAGTGGATTGGGAACTGGGGACTGGGGACTGGCAACTAGGAAACTAGCAACAGAGGAAAAAGAATTTACTCCCTCGACTCCCCCACTCCCCCCCTCCTCAATCACCGTACCTCGCTCAATTATCGAACGAATGATACAAGGTAATGAGCGCCAATTAGCAATGATTAACTCCTTACTAGAACTTCATTGTAGCGAAGAAAAAGGAATTGTGCTGCATCGCGAACTTGTGCAATTTGGAACACTGCTGCCAGCTGTGCTCAGGGATTTGCAGCCAATGCTGTCAGAAAACAAAGTGACTTTGAAGAACTTGGTTCCCAAGGATTTACCGTTAATCATGGCAGATTCGACTAAATTGCAACGAGTTTTGCAAAATTTGTTGACTTATAGTTGGCTGCATAACCCGCCCGGATTAAACTTAACTTTGAAAGCGACAGTTGAGGATGAGGTAATTCGTGTTCAAATTCAAGATAACGGTGTGGGGATGAGCAAGTTAGAGTGCGATCGCCTGTTTGATTTGTTTGTCCGCGATCCTCAAGCTCGTTCTTCAACTTGCACAGGCTTAAAATTATATATTTCTCGACAAATTATTAAAGCACATCAAGGTGAAATTGGCGTTAAAAGTAATCCCAAGCGCGGTTTAACTTTCTGGTTTACCTTACCTTTGGCAAATTTGCCGACAACGAGTCGCTGATAATGTCACTATAAGAATGGTTTGAATGTAAAATTCAAAAAATTAATTTTTATTTTTTAATTTTGAATTTTTAATTCCCCGTTTGCGTAGCGTCTGACAATGAGAAGGGGTTGACCGAGGTTATGGAAATTGGTCACAGGCTAATGAATACCGTCATCACAAAAGTGCAAAGGTGTTGGACAACAGCCATATGGGGAAAAACATCAACAGCAGATGCAATTTTTGGGGAGTATAAAGCTTGGCGCGATCGCTTTTTGTGGCAAAGGTTACATTTAGGAATCTGGATCGCTATTCTCTGCGTCTTTACATTTATCTTACGCGACATCTTGCAACAGGTATTTCACTTGCAAGAAGTCGCAAAGATACCGCACGAGATTAAAAATCTCGCTTTAACTATCAATACCTGCATATTCCTATGTTTATTAGTGTGTTTGGTTCTGCACAGAACTAACATAGCGCGTCGTTATCCGGGGCGCCTTTTTTTATGTTTATCCTTTTCTGTCACTTTAGTTGAGCAATTTGTCGCTACATTCAAAGGTTTCGCTCTCCCCGATCAATTAGCTTGGATTATCGCCTTTTTGACTCAAGCTATGCTGATTCCCATCCGTTGGTATCTGCATCTGGGATCGCAGTTGGGAGTGGTAATTTATTATTCTGTCGTAAATAGCGTCTTAGGGCTGAAACTACCCCCACCATTCAGCAATCAGCCGATATTCGGTGTAACAATGATTTTGTTGATATTTTGGGTATGTTTCATTTGCGATTTAGGAGTATTCTTATACGAAAGGCTGCAACGCTCTGAATTTTACACTCGTAAAGAACTTGAGATTGCCAATCAGAAATTAACCGTAACAGAAGCTAAATATCGAAATATCTTTGAAAACGCGGTTGAAGGAATTTTTCAAAGCACTGGTGATGGTCGTTATATTACCGCAAATCCCGCATTAGCGCGTATTTATGGCTACTCTTTTCCAGAAGAAGTCACGACATTAATTGACATTAAACATCAATTGTATGTTGACCCGAATCGCCGTGCTGAGTTTGTCCGCTTAATTGAAGAGCATGGTAGCGTATCCGAGTTTGAATCGCAAATTTATCGCCGCGATGGTAGCATTGTTTGGATTTCAGAAAATGCATACGCAGTCCGCAATTCCAGGGGACAACTGCTTTATTACGAAGGAATGATTGAAGACATCACCAAGCGCAAGCAAGCGGAAGAAGCGCTAAGAGTATTTTTTCATGCAGTTTCCCACGACTTACGCAACCCGGTGTTGGGAACTTTAATGGTGTTGAGGAATTTGCTATCGCGTTCAGAGGACAAAATCGCTGTTTCCCGCTCAATTTTAGAGCGCATGGAACAAAGTAGTGATCGCCAACTTAGTTTAATTAATTCGTTAATGGAAGCTCATATGAGCGAAGTTCAAGGCGTAGCTTTACAACTTCAGCCAGTAGAATTATTGAAAGTCGTAGAAGCAGCGATCGCAGACTTAAAGCCGATGTTAACAGAAAATCAGGCGTTGCTGATAAATCAAGTTACCGCAGATTTACCGATAATAAATGCCGATCCTACCCAATTATGGCGAGTGTTCTCTAACTTGATTGTCAATGCAGTCAAACATAATCCCCCAGGATTAACAATTACCATCAACGCCAGTGTCGATGATGATAAGATTTATTGCAGCGTGGCTGATAATGGCGTGGGAATGAGTCAAAAACAAAGTGATCGCTTATTTGACCTTTACTTTCGAGGTAATAGCGCCCGTAATTCTATTAGTTTAGGATTAGGCTTATATCTATGTAAGCAAATTATTACCGCGCATGGCGGCGAAATTGGCGTAAAAAGCGCCTTTTCTGCCGGGGCGACTTTTTGGTTTACACTACCAATATTTAAAGCTAATAAATAGCTTATAACTATTTTCGCCTCAACTAAAAATCGGACATTGTTCATTACTTTCTAGCTTTATACCTCCTTGACTTTTGCTCATAGGTCTATTTTTCCCATCACTGAAAAAGAGCGCGATCGCCCAAGTTTACCAACTTCGGGTTTTTTATTGCGATCACGATCCCAAAATATTCAATCGGGATGCGATACTTTCACACAATATGACCTATCTGGTTTTCCTGATAATCGACATTAGCGAAGCAATAAACGAACCCAAACCCCCACCAACAGTTAAAATATTTAATTATGACTTAATTCCATACTGAATTAAATATCAAATTCTATGATTAACCTCGAAAATATCCACCCACTTACAGATTTCAAGCGTAACGTCAAACAGTTTATCGAACAGATTAAAGCGACAAAATCCCCACTTGTTCTTACAGTTAACGGCAAAGCAGAGATTGTCATTCAAGATGCAAGTAGCTTTCAGGAGATGATGCAGCGTTTAGAAAGCTCGGAGGCAGAAGTACGCAAACTCAAATTAGAAGCATTACAGCGCGATATTGCTCTGGGTGTGGAACAGTTGCAGAATGGGCAGTTTAGCGAATACGATGACGAGTCTTTACCGAGTTTGCTGCAAAGCATTAAAGAACGAGGACAACGCAAACTCAACCAAGACCAAGCTCGATGAACCGTTACAAAATCTCTCAACTTGCAGAACAAGACTTGGAGGATATTTGGGTTTATCTTGCCCAAAATAATCAAATTGCGGCGGATAAGCAAATTGCTAACATCTTAAACCGTTTGCCGATGTTGGCTCAGTTTCCAGATATGGGACAAGTACGGGATGATTTGGGCGAACAACTCAGGAGTTTTCCTGTAAAGCCTTATATTGTGTTTTATATCAAGCTTGATGATGGGATTGAAATAGTCAGAATTTTCCATCAGTCAAGGGATATTGATCGCCTATTTTCTGAGTAAAATTTGATTCCACTGTTTCCAATGCCATATCTATTCCACCCACTGCAAAGCTGATATCCGCAGCCACCAACGTCGCTGTATCATTTATACCATCACCTCCCATGCCGACAATCCCAGAACGGCGCAGTTTTGGAATTATTTGCAGCTTATCTTCTGGTAAGAGTTCTGCTTTATACTCTTTAATATCAAGCTGTTGGGCAATTTGCTGGGCTACCTGAGCGCGATCGCCTGTTAACATGACTAGATGTTGCAATCCCTGCTTTTTCAACAATCGCACAAAAGAAGTGAACAAAGTAATGCTAAAATATTTCTTATAAGGAGAAATTTAGCTTTATCCTCCCAATTACATTTTAGCGATCGCCTACCCGTAAAAAAGCGCGATCGCTTTTGTGCAGCCATCTCAAAATTTAAGCAAATCGAGAGCGATCGCACAACGATTATATAGTTAACTGAACTTGTACAAACTTGATTTGACGCCGCTTAAAACTTCTGAAAGTCAATTTTAGAAATTTTGACCTGTATAAATTGAGCGCACTTCGCCGTTGCGACGTACAACAGCTTCACCCTTACTCACCTCCACTAATGTCCAACCGCTAGAACCAATGCTTTCGCCCACATCAATGCGGCGCGTTACGCCATCGACTTTAAACAAAGCGGCAGATTTATCACCTAATTCTAACAATCCTTCCAAAATATAGGTAGGAGCCGCAACAGTTTCCAAATATGCCTGTTTTTCAGCTGTTTTTGGTTCTTTTGGCGTTGAAGATTCTGGGGCTGTGGCTGCGGGTAGTTTTGGTGGTGTCGCTTGAAAAGCAGTAACAGGTAAGACAGGTACAGGTTTAGACGGTTGTCGCAAAGTAATCGGTGCATTTCGCACAGCTACAGGCTTGAGTTCTGTTCGCACCGCAGCCGATACCATGTTGACAGGCACGGGTTTAGGTGCTTTGCTGACAGAATTTAAAGCGTTTTTTACTGGTTTCGATTTAGATGCGTGAGAAGGCACCGACGGTAAAATTTTCCGAACGCCAGCAATTGGGGGTGGCGCATAGCGCATTGGTTGCGGGGCTTGATAAACGGGGATGTAGATCCGCTCGACGATGGTTGTGCGGGGTGCTTGGGTGGGGGTTGTATTGTTAGCGGCAAGAACTGGTGGTAAGTTACCGTTGGCTGGTGGATTTACTGTTGGGGTAACATAAGCAAAAGCTGTTTGGGTAGGAATTACCGCAGTGGCGATCGCAGTTTTAGTAGATTTTTGAGAGGTTCTTGCTTCTTGTCTGTCAATGATTGCCAGCGCTCCCAACATATATTGAACTAAATCTGCCTCAACTTCAACTTTGGTAGGCAATTGAGTTTGTAATTGGGGCTTTTGAATCGATTGCTCGATCAATTTATAATTTACCCGGTAAATTAATCCAGAGTTGAGCAAAAAGATAATACCAGCGATCGCCACGCCTACGGTAGCTCCAAAAGACAGCAATTTGCCCCAAGCAGTCCGCGCTTTGTGATGCTTTGTACTGACTGATGTAGTTGCAGCGGGAGTACCAACTACAAACGTACTCAATTGCTTTCTACCTTGAGAAGTTGTTTCTATCGGTGGCGATGTTTCCGGCAAAACGATTTGCGATGTTTTGGACGTGGGGATAACATATTCTGGATACAGCGCCGTTTGCAAATCCTCTATACGGCTTCGTGGGGTGTGACTGCTGTAATGTATTGTTTGGGAAGGCATCCCATTACTATGCAAAATATTGTCAATATCGGCAAAGAGTTCATCCATAAAGCCATCAGCATATGACTCTATCGACCAAGGTTCGCTGCCGATCAGCTCTTCTGAAGGTTCCGGAATTATAAGATGGGTGCTGGCTTGTTGTGACATAGCGATTTTAAGTTGTGGCTTTTGGGACGATAGAGTTCGCCTATACTGCCTGAAAGTATGGATTTTGCCTATTTCTATGCAATCTCTCGTCCAAATAAGACAAGTTGATGGGGTAAGTAGTATGAAATGTCAACTTTAAACCGGAAACTGCTGATAATGCCAGTTTTGAACTAATGTCATCTATCATACCAGTCTCTTCCGGTTTCACCCTACTACTATACTCATCCTTCATGAAGTTTATTTTAAGCTAAAGCTGAAAACTCCTTGGGCGTCTTGTTCCTACGTAATTCTAAATATAGTAATAGGGCATTGACATCAGCAGGATTAACACCTCCTATACGTGCTGCTTGTCCGATTGTCAGTGGTTTTACGGTATTCAGCTTTTCTCGTGCTTCTTTGGATAGGGTATCAATCGTTGCGTAGTCTAGATCCCCTGGCAACTGACGGTGTGCTTGGCGGGCTATTTGGTCGATTTGATTTTGTTGGCGTTGTAAATACCCGGAATATTTAATGTCAATTTCAGCACCTTCTTTTTCAGCTGTTTTTAAGTTGGGGTTGCCGAGTTGATATCTATCGAGGTCAACATAATGGAATCCCGGACGCCGCAGCAAGTCAGCAAGGGTGATTGAACCTTTGATTGTTTGTTGAGTACCGGAAGCGATCGCCATTCCGATTTCTGACTGTTCTTTTACCCGCGTTGCGTACAGCCGTTCTTTTTCGGCAGTAATATTCTCTTGCTTGCGGGTAAATAATTCCCAGCGGCGATCGTCAATCAAACCAATTTCCCGTCCCAAAGGAGTCAAACGTTGGTCGGCATTGTCAGAACGCAGTACTAAACGATACTCAGACCTACTCGTAAGCATTCGGTAAGGCTCACGCAAATCCTTGGTACACAAGTCATCTAACAGCGTCCCGATGTAACTTTCCTCACGAGAAAAAACAATCATTTCCTGACCGCGCACAAACCGCGCTGCATTAATTCCCGCCACAATTCCTTGGGTTGCGGCTTCTTCATAGCCAGTTGTACCATTAATCTGTCCCGCACAGAACAACCCAGCAACTTTTTTGGTCATCAACGTTGGATAACATTGAGTCGCTGGTAAGTAATCGTACTCAACAGCATAAGCTGGGCGCAGCATGGTACAGTTTTCTAAACCAGGAAGACTCCGCAACATCAAAAGTTGTAAGTTTTCTGGCAAGCCTGTAGAAAAGCCTTGAATATAAAGTTCGGGAATATCTCGCCCTTCTGGTTCAATAAAGATTTGGTGGCTTTCCTTATCGGCAAAGCGGACAATTTTATCTTCAATACTCGGACAATATCGCGGTCCTTTAGCTTCCACCCAACCGCCATAAACCGGCGACAAATGCAAATTTTCCCGAATTAGGCGATGAGTTTCCGCCGTCGTGCGGGTAATATGGCAAGGTATTTGTTCTCTTTCTACCCACACATCCGGGTCAAAGCTAAACCAGCGGACTTCTTCATCCCCCGGTTGCGGTGACATTTTACTGTAATCTACAGACCGCTTGTCAACTCGTGCTGGCGTTCCCGTCTTTAATCGTCCGGTTTCAAATCCCAAGCGATTGAGAGTTTGTGTCAAGCCTTCAGCGGCAAATTCTCCAGCGCGTCCCGCTGCCATCGACTTGTTACCAACCCAAATTCGTCCCCCTAAAAACGTTCCTGTGGTCAAAATCACCGCTTTGCAGGCAAACCCGACACCAAAGTAAGTTTCAACGCCGATAACTTCATCGTTTGCGCCTAAAACTAAATCCGTCGCCATTGCTTCGCGGATCGTTAAGTTTTCTTGATTTTCGACAATATTCTTCATTACTGCCGCATATTCCCGCTTGTCAGTTTGAGCGCGTAAAGCCCAAACCGCAGGTCCCCGCGAAGAGTTGAGAATCCGCTTTTGTAAGTAGGTGCGGTCTGCGATTTTACCGATTTCCCCGCCGAGTGCATCTACCTCATGGGTCAACTGAGATTTTGCCGGACCACCCACCGCTGGGTTGCAGGGTTGCCAAGCAATTTTATCCAAGTTAAGTGTCAGCAGCAGGGTACGACAACCCAAGCGGGCGCTAGCGAGGGCTGCTTCGCAACCAGAGTGACCTGCACCGACGACAATGACATCGAAAGCGTCTTGGAATTCAATGGAATTGTGCATGGTCATACTTAAGTATCAGCAAGCTTAGAGTTATTCTTAATAATAACCGATTCAGTGGTTAAATGGTCGTAGGTTCTTGACTACAATGAATTGTAATAACTATGGATAAAGAATATTTTTTCATATTTAAATTAAGTAAAAAAATAATGAAACGATTTCTGCGAAAAACTTATTTTTTTATTATTTTTATTTTTATAGTTTTTGCTTTAGTTGCTAGTAATGGAATTACTCATAGGACATTAAGTACAGATATCCAACAATTGCAAGATTGTTTAAATGCTCGTTCTTCAGCTGGTTATAGAGATTTAGATAAACTTTGCCCAAATACATCACAACCAATAATTTCACCAACTTTTACTACACCCCAAATCCCCGATGCAAATTTGCCGGAACCACAGCGCTTTTTGAGTGCGATCGCACATCAATTACCAACAATTCCCCAACCTGGTACTTTTGAATATATTTTGTTGAGAGCATACGGTGCGGCATTTGTAAATCAACAGCCAGAAATAAAACTGCCGCCAAAAGTTATCTTAGCTAACGAGCAAGAAACGAAAGATTTCCAAACTACTTTAACAATGGGGAAAGTAAATGGTACTAATGACTGTTATTTACAAAAATCGGCAGCAGACGCTTTAAATAAAGCAAAATTAGCCGTCACAATTCCCTTAAAATCTGGTTATGGCGGTGGTGATTGTACTCGCACTTTTGCGACCAATTTGAGATTTTGGAGAAAATACGCTAATAACAATACTTTGGAACGAGTTAGACAAGGTAAAGAGACAGCAATTCTCGGTGTAGTAGCACCACCTGGAGCATCACAACATCTCTGGGGATTAGCGATTGATTTACGGGTTTATAGTCAAGCGCAAAGACAAGCGCTGAACAAAAATGGTTGGTTTCAAACTGTAGAAAATGATGTCCCACATTGGACTTATGTGGGTTTAACTGAAGAAAATTTACCTAGATTTGGGTTTAAAAACAAAATCGTTAGGGGAACTACTTATTGGTTGATACCGCTGTAATAAATTATCTCAAAACTTTGAACTATTTTTCGATTTAGTAACTCCCAATAATAAATTATTAACAAGAGTTTCAGCAAATTGGTTGTCTAATGGTGCATGTCCTACCAATAACCGATAGAAAATCGGTCCATAGACTTGATCGATCACCACATCCAAGTCTAATGCTGACAACTCATCGTGTTCTATTGCTTGTTCAAATATTTGGCGAACGGCTGCTCGACGACGAGCAATGAACTGTTCGCGAAACGCTTCTGCCAAAGTTGAATCAGTATGTATTGCAGCAACTAGACTTGCCATTGTTGAACCAAATTTCATTGTTTTATGTGCAACAAATGACGCTTGTATAAATGCCAAAAGGTCGTCACGCAACGAGCCTGTGTTGGGAATCGCCACAACGTTAGCAGTTCTTTCGGCAAACGCCTCCATCACCACCGCAGCTTTATTTGACCACCAGCGATAAATGGTTTTATTGCTCACTCCTGCCTTGGCTGCAATTGCTTGAATCGTCATATCAGCATAGCCGACTTCTTCCAATAGCTCCGCCGCTGCATTGAGAATCGCTTGATGTGCTCGTTCACTGCGACGACGAGGATTCGGGACTTTTGACGCAGAACTCCCGTTCACGCTGTCATCAAAAAATCTTGCAGACGTAGACTCAGGCAATGGAACCATAACTTAGCTGTGCTATTTCGCAAATTATACACGACATATGTCGTTTACTCAATTATTGACAACACGACACATGTCGTTTATTCTAGGAATTATACAAATCGAGGTAAATTAGGCAAATGCAATCGACATTAACATCAGAAGAATGCCAAGCATTCAAGAACTTAGTTCAGGACTACTACGCTGTCTGGAGTCCGGGGCGTAACTCATTCGACATCAGCAAAGCAGAAAGTTTTTATAGCCAAGGATCTGAACTAACTGCCTACGATGTTTTCCACACAGACGGAGCGATCAAAGGATGGGATAATTACAGGGCTGAATTAACTAGAATTATGGATAATTTTGCAGATTTTAATATCATCATGAACAAGGATGATGTAGAGGTTTTTTGTCATGGTGATATTGCTTGGACAACCTCCGACTTCAAAATAAAAGGTGCGTTTAAAAATGGTCAACCAATTGAGTCAGTTGGTCGAAATTCACTTGTTTGGCAGCGTCAAGATAACGGACGATGGTTGATTGTTCACGAACATTCCTCAGCACCAATTATGAGTTGAAAAGATATCTGGGCAATATACACTTCTGCATACATCACATATTTGAATTTCTATATTTTGTGCAATTGTGTAAATAGCGATCGCCTAATTTTTTCACGCTAGCGATCGCTTTTAAATAATTACTTCTGATATAGTGATTCTACAAAACTCGGAAATTTGACAGGGCAGCTATAAATATACGTTCCGCCCGCTACAATAATTACTACAATAAAAGCACACACCTAACTTTTGGAGTTTTGGCAGTGGGCTTATTTGATGATTTGAGTCGGTTTCTCGAAAACCGTTTAGAAGAATTTCTGCGAAATAATCCGCATTTAGAGTTAGAAGCGCTGTTAGAACAACTGCGCGAGCAAGAGGGAGACACGTTAAAGTTGATTGCAGATTTACAAGTACAGGAAAAGCGATCGCAAGACGATATTCTCTCCACCGCGCAAGAAATCCAAAAATGGCATATCCGCGTTCAAAAAGCGCAAGCCTCTGGTAGACAGGATTTGGTAGCAGCAGCACAAGAACGCGAAGCCGCTTTGTTGCGCGAAGGAAATCAGCGCTGGGGACAAATGCAAGGGCTGAAAGAACGCATTAATCAATCTAAAGAATTACTGCGGAAAATACAAGTACGCCGTCAAGAAGTGCAAACCAAAGCCGCTGAAGCGCAGACAGTGCGTGCTAAAGCTCAAACTCAGCAGCGCTTTGAAACTAATGGTTGGTCGAATAAAGCCAGTAGTTATAGTGGGTTTGACGACTTAGAAGAGAAGTTTTTGCGCTGGGAAACTCAAGATGAGTTGGATGCGATGAAGCGGAACATGGGAAAATAAACTGTAATCGGGGGTGGGGGATGGGATCGATAAGTTTCTTATTCTTGCGGCTACGAGAGCCGTAGAGCCGCGCTGAGAATACGGCGATGAGTTCTATCATGATTGAATACTTAACTTATTTTATATAAAAACTTATAAATTGTAGGTTGGTATTGAAAGGCAAAACCCAACCTACAATTTTTATGGACAAGCTATATAATTGGAATTTACCCAGCCTTCTAATCCATTAACTCTGTTGTTTGGTCCAGATATGACACGCACGTAAGACCAATTACTTTGAGATTTGATGGGGAGTACTGTATTTCCATTATTTAGTCCAGCCCTAGATTTTCCATTAGGAGATAAGCGAAGGGCTAACTGTCCTGTTTGGATGCCTGTTACACTACAATAAGCTTCTACAACTTCATTATCTGGTTGCAGTCTAACTTGGCTTTGATGAATATAACCAGAGCGACCGCAAACATCTGTTTTGTACCATCCATTTGCATTATCATAGACAGCTATAGATGTTTGTGCTCTGACTGAACAAATAATAGCACCATTCGGTTTTGCTCTAACATTTGATGGCGGGTTTATAACAACAGCTGATTGTACATATTGGGCATTAGCTGAAGGTGCTTTCAATAATAATGGAATAATAGCAAATAAAGTAATATTGACACCATAAAATACTATGTTATGAATCGGTTTCTTCATATTGTTACTATTCTTTAAATCTCATGTTTTGATTTATATCATGTCCGTTGAAATGCAACTTAATTGCGAGTGAAGCAATCACTAATAAAAGTGCGATCGCTTCTCAATCACAAAGACGCTGCGTCCACACACTCACGTTCGCAATGACAAATTGCAAGTGATTAACCGGAGATGAGATTATTGATTTTAACCAAAAAATCAATAATTTTATTTATACTAATAAAAATTAATAATATGCCAGGGGGATTTTACCGAAAATCCCCCTGGCAATCGCTTTTTAAATTGTTATTGCTGAAGTTTGCAAATTATGTCAATAATGTGTTGATAATACTGTGTATTTCCTTCTTGTTGATATAAATCGGCTGCTTTCTGAAAATTGGCGATCGCACTTTCTATATCTCCCAAATTATGGTGGATATCAGCCCGAACGATGTAAGCTGATGCGAAATACGGTTCTAAATGCAAGGCTTGGTTTAAGTCTAAGAGCGCTTGTTGGAAGTCACCCAACAAAGAATAGCTACGACCTCGATTATACCAGTTTTCAGCAACGCCCTTGTCTATGGTTATTGCCCGGTCATAATCTTCAATTGCACCTTGAAAATCTTCTAAAGCATAGCGAGCATTAGCGCGATCGCTGTAAAATGCAGCTGTGCTGGGGTTAATTTTTATTGCTTTAGTATAATCAGCGATCGCTCTTTGATAATCTTCTAAAACAAAGTAGGTAGAACCCCGATTGTAATAAGCTTCTATCAAGTCGGCATTGAGTTGTAATGCAGAATTATAATCTTCAATCGCACCTCGTTCATCTCCTAAATTGCGACGAGCATTACCTAGATTGCAGTATGCTTGAGAGAAGTTAGGATTAAGCTGAATTGCTTTTTGGTTATCTACAATTGCACCGGCAAAATCTTCGAGAGCATCGCGGGCAATAGCTCTACCATAGTATGCTTCTATTAAGTTGGAATTAATTTGTAATGCGCGATCATAATCGGCGATCGCTTCTTTATAATTACCCAAACTACGATGAGCGGTTGCGCGATCGCAATATCCTTCAGCTAGATGGGGATGAAGTTGCAATAATTCGTTACAATCTGCAAGTGCCCCTTGAAAATCCCCTAATTGAGAGCGTGCATTCGCTCGAAAGCCGTAAACTAAAACTAGATACGGATTCTGCTCTAATGCCTGATCGTAATCTTCAATAGCTGCCTGATAATCTCCCAAGGTGGCGCGGACAAGACCCCGATTATAGTAAGCTTGTACATCATCAGGATGCAGCTTTAAAGTTTGATTGAAGTCAGCAATCGCTTTCTGATATTCTTTGAGGGAAGTATAAACCAGACCGCGATTGTAGTATGCCGTTGCATAATTAGGGTTTATTGTCAATGCGCGGTTGTAATCGGCGATCGCTTCCTGATAATCTGCAAGAGCGTAGCGGGCATTACCTCGATTATGATAAGCATCTATAAAATTGGGATCTAGTCGCAATGCCAGATTTTGATCAGCGATCGCACTTTGATAATCTTTTAATTGATAGCGAACATTACCCCGATTGCTGTAAGCTTCAGCAAAATTAGGATTTAGCTCCAAAGCGGAGTTAAAATTTTCAATTGCTTTTGGATAATCGCCTTGTTCGCAAAGCGTCAAACCTTGATTATAGTAGGCAATAGACATATCAAAATTAATCTGGGCAGCTAAGGCAGGATTAATTTTGATTGAGGAGTGATAATCGGCGATCGCATTTTGATAATCACCCATTGCAAAATAAGCATTACCTCGGTTTTGGTAAACTTCGGCAAAATCGGGATTGATTTGCAATGCAGAGTTAAAATAAGCGATCGCTCCTTGATAATCTCCTTGGGAATTCTTGTTTATTCCTTGGTGTAAAAAATCTTCAGCATTCATCTGATTTTTGATTCAAAAAGCTTGAATCCACTCTTTGACAAAATATTCTGTCCAGATATTATTTTGCCAATAGGGGTCATTTTCAATCAACTCGCGCACAGTCGCTTCATTATCGGCTTCGTAAATGCCGAAAACTTTGGTTACATCCTTGGTCGGACCAATCGTCACCAACACACCGGATTCTTTTTGTTTTGCGAGTCCGTCTAAATGCGCTTGACGATGAGGCGCACGTTTTTCTAAAACGTCTTCGCAATAACTTCCCCACATTATATATTTTGCCATAAATACACCATCTAAAATTACAAAAGGTCTAAAAAGGAGTTAGGAGTTAGAAGTCTGGAGGCAGGAGACAGGAGTCAGGAGGTAGGAGTATGAAGTTTGGAGTTATAAGTTTTTAATTAACTCCTAACTCCTCGTTCCTAATTCTTCATTCCCAACTCCTAACTTTTAACTCCTAAGACTAACGCCGAATTTTTCAACC
Source organism: Spirirestis rafaelensis WJT71-NPBG6 (assembly GCA_019359015.1). GTDB lineage: Bacteria > Cyanobacteriota > Cyanobacteriia > Cyanobacteriales > Nostocaceae > Hassallia > Hassallia rafaelensis. The sequence goes on from JAHHID010000003.1 coordinate 45,901, forward strand.
AATGCTTCACGGACTTTGTTATGAACTGGTTCGACTTCAGCATCAGTGAGAGTGCGATCGCTTGTCCGATAAACTAAACGAAACGCTAAACTGCGCTGTCCTTTTGGTACATTATCACCGCGATATTCATCAAATAATTCCACAGATTCTAATAAATCTTTACCAGCTTTGGCGATCGCTTTTTCAATTTCCGCAACAGTTATTTTAATCGGTGCAAAAAAGGCGATATCGCGATCGGCTGCTGGATAAGTAGAATAAGGTTTAAATTGCGGTACAAGTATTTCATCTTTTTCTAGAGAATCCAACAGCACATCTAGATCCAGCTGAAACACGTAAACTGAATCTGGTAAACCTTTTTCGCGCCGCACTTGCGGATGTAATTGTCCAAAAGTACCGAGTCTATTACCGCGTATCCACAAAGACGCGGTGCGTCCTGGATGCAAGCGGGAATTTTGATTATCTGGTTGATATTCTACCTGCAAACCAAGTTGCTGAAATACACTTTGTAAAATGCCTTTGGCTTCAAACCACGTTAAAGGTTGTTCGCCACTTCTTGACCATTTACCAACAGTGCGATTTCCCCCCATAATTCCGGCTAGGGCTTCGGCTTCTTGCAAACCGTCTTCTTCTAGCCAAAAAATGCGTCCAATTTCAAAGCCGTTCAGCGAACCGTTTCCTTGCTCTAAGTTATATTGAAAAGCATCAATCAACCCGGAAATTAGCTCGGTTCGCAGCGCCGAATATTCTATAAATAACGGGTTTGACAGCACTATCTGTCTTTCTCCCTGTGGTTTCACCAAAGAGTATTGTATTAGTTCTGTCAATCCTTCTGCCCTGAAAGAAGCTCGCAATTTGCGTATAAGTTCCTGATCTAAAGGCAGATAACCAGCTTCCGATTTTTCTGGTAAGGTATCGCAAAAGTTATCGTAGCCATAAAGACGGGCAATTTCTTCAATTAAATCGATTTCCCGTTCTAAATCGCGGTAACGATAGGGGGGGACAGTTACTGTCCAAGCACCCTCCTCAGAGGAAGTCAGCTGACATCTCAACGCAGTCAAAATGCGCTCAACGTCTTGCGCTTGCAGTTCTCCGGTTTTCTCACCCATCTCGATTGGTCCGAGAACTTGATTAACTCGCTCTAAACGTAGTGCGATCGCTCGACTCCAAGTAGATGGATCTGGGCGCGTATCAGCAATTTCCTGATTTACAATATTTCCCTGTGCTATCTCCACTATCATCGATAAAGCGCGGTGTGTGGCTTTTTCCAACTCAGCGCGGTTCACACCTCGTTCATATCTTCCAGAAGCTTCTGTTCTTAAACCGATGCTACGCGAAGAACGGCGAATTGCTACAGAGTCAAATAATGCCGCTTCTAAAAAGATATTTTGCGTACCGTCATGCACTTCCGTTTCTTCTCCACCCATCACCCCTGCCAAAGCAACGGGTTTGTTGTTAGCGGTAATTAACAAATTTTGGGTGGTTAGATTGCGGGTTTGTCCATCCAGAGTTTTTAGCGATTCTCCCGCGTTAGCGAAGCGCACCCCAACTTGTAAAGGCGAATCTCCCCCCAAGCGATCGCTATCAAATGCGTGCAGTGGTTGTCCCCATTCCAACAACACATAATTGGTAATATCCACAACATTATTTATTGGTCGCGTTCCCGCAGCCCGCAAACGTTGTTGCAACCAATCAGGAGAAGGCGCAATTTTTACATTTTCAATTACCGTACCAATATAAGCCGGACAAGCCTGCGTTTCATCAATTTTTAAAGTTAAATTTCCCGCGCTTTGAGGAACAGACACCTCACCCGGTTCAGGAATTGTCAACTTTCCACCTGTCAGCGCTGCTACTTCCCGCGCTATCCCTACCATACTTAAAGCATCAGCGCGATTAGCAGTAGCAGTGACATCTAAAATCACATCATCCAAACCCAACAACGGACGAACATCGCTACCCAGTTGGAGATTTTCTTGAGGAAAAATATGAATTCCGTCTACATCAGTGGGTAAACCGAGTTCCTTCAAAGAACAAATCATGCCTTGAGAAGCAACACCTCGGAGTTTCGCAGGCTTGATTTTTAAATCGATATTTGGTAGATAAGTTCCTGTCGTTGCTACTGGCACATAAATATCTGCTCGGACATTTGCGGCGCCACACACGATATTTAAAGTTTCAGAAGCACCGATATCAACTTGGCAAACACTCAACTTATCAGCGTTGGGGTGAGGTTGGCGCTCAAGCACTTTTCCAACAACAACGCCATTTGCCCAAGTGCGGCGGTCTTCAATATCTTCCACCTCAAACCCTGCCATTGTCAAGGTTTCGGCTAATTTATCGCTTGTTAATTTTATCTCAACTAGTTCCCGCAGCCAACTTAGAGAAATACGCATGGAGTGTGCTTGCTAATTCTATGAATCGTATGAATGCTTCAATTTTAGATTGTAAGAGTGGCGATCGCGCTCTTGTTCCTCGCAAGGCGTACCCCCCAACTTGAATAATCCTACTACGACGTTGTACTTACTGAAAAACTCTCCTCTTACCTTTCCCCCTTCCCTCGTTCCCAGGCTCCTCCCTGGGAGCGCTCTTCAAGAGGCTCTGCCTCCAGTAACATTAAACCAGAGGCAGCAGCCCCTGTAAATGCATTTCCAGGTTACGCCTGGGAAGAAGGGGAATTTTCCTAATCCCCAGTCCCCAGTCCCCAGCCCCCAGTCCCTAACTCAAATGCATAAACACCATTTTCAGCAATTCTGAGCGACTAAACGGCTTAGTTAAATACCCCGATGCTCCAACAAATTTTGCTTTTATCTTATCTATAATTCCCTTACTTCCAGTAACAAAAATTATTGGAGTTTCTTTGAACATTGAATTATTGCGTATTAGCCTACACAACTCATAACCATCAATTCCCGCCATATTCAAATCTAGTAATATCAAGTCGGGTTTGTGCCGAACAATTGACATTACTGCTTTTAGCGGATCGACAATTGTCACTACAGAAAAATTTTCATCTTCTAGTAAGCGAGTAATTTCTTTCAACATTGTCGGGCTGTCATCAACAGAAACTATTTTGTGAAGTTTTCGTTCTGTTAAAGTAGCAGTGTTTGTCTTATTTTTTGTTACTAATTGCTGATAATCCTCTTTGAGAGAAGAAGATATATCTGGTAATCGCTCACGAATATCTCTATTTTCGGCAATACTTGGCTTCTGCTTGGTACTAGTGCTACTAGGCGCTATGCTCTCAGCTAATTCGGCAATATCACTATCAACTGATAACTCTTCACAAGTCTTTGGAAATTTATCAAATGGTGGATCTGGCTCATGTAATAACAGCGCTCCATGTAAGATATAAGGATGTAAAGTTTGCGCCAGTTTTAATTCATCTTGATTCAGAATTACCGCAAGATGACGCAAGCTAAAACCTTTCATCCAATGAGTTAAATTGGGCTGAAGTTCGGCAAGTTTTTCTGGTTTAATTCTTGTAGAAACACACAGATAAGGGCGCTGAAATGGAGAAGAAATTTGCGGCGCTAAAGAATGCCAATTTTTCAATCTTTCTTCACAGCATTCAATTACTTTGTCTGCATCCAGCTTGCAAATTTTGGACAGGTATGTATCTGTTAATTTATATGTACCTTGCTTGATTAAGAAAAATGATTCAATCACTTCTTTAACCAGTTCTTGGATTAGCAATCCCGCTTGTGCAGAATTTAGATATTTTTCACTGACAAGCCAGCAAATCGCTTCATAATCAGATGGCTGGTTTGTCAAACTTTCCTGCTCTATCTTGCCCTTACCGTGTGAGTCCCTTTCAAACATTAGGCGTAACTGAACACGAGTTTCGCTCTTTAGCTGGGGAATTTGGCGACTAAGCCGGCGTAAATGCCGTTCGAGTCGATCAAAAGGTTCAACTGAATCGCTGGCATAACTAATTTTGCCGTGTTCTAAGTAGATAGACCAGGAAACTGAGTTGCTAAATGCTTCTAAACAAGTACTCTCAGAACAATTAGATAACTGTCTTAACAAACTCAGGGGACTCAATTTGCTAAATGTGCCAGAATTACTCATTTTTTTGGATAATTTGCGGGAAATTAGACCAAATACTTCTAAAATTTAAGTATCTGTAATGAGGCACCCTGTTAAATTGAATATTTCTCTACAAACAAATTTTTAAGTTTGGGTATATACATATATTACATATATGCAATAATTACCATATCTTTAATTTGTTATATTTTGCACTATATATTGAAATAAAATATTTTCGACTTCATTTTGATTTTAAGTGTGCATAGTTACACAAGTATAGTGAGAAACCTGATTAGATTAATTATGATGAGTTTATTTCATCTAAAATCTGAATTCGCTACATAGAATCTTTAAAATTCAACATGAGCAGGGTACGCGATCCTTGGTATTGTATAAGGGTTACTTACAATTTTTCGTAGATGCAGCGCTACAGGTCATGCGAGTCCTTAGGAAATTCCCTTTTACTCAACTACATTGTAAGTTAAGATTTTCTTAAATCCTTAGGGATTCTGCTAGTAGTAATCTGTTTAATAAATAAGAGAGCACTCTTCCAATCAACTACAAAAATGTAGTTTAATCGGCGCTTTCAATTATATACTTTGAGAAAAAGGGAAGTAAGGCTTTGGACTTTAACATAACACAAAACGTTATGCCTGATACATTAAAACTGGATCAATTAGTTGAATTTGCTGAGAACCCAGAACCACGTTGTCCTTGCGTATTATTACTAGATACGTCAGGTTCGATGCAGGGAGAGCCGATTGAGGCTTTAAATCAGGGATTACTGAGTTTGAAGGACGAATTAGTAAAAAATTCTCTCGCAGCCCGAAGAGTAGAAGTAGCAATAGTTACTTTTGATAGTAACGTAACTGTAGTGCAAGACTTTGTGACTGCCGATCAATTCAATCCGCCGATTTTGACAGCACAAGGGCTGACAACTATGGGTTCGGGAATTAATAAAGCCTTGGATTTAATTCAAGAGCGTAAGCTTCAATATCGCACTAATGGCGTTGCTTACTATCGTCCTTGGGTATTTATGATTACCGATGGAGAACCGCAAGGCGAATTAGAACAATCGATAGATCAAGCGTCCCAGCGTTTGCAAACAGATGAAATAAATAAACGTGTTGCTTTTTTTACCGTTGGGGTGGAAAATGCTAATATGACACGCTTAAGTAAAATTGCTGTACGTACTCCTTTGAAACTCCAAGGACTGAACTTTATAGAGATGTTTGTTTGGTTATCGGCGAGTATGTCAGCGGTTTCGCATTCACAGGTAGACGAACAGGTTGCACTACCACCAATCGGCTGGGGATCTGTTTAAAAAGCGATCGCCCTTGGCGGCTGACCCATCGCCGCAATTATATTTACACAGCTGTTGGCAGAATGAACACATCAAGCAAAATATCTCAATGGCGGGTAGTAGCCGCATCAGTAGGTGGTACAAGCCATTTAAAAAACAAGCAGCTGTGTCAAGACGCACATCACTGGCAAATATTGCCAGATAACGTTTTGGTAGCAGCGGTAGCAGATGGTGCAGGAAGTGCAGTAAGCGGGAAAGTTGGAGCGATGGTGGCTGTAGAAGCAGCTATCGAAAATATATCTGTTAAACAATTCACCCGGCGAACCTTGGATGATGAACAAGTGCGCTCGCTTTTAAATGATGCGATCATTGCCGCAAAACTTGCCGTTGAGGATGAAGCGGCTGCTTGTGACAAACAGCCACAAGATTTAGCAACAACGTTAATTATTACGATTGCTACACCAGAACTTGCCGCAGTAGTGCAGATAGGTGATGGCATGGCAGTGGCGAAGGATCGCATGGGCAACTTACTCGCTCTAACTATGCCTGACAACGGCGAATATATCAACGCCACGACTTTTTTGACTTCGCCTAATGCCCTAGACACAGCGCAAATGAGAATATGGCGCGAAGCCATAGTCAACGTTGGTGTGCTCACCGACGGGTTACAAATGCTGGCATTAAACATGGCAATGGGTGAGCCTCATAAACCTTTCTTTTTTCCTCTATTTGACTTTGCAGCCAATGCGGACGATAAAGGAGCGGCAAAAGAGCAGTTGGTGACGTTTTTGCGTTCGGATCGGATTACGCAACGTACTGATGATGACTTAACGCTAATAATTGCTGCCTTAAGCGACTAAAAGCGTAGTTGAGCGACTTTAACTTAAATAACCCCCGTAGATTGTAATTCTATCATGCAGGTACTACGTTGTCTTACTAAACAAGAAATTCTCAACCTCACCATCAGTTTAGGGCGAGGCGGAGAAGCTTGTATTTATGCTGTGCCAAACGATGGCAATTTAGTGGCGAAAGTTTATCACAAGCCAACTGAGCAACACGCTCGCAAACTGTTGGCAATGCTTGCCAACCCACCAGAAAACCCCACAGCTAGTTTAGAGCATATTTCTATTGCTTGGCCCTATGAAACAGTCAAAGCAGTAGACGGAAGCGATCGCATTGTTGGCTTTTTAATGCCGCGCATTCGAGGGATGCGTCCCGCGATTGACTTTTACAACCCCAGAACTAGGCGCGAGCACTGTCCATTATTTAATTATCAATACTTGCTGCGTACCGCTCGTAATTTGGCGGCAGCTTTTGCGGCTTTGCATAACAGCGGCTACTGCGTCGGCGATGTGAATGAATCGAATATCATGGTCAGCGACACAGCATTAGTGACGCTAGTAGATACAGATTCGTTCCAAGTACGGGATGCAAATCAAAATATAATTTTCCGCTGCCAAGTTGGTAAACCAGAGTTTACCCCACCAGAGCTACAAAATAAAATTTTTGCTCAATATGATCGTGCCATCGCCCATGACTTATTTGGGTTGGGAGTATTGATATTCCAACTGTTAATGGAAGGTACACATCCATTTTCTGGTATTTATCAAGGCGCAGGCGAGCCACCCACCTACGAAGCACGCATTGCTCAGGGTCATTTTACTTACAGTCAACAGCGCCGCGTCCCCTACACTCCAACCCCGATTGCGCCACCTTGGGAAACTCTTCCTCCCAGCTTACAAGAAATGTTTGTCCGCTGTTTTGAGCATGGTCATAACAACCCAGAGATGCGTCCCAGCGCTCAAACTTGGCTGTTAGAACTAGCTGAAATCGAAAATGACCTAATTACCTGCACAGTCAATTCCCAGCACCGCTACAGCAGCCATCTGCACAAGTGTCCTTGGTGTGAACGTACCTTGCGCTTAGGCGGACGCGACCCTTTTCCATCACAAAAGGCAATACAATCTAAAGAACATCTACAACCGCGCAAACAAACTCGACGCAACATCCCAGCGACACGTACCAACGTTTCTCCAATTCCAGCAAACCAGATTAATTATCGCCAATTAGTACAACCGCAAAAATTTTCTTATTATCAATCTCGTAAGAAATCAAAATTTTACCCAGTGATTTTGTGTTTGCTGGGTTTTGGGATGTTAGGTTACTTAGACCTAATGATTAAATTTACTCGTCCCTTAGTTTCCCAAAATCAATACGCTCAACAAACCTTGATGTCTCGTCAGGAGCAAAGCAAAAATAATCTCACTTTTGCAGATTACTATAAACAGGGTCATGCGTCTTATAAAGTGCGAAACTATGACCAAGCACTGAGCAATTTTAGCCACGCAATCAAACAAAATCCTACACACGCCAAAGCACATATTAACCGTGGCAATACCCGTTACAACCTGAAAGACTATGATGGCGCAGTTACCGACTATAGTCAGGCTATACAAATTAATCCTAATGAAGTAAAGGCTTATGTAAACCGGGGCAATGCCCGCTATATGCTAGCCGAATATAGCAGCGATCCTGATAGAGATTACAACCTTGCCCTAGCAGACTTTAATAATGCCCTACGTCTTAATCCTAATGAAGCCGAAGCTTATATCAGACGCGGTATAGTCCGTTCTCAACTTGCTAAATATAGCGGTGACTCTCAACAAGATTACCGCAAAGCAATTAAAGACTTTAATCAAGCGATCGCTTTAAACGGAGGCAAGTCAGAAGCTTATTTTCAGCGGGGTCTTGTTCGTTATCAAATTGGTCAATACAGCAGCGATTTCGATCAAGAATACAATGAAGCGATCGCCGACTTTAACCAAGCATTAAGCATCGATTCTCGAAGCGCAAAATTTTACTTAAAGCGAGGTATAGTGCGCTACGAACTGTCGCAGTATGGCGGCAAGAATTCTAGTACAAATCGTACGCAAGCGATCGCCGATTTGCAGACATCTGCCAAAATTTTCCTTGAGCAAGAGGATATGGATAATTACCAACAAGCATTAAGCAGCATCTGTGTTGTTTTGGAAAACAAATGTGACACTTTCTTTGAAAATACAACTAGCTTAGTAAAAGGTAGTTAAAAACTGAAAAACACCTTAACAATTAAATACTTGGTATTTAGAAAGAGCTAACCTAAGCGTGGGTTAGCTCTTTCTAATAATATTTATTTTTTATTTGTATTCAAAAATAAAATAAATATTACAATTCTTCATAACCATTTACAAAGATTTTTCGTTTTTTTACAGTTCATAGAACTTTATTTACCTTGTCTTCATACTTAAGAACGAAAATACAGTTAAATTTATTACTGAGAAAATTGATAATTAACTTTTTCTCCTAAGTTAAGTTGATAGGCTCTCAGTTTACAAAAGTTCAAATACTCATCTACCTAAACATTCCGAGGTAATTGCATGAAAGCAGTGATTTTGGCTGGAGGACTTGGTACGCGTCTGAGTGAGGAAACTAGCGTTAGACCCAAGCCGATGGTGGAGATTGGTGGTAAGCCCATTTTGTGGCATATCATGAAAACTTATTCTGCTCACGGTATTGATGACTTTATCATTTGTTGCGGTTATAAAGGATATGTAATTAAGGAGTATTTTGCCAATTACTTCTTACACATGTCAGATGTAACCTTTGATATGCGGTTTAACCAGATGAATGTGCATCGTGGCAATGCTGAACCCTGGCGTATCACCTTAGTAGATACAGGTGATAATACCATGACAGGTGGACGCTTGAAGCGTGTTGCAGACCATGTTGGTAATGAAACTTTTTGCTTCACCTATGGTGACGGTGTTAGCAATGTGAATATCACAGAGTTAATTAACTTTCATAAAGAACAAAAAACTTTAGGTACACTAACCGCAGTTCAACCAGCCGGACGCTTTGGTGCCATATCCTTAGGACACGACCAAACCAAAATCAACAGCTTCCGCGAAAAACAAGATGGTGATGGTGCTTGGATTAATGGCGGTTATTTTATCCTAGAACCGGAAGTAATCAACTTGATTGCTGATGATTCCACCGTTTGGGAACAGCAGCCATTAGAAAAGCTCGCAGAAATGGATCAACTGTCTGCTTACAGACATCACGGTTTTTGGCAACCTATGGATACTTTGCGCGATAGAAACTACCTTGAAGACCTATGGAAGAATAACAAGGCTCCTTGGAAGACGTGGTAGCAAGGTTATCAGTTATGAGTTATGAATTAAGGACTTAACTTTTAACTCCCCACTCTTAACTTAAAAAAACTCCTGACTCATAAAATTTAAACTTTTGTAATTAAAGGTGCATAAAATACCAATGTATGATTTTGCGATAATAGGTGGGGGAATAGTTGGACTTTCTACAGCAATGGCTTTGGGAAAACGCTATCCCAATGCACAAATTTTAGTTTTAGAAAAAGAAAGCAAATGGGCATTTCACCAAACCGGTAATAACAGCGGTGTAATTCATTCTGGTATCTACTACAAGCCAGGAAGTTTTAAAGCTAAATTTTGCCGTGATGGTAGTCGCTCAATGGTGGAATTCTGCCAAGAGCATGAAATTGATTATGAAGTTTGCGGTAAAGTCATTGTTGCTACCGATGAACAAGAGTTACCGCGTCTAGAAAATCTTTACAAGCGTGGCTTGGAAAACGGTCTAGAAGTTAAGCGAATCAGTGCCGAAGAAGTTAAAGAAATTGAACCTCATGTCACTTCCGTAGCCGGCATCCGCGTATCTTCAACTGGTATTGCCAATTACAAGCAAGTTTGTCTTAAGTACGCAGAATTAATTGAAAAGCAAGGTGGAGAACTGCGTCTGAATACAAAAGTTGAGAAAATCTCCCGCAGTGGTAAAAATCAAGTACTGGAAACTAATAACGGTACTTTTGAAACTCGCTTTGTGATTAATTGTGCCGGATTGCATAGCGATCGCGTTGCCAAATTGGCTCAAGTCGATCCGCAAGCCAAAATAGTACCATTCCGGGGCGAATACTACGAACTCACCCCAGAAAAGCGCTATCTTGTCAAGACTCTAATTTACCCCGTTCCCAACCCAGATTTTCCCTTCTTGGGTGTTCACTTTACCCGGATGATAGACGGCAGCGTCCACGCAGGACCAAATGCAGTTCTGAGCCTCAAGCGCGAAGGATACAAAAAAACAGACTTTGACTTGCGTGATTTTGCTGAAGTCATGACTTACCCAGGTTTCTGGAAACTAGCAGCAAAACACGCTGACGAAGGAATACAAGAAATCATTCGCTCGTTTAGTAAAGCAGCCTTCACCAGAAGTTTACAAAAATTAATTCCCGAAGTGCGATCGCAAGATTTAGTTCCCTGCCATGCAGGAGTTCGCGCCCAAGCCTTAATGAACGACGGTAAACTAGTAGACGACTTTTTGATTGTTCAAGATCAAAACTCCGTCCATGTTTGCAATGCTCCTTCTCCTGCTGCCACTTCTTCACTGGAAATTGGCAAATCCATTGTCGCCCAAATTCCCGAACAGTCGCATCTAATGAGCGCAGCAGTCAATTAATTTTTGATTAGTTAGTTTGCATCTACCCTAGATTCGTCTGTACTAGCCAGGGAGCGCAGGCATTCTTTAATCAACCGCTAGATAGGCTTCCTACATCATTTCTAGCGTTGTAAAATAAGCAAATCAATCAGTTATCAGGGTTTTTGCTATGTCCATTTGCTCTAACACTCAGCCGATTGTTCTAGTCTGTGCTGCTGATAATAACTATGCCATGCCCCTTGCAGTCACAGTTCGTTCAGCCCTGGAGAATCTAGGAACTAATCAAAAAATAGCCTTATTTGTTCTTGATGGAGGTATTACTGAATCAAACAAAAATAAGATTATCAAATCACTTCAATCAGAACAGATAAATATTTCCTGGGTACAACCAGATAACGCACTATTTACAAATCTGGTATTAACCAGACATCTGACACCAAGCTGTTATTATCGGCTGCTGATTACTGAATTTTTACCAGCAGAGTTTAAGAAGGCAATTTATCTAGATACCGATATGGTAGTCACGGGAGATTTAGGAGAAATATGGAACATTGAAATTGGCGATGACTATGCACTAGCAGTTCAAGACGATGTAGAACTGTATATATCCATGTCTGATGGTTTAAGAAACTACAAAGAAGTCGGGCTTTCTGGTGATGCTAAATATTTCAATTCTGGACTTCTAGTAATTAATCTAGAAAAGTGGCGAACTGACAATATAGGCGCAAAGGTTCTCGAATATATCCAACAAAATCAAGAATATGTTCGTAACGACCAGGATGGGCTAAACGCTGTTCTTGCAGGTAAATGGCGAGAACTTCATCCCAAATGGAATCAAATGCCCAGGATATACGATTATCCATCATGGGAAAATAGTCCGTTCCCAGAAGATGTGTATAAGGATCTCCTTGACCAACCTTGTATTATTCACTTTACTAATACTCCCAAACCTTGGTATGCAGGAGTCAAAAGTGAATGTACCCATCCTAAAAAAGATTTATTCTTCCATTATCTTGACGTAACAGATTGGTCAGGCTGGCGGGATACTATCTGGATAAGATTGGCTAGAAAATTCATGAAATTAACATCATTAAATACATCCAAGTTGTGAAAGTATAGTGAGAGTAAATTTCTTGAATTATTTTTTACTGGCGAAATTGCCAAAATAATCAAATTCATCAATCTATAGGAATTAAAACCCATGAAAATTCTTGTCACCGGCACCGAAGGTTATTTAGGTTCATTATTACCTCCTTTGTTAATCGAACGCGGACACGAAGTTATCGGCGTAGACACAGGTTATTATAAAGTGGGTTGGCTGTACAACGGTACTGAAGTAACGGCAAAAACCCTTAACAAAGATATCCGTAATATCACCGCTGAAGATTTGCAAGGTGTCGAGGCGATGGTTCACATGGCGGAACTCTCCAACGACCCCACCGGACAACTGTCACCTACTATTACCTACGATATCAACCATAAAGGTTCTGTTCGCCTTGCCAAACTAGCCAAAGAAGCAGGTGTGCGTCGCTTTGTGTATATGTCTTCATGCAGTGTTTACGGTGTTGCTACAGAAGGTGATGTCACCGAAGAATCATCAGTGAATCCGCAAACAGCTTACGCAGAATGCAAAACCTTAGTAGAAAGAGATGTCACACCACTAGCTGATGATGACTTCTCTCCTACTTTTATGCGAAATGCTACTGCTTTTGGTGCTTCCCCCAGAATGCGGTTTGATATTGTTTTAAACAACTTGGCAGGCTTGGCATGGACTACCAAAGAAATTAAAATGACCAGCGATGGTACACCTTGGCGTCCTTTAGTTCATGCGTTAGATATTTGTAAGGCAATTGTCTGCACGGTCGAAGCACCACGGGATATTGTACACAAACAAATCTTCAACGTCGGCGATACTACTAACAATTATCGAGTTAAAGAAATCGCAGAAATTATTGCTGATACTTTCAAAGGTTGTAAATTATCCTTTGGCGATAGCGGTGCAGACAACCGCAGCTATCGAGTATCTTTTGAAAAAATTAACACAATCCTACCTGGATTCAAGTGTGATTGGAATGCTCAACGTGGCGCTCAACAGTTGTTTGATTTGTTCACCCAAATCGATATGACTGAAGAAACTTTCTTATCTAGAGGTTTCACCCGCTTGAAGCAGCTAGAATACCTAATTCGCACCCAACAAATTGACCAAGATTTCTTCTGGACGAAGAAGTAATTACATTATTTCATTCGCCGTTAATGACTGCTTGAAGCTTCCGAATCAAAATGATTTGATTCGGGCTTCTATTATGTACGTTAAGTAGTTTTTTCGGAAATTTTTGGCAATAAGAACTTGTGAGTTCTTATTTGAAGTACAATCCAAGCAACTTATCAGTTGCACTTTCCATCAAAAATGAATAAATTGCTCACCATTGCTATTCCTACTTACAACCGCGCTGAGTTACTTGATAAACAGTTAGCGTGGCTTGCTGAGGCTATAAAAGGCTTTGAATCAGAATGTGAAATTTTCGTTTCTGATAATTGTTCACCAGATAATACTCAACAAGTAGTCAATAAGTGGCAAAAAGTTCTGAGCAACTTCACGTTTACATATCATAAAAATACAGAAAATATAGGCGTAATGAGAAATATCATTCATTGCCTTAAGTCAGCAAAAACTAAATTTGTTTGGGCAATTGGTGATGATGATTCCATCCAAAAAAGAGCAGTCGCCTATACTATAAATAAAATAAAAAACAATAACGATTTATCATTATTGTTTCTCAACTTTTCCGGTCGCAACAAAATCACTGGGAAACCTGTCCATCCAGGTACAATAGTTGGTAATCGCTGGTTTGATGCTGATACAGAAGATGGAAACGGTAACGGCAAAGCAATATTTGAACATTGTTTTTCAAAAAGTGTCGGTGCTGTCATTTTTCTAACTGCTTCGGTATACAGAACCGACCTGGTAAAAAGCGCTTTGGAAATTTGGCAAGATGCGGCTAGTAACTGGATATCTTTGGGATATTTAGCTGGATATTGTGCTGCTAATGGTAGTGTAATCGTCACTAAAGATACTTATATGGAATGTGTTGTCGGTGTTAGCTATTGGCAGAAAGAGCCAAAATCTGCCCTGTTAATGCAATACAAACACATTCCGGAAACTATTAAGAAATTTCAGCAGATTGGATATTCTAAGAAGTTTTGCAATCGGATGATGTTGCAAAATTTGAAACAAGTCAATTTTAAAGTGTTTTTAGGCGCTTTGAAAAGATGGCCTGCATTCGCTCTAAATGTAGGAATTACCTTTTTAACTTTAGTAACTTTATCTGCTATTGAAGAAGTCTATCCTCAAAATTTCAAGAGAGCTGAGTCAAGGCTTACTTCTGAAGAATTAATAAACTCTAAGCAATAAATATCAAAATTGATCCCTAAAACAATCCAAACATCATGAATAAAGCGCTGTTGTATGCTTGACACCATCACAAATAAAATATTTGAACTCAAATCAGAGTTAGGTTACAGAACTGCACTGCTGAACCATGCCAAAAATTTGCCTGCATTAGAATCAGGCGATCGCTATATTGTTAACACTCTCCAAAAAGAAGGCGTTTACGTCACAACACTCGACGAATTGGGATTAACCTCCACCCCACAACTTCTCAATGCTGCTTACAGTCAATTGTCCAGCATGCCAACACCTAGCCACAACAGTGCAGGTAAATTGCTTCCCCAAATTTACACAGTTACAGATTTACCCGAATTTTCCAATTGGGCACAAGAACAAAGACTCCTGAATATCGTTGAAAATTATATTGGGCTTCCCGTTGCTTTTCAAGGTGTACATTTACGCAAAGATTTACCCAACGAAAATCAATTTGGAACGTTGCTATGGCATAAAGATTCAGAAGATCGGCGAATGGTCAAAATAATCATTTATTTGACTGATGTGGAAGAAAAAGACGGTCCTTTTGAATATGTTCCTCTATCTTTAACTTCCTTATATAGCTTGAATTATTATCGAATTTACCACAAGCTTTGGAAGGCAGGATATGTAGGCATCAACGATGATGAATTGAAAGAAATTATTCCCAAATCAGCTTGGAAATCTTGTCCAGGACCAGCAGGTACGGTCATTTTTACAGATCCAAAAACTGCTTTACATCACGGAACCCTGCGGACAGAAGAACGGTCAGCGCTGTTTTATGTTTACACTGCCAACCCCCCCAAGCGACCAGAACTTTGTACCCAATACTCGGATGATACTTTTGCTAGACCAGAGTTAAGCAAAGAATCTGATTCCGTTAAAGTGGGCACGTAGTAGTATTTTATGATATAAAATACTTTCTCATCAAATAATTTTCGGAAATTACCCAGTTCCCTTTGTAGTAAATATTAAATCGAGGTTATCTATGATTTTTACCGAAACTGAACTCAAAGGCGCTTTCGTCATTGATTTAGAACAAAAACCAGATCATCGTGGTTTCTTTGCCCGTACTTTTTGCGCGAAAGAGTTTGAGGGACATGGCTTAAAGCCAACTGTTGCTCAATGCAACTTATCTTACAACTATAAAAAAGGAACGCTGCGGGGAATGCACTATCAAGTTTCCCCAGCAACAGAAACAAAATTAGTCCGCTGTACTCAAGGCTCTATCTACGACGTAATTATTGATATGCGTCCTGAGTCTCCGACATTTTTATCACATTTTGGCGTAGAACTCAGCGCAGATAACCGTCGCGCTTTATACGTTCCGGAAATGTTTGCCCACGGCTATCAAGCACTTACAGATGATGCTGAAGTTATATACCAAGTAGGAGAATTTTATACACCTGGGTATGAACGGGGTCTACGCTATGATGACCCATTTTTTAACATTGAATGGCCAGTCGATGTTACCGAAATTTCGGAGAAAGATTTAAATTGGCCCTTGATGAGAATGATGACTGTGGGAGGCACATCTCTTAGATAAGAGTATAATTGTTGACAATTCAGCACAATGCACCTCATTAATACTTAGTCAAATTGATTAATTTTATTAGAGGTGCAAATTCTAAGTACCTTTATTGAAGATGTTAGCGGTACTATTTATTTTTTCTTAAAAAAATAAAAGTCCGCATCGATTAGTAGATCTTCGGGGTTTAAGGTTGTTTCCCTTTAGGGGAGACCGCAAAAAAAAGATACCAGCCGTGTATTGAAATTGTTGGTGGTGTATCGAAAATCTAGGAGCGACGGCTGGTATCTTTTTTCAGGGCATGTGCCTTAACAAAAACAACTTGCTAAAAAATCGCTAACAACAAACAGCTTTCTGAGGGGAGTTTAATCAATGATAATTGTGGATCGCGCATTACAAGCACGTGCCGAGGCAGGCAAACCGGTTAAAGTAGCCATGATTGGTGCAGGCTTCATGGGTCGAGGAATTGCCAATCAAATTGCTAATTCAGTTCCAGGTATGGAATTAGTAGCTATCTTCAACCGTCAAATTGATGCAGCCAAGCGAGCTTATTCGGAAGCAGGAATTGAGAATGTTCAAGTTGTTTCCACTGTAACTCAATTAGAAGACGCGATCGCCCGTGGTGAGTATGCAGTCACCGAAGATGCTATGTTGCTCTGCAAAGCTGAAGGTATTGATGCCTTAATTGAAGTCACAGGAGCAGTGGAATTTGGCGCTCAGGTGGTGATGGAAGCGATCGCCCATCGCAAGCACGTAATTATGATGAACGCTGAACTTGATGGGACTATTGGTCCAATCTTAAAAGTATACGCCGATAAAGCAGGCGTTATTCTCAGCGCTTGCGACGGTGATCAGCCTGGGGTAGAAATGAACCTTTACCGCTTTGTCAAAAGTATTGGTTTAACTCCTTTATTGTGCGGTAATATCAAAGGACTGCAAGATCCTTATCGCAATCCGACCACACAGGAAGCATTTGCCAAACGTTGGGGTCAAAAGGCTCACATGGTAACTAGTTTTGCTGATGGCACAAAAATTTCCTTCGAGCAAGCGATCGTTGCCAACGCAACAGGGATGACAATCGCCAAGCGGGGAATGCTCGGATATGACTTTGCAGGTCATGTCGATGAGATGACCAACATGTATGATGTTGAACAACTAAAAGAATTGGGCGGTATCGTCGATTACGTAGTCGGAGCAAAACCAGGTCCAGGTGTGTTTGTGTTTGCTACTCACGACGACCCCAAGCAACGTCACTACCTCAACTTGTATAAGTTAGGAGAAGGTCCTCTCTACAGCTTCTATACTCCTTATCATCTCTGTCATTTTGAAGTTCCACTATCCGTTGCACGTGCTGTCCTCTTCCAGGATGCTGTTATGTCTCCATTGAATGGTCCGCTTGTGGATGTAGTCACCACCGCCAAAATCGACCTGAAAGCTGGAGAAACTCTCGATGGTATTGGCTATTACATGACATACGGTCAATGTGAGAGTTCCAACATCGTCCAAGAGCAAAACCTGCTACCAATTGGTTTAGCCGAAGGATGTCGCCTCAAACGAGATATTCCTAAAGATCAAGTTCTCACCTACGATGATGTAGAATTGCCAGAAGGTAGACTTGGCGATAAACTGCGAGCAGAGCAAAATGCTTATTTCGCTACTGGAAAAACCCTGGCAGCAGTAAGGTAATATCTTGATTTGATAGACAGTAGTGACAAGTATTTATGTAAGGCAATCAGAATTGTCAACAATCTGCGATAAAAATCAGTAGAAGTTTATCAATGACTTAAATACAATGTTCACTACTGTCGTTCTCATATTTGGGTATTACTAGATATAGATAATTGTTTTTTTCATAAAGTAAAAAGGCTTTTTGAAAATATTCTGATGAAGAAACAGATATAGCATAGTAAGTTCTACTGATAAAGAATAAAATTATTTTTAGGAACCAACTGCCGATCATTTAAATAAACTTTATATCAACTTCAGGGAAAATTTATGAAAATTGCTCTAGTCCATGATTACTTAACCCAACGCGGTGGGGCAGAGCGCGTGTTTGAATTGCTGTGTAAGCGTTACCCAGAAGCTGACATTTTCACATCTTTGTACGATCGCCAACAAACTATTGATTTAGGCGATCGTATAGTTAACACAACTTTCTTGCAAAGCATTCCGGGTGCAGCCAAGTATTTCCGCTTGATGGCTCCTTTTTATTTTCCTGCCTTTCGAGCCTTAGACCTGCAAGACTACGATCTCATCATCAGTAGTAGTACCAGCTTCGCCAAAGCAGTACGAAAAAACCCAAAAGCACGCCACATTTGCTTTTGTCATAATGTTACCCGTTTCTTGTGGGATACAGAAACTTATTTACGCGAGTATGGAGACTATCGATATTTTGCACCTTTAATCGAACAAGTATTTGAAGTAATGAGAAAGGTAGACCTGACTTATGCACAGGAACCTGACCTTTACATTGCTAATTCTAGTGTTGTAGGTCGTCGCATTGAAAAAATTTACAACAAAAAAGCTATTGTAATTAATTACCCAATTGATACCAAAAAGTTTATTTATTCAGATATAAAAGATGAATATTATCTTGCTTCAGCTCGAATGATAAGCTATAAGCGGCTTGATATAGTAGTTGAAGCTTTCAATTGGCTGGGGTGGCGCTTATTAATATCAGGGAACGGTCCAGAACAAGATCGGTTAAAATCCAAAGCATTAGATAATATTGAGTTTTTGGGACATGTAACTGATGCAGAACGTACTCAGTTGTTTTCTAAGGCTACGTCTGTTATAGTGGCAGCTTTAGAAGATTACGGACTAGTTCCAGTAGAGGCTAATGCTAGTGGAACACCAGTCATTGCCTATGGAGCAGGTGGCGTATTAGATACTCAGGTACCTGGAAAGACAGGAGTCTTTTTTAAGAGACAAACACCCGAATCTCTACAAGCCGCACTACTAGAAGCCAGGGAAATCAATTGGGATTATGCCAACATCCGCAATCATGCTGTAGCAAATTTTTCGGAAGAGGCATTTTTTAATCAAGTAGAGCAAGTTATTGACCAAACTTGTAGCCTACATCCATCATTTATTTAAACTGTTAGCTGAGGGATAGTAAACGTGATTCAAACTAGTAGTCTAAATCCCAATGTAAATCCAATTGCTGAGACAGAACCGGGTTACGGGCAACTGTTTGCAATTTTAATCCGTAGATTTCCTTGGTTTTTAGCAGTATTTTTTGCTTCGGTAGGCGTTGCAGGTTTTTTAACTTCTAAAACACAGCCTACCTTCAAAAGCAGTATGCAGTTGCAGATAGAAGCAAACTATCAGGGTAAGAAAGAAGGAGCTGGAGCAGGTGGAGCGGAAAATAAGTTTACCGAGTCTAGTGTTGAGATAGACACTGCAACTCAGCTTAACGTCATGAAGAGTTCTGGAATTCTTCAAAAAGCAGTTGATAAACTTAAGTCTGATTATCCAGACATAACTGTAGCTGAAATTAAACAGTCTCTAGTTTTAGATCAAGTAAGAAACAAGCCAGATGATGTCGCTACTAAAATATTCCAAGCAGACTACACTAGTACAAGTCCAGAGAAGACACAAAAAATTCTCGATGCTGTTCGGAAAGTTTATTTAGAATATAACATCAAACAGCAGGATGAGCGTTTAAGAAGCGGTCTGAGAGTTATCAGAGAACAGTTAAAAACAGTAAAAGAAGATTTAACAGCATCTGAAAGAAGACTACAACAGTTCCGCAGCACCCAGAAATTCATTGACCCAGAATTACAAGCAAAAACTCTAGAAGACGATTTGAACAGAATTGTACAGGTACGACGCGAAACGCGGTCTCTGTATGAGGAAACTTTGGCTCGTCAAAAATCTTTGGAAGAACAACTTAAGCGTACTCCACAAAATGCCCTAGTTGCTTCTCGTCTGAGTCAGTCTACTCGCTACCAAGGGTTACTCAACGAAATCCAAAAAACAGAACTGGCTTTAGCACAGGAGCGCTTGCGTTTCACTGATGAGACTCCCAGCGTACAAAAACTGATAGAACAGCTTCAAAGCCAGAAGGAATTATTGCAACAAGAGGTAGGACGGACATTAGGAAAAGGCACTGCTGTTAATGCTATTGGAGATACTCTATTACAACAAGGACAGCTTGGTCAAATTGACCTCAATCTTGCCGGTCAGCTAGCAGAAACACAGACAAATATAGTTGCTTTAAGTGCTCGCGATCGAATCCTGGCCCCAAAAGAGATTCAGATGCGTGAAGAACTTAAACGATTCCCAGCTTTGTTGGCTGAGTACAATCGCTTGCAACCGCAGATAAAACTGAGCCGTGACAGATTAGAAGAGCTTCAGAAAGCTGAACAAGAGGTACGGCAAGAAATTGAGAAGGGTGGATTTAAATGGATTGTTCTGGAAGATCCCGAAAAAGGCGAATTAACGGGTCCTAACCTTCGACAAAACCTCTTATTGGGTGCAGTGGTTGGGTTGATGTTGGGAGGTATTGCTGCTTTTGTGCGGGAAGCTTCTGATGATTCCGTTCATACAACTGCTGAGTTGGAAAAGCAGGTTGCTCTACCGTTGTTGGGAACTACTCCCAAGTTGCCCCCAGCCAAACCTAGAGAATCGGTGATTAAGTTACCTTTTGGCAAGCCAGAAGTACTAGCTCCTTGGACAATTCAGGTACTGCAATCCCCACCGCGTTGGGAATCGCTAGATCTGATTTATAAAAATATTGAGCTAGTAAATTCTGTTGCTACATTCAAATCTTTGATGATCACTTCGGCTTTGCCTGATGAGGGTAAGTCAGCTCTTGCGTTGGGTTTGGCAATGAGTGCTGCCCGTTTACATAAAAGGGTATTGCTAATTGATGCAAACTTACGCGACCCCAGTCTGCACAAACAACTTAATCTTCCAAACGAACAGGGACTTTCGTCTCTGCTGGCAAGTGATGTCAGTCTACCCAACCACATTAGTATTCAATCTTCAGGTTCATCTTATATTGATATTTTGACCGCAGGACCAACACCTGGCGATCCAGCTAATTTATTGAGTTCCCCGCGCATGATGCAATTGATGGCAGCATTTGAGGAGAACTACGATCTAGTACTTATTGATGCTTCTCCAGTTCTAGGCATGGTGGATGCTATACTCACAGCATCATCTTGTCGCAGCGTGGTCATGGTGGCAAGTATCGGTAGGGTAACTCGAACTCAACTCGCACAGGCTACAACAATGTTAAGCAAGTTAAACCTAGTTGGGGTTGTAGCAAATGGAGTATCTAATTCTAGCAGCACCTACGTACCCTATGTAAAGCCACAACGATTGGCGTTGAAAGAAGGTGTGCAAAAGAGTGAGAATTTAGCTGAATATAAGCGGTAAAAATGCAACCTTCATGCGATCGCAATGAATGTCTGTCAGTGTATATTTGGCTGGCAGCGATCGCAATGAATGTCTGTCAGTGTATATGTATATTTGGCTGGCTGCATTTGTCTATGATGAAGTAAAAGTACTATCATGCTTTTTTATACCAAAGCTATATTTAAATGCATTTACATAAAAGCTTAATATGTTAATCTCTGCCACCAAATAAAAGCTCTCAATGACAACTGGTAAAACAATCAGCACGTGAGTTTAAGTGTTGTTCAGAGCCTACTTATGAAAAATCGACGTGGGTAATTTGGAAACATTTTACCCACGTTTGACTTGACTATAACCATCTCTAAATATCCTTATATCCTTGGTATACCTTTTCTCAATTAAAGGTAACTCAACATTAATCTAAGAAACATTTGACACTGCGGAGCGAACCGCATTTATAAAATTTTGGGCATAACGCTGGGTAGAAAAATCGAGTGCGCGTTGTCGGGCTGCGACTGCGGCATTACGGGCAAATTCTTGGTCGTCAAGATAACGAAGAATTGCGATCGCCAATGCATCTGCATCATCATAGGGCGTTAGCAGTCCATCGATACCATCTGTAATGATCTCAGTTGGTCCACCTGCATTGCCAGCGATTACAGGTTTTCCCAGTGCCATCGCCTCAATAATCACAATGCCAAACGGCTCTTTATCTGAGGCATGAATAAATACATCCATTGCTTGCACCCACTCAGGGATGTTGCGCTGTAGCCCAGCCATAATCACGCGATCGCTTAACTCCAAAGTTGCTATTTGCTGTTTTAAGAAATCTTCATAATCTGGTTCTAAGTCGTGCTTTCCGCCGACCAACACACAATGAGCATCAGGATACTTTTGCAAAACTTTGGGCATTGCTTCCACAACAACATGCATTCCCTTCCAGCGTTGCAATCGTCCAACAATTCCTATCAAAGGTCCATTTAACGGCAAACCCAGCTTGCGCCGCGCTTCAAGAGGAGAAGGCACAGCTGACGGCTCGAATCGATCAAGTGCCACACCTGGGTAAACTAAAGGTGTTGGTCTGTGAGGCCAAATTTGTCCTTGCGCCTCCTTACCATCTTTTGAGAGGGTAACTATGGCACGCGCTGGCAATAAAGTTGCTAGCCGTACCATCCAAAATTTGTCATAAGGCACTTCTAGTTGATACCACATAGAAGGCAACCCCGCCATTAACGCAGCAAGTCCTCCATATATGTGAGTTATCCACATCCAGTTGATGATCGCATCTGCACGTTCGCGTTTGGCTATCGAAGCTATTTTGAAAACAGTCGGAATGAAACGATGGATTTCACGCAGACGACCGCTGGAAACTACTCGCGTATCAATGCCGAGTTTCCTTACCTGTTCTACCATCGGACCGTCTTCTAAAAAGATTACCAGCCATTCGACACCAGCGTTACGTCCCTGCTGCATCAAATCCCATAACATCATTTCACCACCGCCTCTTTGTTCAGCCAGCGGCATAACAATAACAATTTTCATATATATTAGACCTTTATTTAAGTGTGGTGATCCCGTGATGTTGATAGTATTTATGTGCTGCCATAGCCATAGCCAAAAATCCCCACAGAATCATGCCCGCGATCGCTAACATACCGCTACCAATAATTAACTGGGCAGCAGCACTGATACCAATGGCGCGAGCAGCACTGACAAAGCTATCAAAACGAGCTTCCGAATATTTGGTAACACTGAAAATTACCAATATTAGCCCACCAAGATAAGGGATGGCTCCCAACCAGCCCAGAGTGAAAAACATATCTAAAACGCCGCTATCAATGACAAATACTTCTATTTGACCAGTTTTTTCGTTGACCTTCCAAATATTTCCCAACCCGTTACCCAAAGTATTAGAAAGGGCTAGGCTGAGGTTTCTGTCATAACTGCCCGATCTATCCTTAAAGCTTTGATCATCTTGAAGATTGGAAAAACTCTCAAAACGACTTGCAACAATTTCCGAAAATGGCTCAATGGTCAGCAATGGCAACACACACATTGCCATCACCAAAATTATGGTAATTAAACGCATTTGAATTTGCGCCTTTACCGAACCCATAATCATAATTACTCCTAATAACCAACCCCCCCAATTAGTGCGTGCTTGTGCCAATAAGAATGACAAGTACCCAACTGCTGAGGCAGGAAAAATTAAAGGTCCAGATCTAGTGAATAATAATAACAATCCAGCCTGCATGACGGCACCAAATGGACCGACTGAGTGCAATGTGCTCCACACGCGCATCCCGAAAGGTACAGGATTTCCAGCACTAGTGAACTGTTTTGATTCTATCAGCCAGTATCGATCCCACTCAGGAGCTACTACGAATTGGTACACA
The DNA here is from genome assembly GCA_019359015.1 of Spirirestis rafaelensis WJT71-NPBG6. Classification (GTDB taxonomy): domain Bacteria; phylum Cyanobacteriota; class Cyanobacteriia; order Cyanobacteriales; family Nostocaceae; genus Hassallia; species Hassallia rafaelensis. The sequence continues at coordinate 69,444 of JAHHID010000003.1, forward strand.
CCGTAAGCTCCTACAATCAAAACGCACCAGAGGAATGTACGTTGAATGTTCTGGCGATAGCTAGGATAATCTCGCCAGTTAACAAACAAGTGAAAAGCGAAGAGGGGGGGACTCAGCCAGTCCAGAAGGCTGCGTGCCACAGGGACTGGTTGGTTGTAAACCAGTCCAATGAGAAAGCCATAGAACACTCCTGCAAAAGCCAAAATAAAAGGTAAGCCACCTTGGCGATGAGCGCTCGGAAGGCAGCGGAACAAGGTTACGATGGTGACAAAGACCACTAAATAGGGTGCTATGAGCATCTGACGGGTTGGGTCCCAGCCAACGCGAAGGTCAACTAAGCGCGTAACTAACGGTGAGATAAACCACATCCACCAGGTAAAGCCTAGATAGAGGATGGGATGCCGCAAGTATAAGAACACGGCTGTAATTAGAGCTACTACTGGATAAACTAGGCGCAGGCTGGCGGCAGGACCAAGGTAGCACGCCAATGAAAGCAATATGAAGCCGAAGATTACTATCCAACCTTGTAGCGATCGCTGTTCAGCAGAAAATTTCTCTTTGAGAAAACTATTGAAAAGTAACTGATTGGAAGTCACTGTGCATCTCCACGGTGAAGGTAGTTTGTTGCGATTTTTTTCAAGTAGATACGGTGCTGTTGCCATGTTTGCCAACCCTGAGTTCGCCCATGCACAGATGCCAGCAATTTTTGTCCGGCAAATCTACCTTCACTAGGCAAAAATCTCAACCACTGTAGGAAACCCAAACAATCTCTTGTGCCAATTAATACTGCCCATACGAGAAAGATAATACGGCGTATAGGTGATAGATGCTCTAATAAAGCTAGAGTTTCATTATGGACTAAATTAATAAACGCAATTTTATTAAAATTGTTTCGCTGATCTTCATCAAAACGTTGTGCGGGATAGTGATCTACAGCAACGTTGGGATCGTAAATAATCTTCCAACCAGCGCGTTTTAAAGTCAGAGTAAATGCCATTTCAAAGTGTACTTGCGCTCCTGTACCTCGCATACGTTCATCAAAGCGCAATTGCTCAATTGCTTGGGTGCGAAAACTCATGTTCACTCCTTTAAGAACATCAACCTCGCGAGGTTCTCCTACTCCCAAATGATGGTTGCCAATTACTCGCCCAAACCACTGCAACCGACCGACTAGCTGACGAGATTCATCTTCAAGCTTGCTACCGTGGTGTACCCAATCACGCCCACCAACTGCGCCTATATGGCTATCTGATATAAAATGAGCCGAAAGGCGTTCCAACCAATCAGGACGGGGTGCGGCATCGTCATCAGTAATTGAAACAATATCTCCCTCTACTGCTTCTAGTCCAGCGTTTAGAGCTGCTACTACCCCCGGAACCGTCACCTTTACAGTCTGTAGTGGCAGTTTACTTTCTTTGAATGATTCAAGGAATTGCCAAGTTTCAGCATCGATGTCGCGTACAACTACTAATACCTGAAAAGCTGGTTTCGTTTGTACTTGTAGCGCCTCAAGACACCGCAATAGGTCCTTTTGACGGCGATAAGTGGGTATGAGAACGGTATTCCTCATTCTTGCTTAATTCCTCGAATAGATTCACATAGGTTTGTGCCATAGTAGTCCAGCCATGTTGTTCGGCAATAGAGCGAGCAGCTTTACCCATCTGTTGCCGTATTGCGCGATCGCTCACCAAGGACAATAGCGCCGAAGCCAAAGCATTTGTATCGTCTGAATCAGCCAAAACGACTCCACATTCTGGTGTCACCAATTCTGCGCCTCCGGTTGCCGTTGCGGTAATCACAGGCAGTCCTGAGGCTAACGCTTCTAACAATACCAGTGTACAAGCCTCGTAACGGGACGGAAAGACAAATATATCCGCTGCTCGCATAATTTGAGGAATATCACGCCGATATCCGAGAAAATGCACTCGCTCGTTTAACCCCAAAGATGCTGCGAGTTGCGGGAACGGGCTACCTTCAATCCCACCTACAACTGCCAAATGTAAATCAGGCACTTTCACTAAGCCATGAAGGACTGTATCTAAGTTTTTTCTTGGTGTACGGATGTCACCCGCAAATAGTGCTAAGGTAACATTCTCTGGAAGACCCAATTTTTGGCGATCAGCTACACCAGGAGAAAACTCTTGCAAGTCAACTCCATTGACAATTACCCGAATGTGCGATCGCGGTACGCCAATATCTACTAATTCCTGCGCTACTTTCTGTGAGACTGCGACGACGACTTTTGCTTTTTGAAAAGCTTGCTTTTCCCAACGGGCATTTAAAGCAGTATACAGCCACTGGTAAAAACCATATAAATCTCGGCGGATTCGGGAAATATGAACAGGCGATCGCAGCCAAGAACTATGTACAAAATGTACCGCATTCACATCAGAAGCTGCCGTGGTTATTGCTCCGTTAACTTTTACCAAATCAACAGCAGAGCGATTATTCCGCAGCCAACCTGCACTTTTGTTGGCAAAGATAAAATTACGAATAAATTCGGTAGGGAAATTTTTTACAGAAATAGAAATCCAGTTGACTTTGCTACTCTGATGTAGCTCCTCTGCTACTTCTGTCGCCAATAAGGTTAAGTGATGACCACGACGGACTACTTCCTTTGCAATTTCATAGTTCACCCGTCCCTGACCATCACCTTTTTTTACTTTATGAGTAATAATACAAAGCTTCACTCATTTCCTTCCTTCAATCTAAATTACTTTATTGATACTTAATTCGTAACTACCCCAAAACAAGCCTTTTTCATCCCAAGGAAACTCCGTTATTTTGCTCCTTTTAATAATTGATTAGCAATATGTTGTGGACTAAAACTGAGAGTAAGTGCTGCTATAGTTCGCAAGTTAAACTTTTGTTCGTTAATCGCGCACCAAAGATAAGGACGCGCTTGTGCTCGCTGTTCGCTTCGCATTAAACCAATAGCCAAAGTTGTATGAGCTTCTAACCATTTCTGCTTAAAGTATGACTTAAATTCTTTTAATCTGACATCTTCGATAAACCGCTTATAACAAAAAATTTCACTTTGTGCTTTGCGGATTTTTGCTTGAGCATCTCGACTACCACTAAGCATGGTATCAGTTTGCTCATGAGCACGATAAAAAGTTAGTCTTTCTGGGTAATAATAAGCTCCATGACCAGAAATACAGCAAATGTATGTTAAATATAAATCCCACATACCGCCTACTTCCACCGGGATACTATCCCAATCAACAAATTCATTGCGAATTACACAAGATGCAGCAGTGGGTATACTTTTATCGACTAACCCAATTTTGCAAAAATTTTGATGAACTCCTTTTGCCAGCTTGTTACGTTTATAACTATGTGTATTTACTTCAGTGCCAGCATCATCAATTTCGCTATTTGCATCAATAATGTATTGGTCGCAAAAAGCTAAAACTAAATCTGGATGTTCTTCTAGATTGGGAACTAGCTTTGCTAAAAATTCCTCATTCCACATGTCATCATCATGCAGACTGGCAAGATATTTTCCTTGCGCCATTTTGAAAGCGTGCATCTGATTGGCAAACATGCCAATATTTTCCGGTTGTCTCCAATATCGAATGCGTGAATCTTCAAAAGATTCAACTATCGCTTTAGTTTTTTCTGTACTACAATTATCAGAAACAATAATTTCGATATTCTGATAAGTTTGTTTAATAGCACTTGCTAGCGCTTGCTTCAAGTATTCTGGTCGATTATAAGTTGGGATAATAACGCTGACTAAAGGCTGTTTATATTCATTAATCTGTAACATCTTTTGTTTTCCTCTTTTCTTTTACTATAAGCCACATTGAATTTATTATTTTGCAAACTTATGTCATGTAAAGAAAATTATCAAATACTTTCTTCATAAATTATTTGCAAATTTTTTACATGAACATCCATCGTGAATTTTTTCATAAACAAAGCATTACCTAGTTCACCCATACGGCGGCATTTTTGATAATTTGTAGATAACTCAGTAATGGCATCACTGAGCTTCTTAATATCATGAGATGGAATAAGAATACCTGTTTCCCTATCTTGCAAGTGTTCTGGAATGCCCCCCACGGCACTGGCGATTACAGGTCGATAGCGAGCGTAAGCTTCAAGAGTTACAAGACCAGCAGGCTCGGGCCATACGCTAGGAAAAATTACTGCAAAACACTCATCATAAAGGGTGTTTATTTTTTCGCTATTACACCATCCGTGCCAAGTAATCCGGTTATTTAACCCTAACTTGCTAGCTAATATTTCCAAGCGGGGTCTATCCCATCCTTCACCTGCAATATCAAGATGAATTCGCTCATCTGTGTGTACTAAGCTTTTGAGCAACCATTCCAATCCTTTGTCAGGAACAATTCGTCCAACAAACAAAATTCTCTGATTTTTGTGTTTTTCTAAAGTCAGGGGTGCAGTTGCCGTTTGCGGAATAGAAATACCACAATAAAGGGTTACAGTTTGCTCAAGTGGCACACCGTTTTTAACTAACTGTTCCCGGACATAATTACTATTGGCAATAGCAGTAATTTTGTGTGTTTTTAAACTTTTTAGTATTTCATGAGAGTGTTGCAACTCGTTAATTATTCTTTGAGGTTTACGACTGCCACAGCCATCTACTATCTTGCCCCAACTACATCCTAAATAAGAAATATTACGCTCACAAATTCTGTGTTGCGTTGAGAAATATTTTGTGCCACTTGGACAGTATGATGAGTGATTGTGAGCGGTAAAAACAATCGGACATTCTCCTGTCAGATGGACTAATAAATCTGGGCTGTGAATATGCAGTAATTTAAACTGTTTTTGATCAAGATTTTTGAGAGATTCAATTATGACATTACTTACATTAGGTAGTCGATAATTAATTAAAGAAGTTAAATAAGTTTCAGCTCCTCCCTTGCCACCTACCTGAAAACTTGAACATTGATAAATTAAGTTACTTTCAAAGTTTCCGTGATTCATTTGTGGCAATTTCGCATTATCAATTAGGCTTGACATTTTTTTATCTACTTTTTTATAACACGTTTTAAATAAATATAAAAATTGATGATTTACATCTTGTTTACTTTATTTATAAGCAGTTTTAAATATTTGTCTGAGATTTTGTTGATAAAGTTCCTGATTATAACTTAGAGCAGTAGCTCTAGCTGCTTTACCCATTTCTAAGCGAATCAATTCATTCGCAGCCAAAAAATCTAATTTTTCGGCAATGGCTTTTTCATCTCTGGGTGGTACAATAAATCCATTAACACCATCTTCAACTAAGTCGGCAGCGCCACAATGAGAAGTGACAATTACAGGAAGTCCACAAGCCATTGCTTCCAGTACTACCAGTCCAAAACCATCTTCAACTGAAGGCAAAACTAGCACAGAGCAGCGACTAAAGACTAATTGTGGATCTTGGCGGTTAAAATTCCAAAACTCTTGTTTAATATTTGGATGTTCGCCTAGTTTTTTCTCTATGAAAAGTCGCAATGCACGAGTTGAGGCACCACCAACTAATAACAATTCAGATTTAGGAATTTTAGCTTGTAAAAATGCAGAAACTAAATATTGAACTCCCTTACGCGGTTCGATTGTACCTACATAAAGCGTCCGGAAAGTAGAGTCGCTTTTAGGCGCAGGATGAAACTTTTCATGATTAATAAAAGGATGGAGTACAACAATTTTCTCTGCGGTAAAACCTGCATCAATAAATGTTTGTTTAGCAACTTTTGATAAAAGAACGATTAAATCTGCTTGTTCACACTCTGCTGAGAAGCGTTGCAGCATCATTGGATTCATGGTTGCTACGCTAGATTCATTTAGAGCCTTCAGTTCTTGCTGAATTTGTTGCTGCATAAAGGGAAGGTAATTGTTAAGGCAATATAGCCAAGCCTTCGCACCTTTTTTTTTAGCTGCCTGAAAGCCGAGGTTAGTTTGACCTGCTACCCCCATAATTAAATCACAGGGCTGGGATTGCAATTTTTTACTTACCTGATTATCAAAATATAGATCACTCAACAAGACAGCCCAATCATTGCGGCGTCGCACCAGGGGAGTGGCAAGCAATCGTTTGCTCCAATAAGAATGTCCTACAGGATAAACTGAGAAATTACTGTGAGGTGTTTGATTCTCGGCACAAATTACAGTTAAATCGGCTACTTCGCTTAAACCTACTGCTGCATTCGCTAAACAAACTCCTTGCCCTCCTGTGCCTAATTCTGTATTGCAAGTAAGAGTAACTTTCATAATTAACTTTAGTGAATTAGGTATGATTGAATTTCAGTAAACTAACGTTGAGGTATGTGAGATTTTAATTTTGCTGCCTCTTTTTACTACAGATACAGGGAAGCTCTTTCCGTAAATTATTTGCTTTATAAGTTAAAATGAGTAGCTATTCTACTTTACCCATCTCATATTGAGTTTTGTGATATTCCCAGAGCTTACCCCGACGTTCTAGTAATTCTTGATACTTACCCTGCTCTACTACACGTCCCCCCTCTAACACTACAACTTTATGGGCTTGAGCAATAGTGGAAAGACGGTGAGCGATCGCAATCACTGTTCGTCCTACAGAAAGTTTTTCTAACGAATCCTGAATCAATCGCTCTGTCAAAGAGTCTAATGCACTAGTTGCTTCGTCCAAAATGAGAATTTCTGGATCGCGCAATAAAGCACGAGCGATCGCAATCCGCTGTCGTTGTCCTCCCGATAACCGAACTCCGCGATCGCCCAATTGTGTATCAAAACCTTCGGGCATTTCCTCAATAAATTCCAATGCATTTGCCGATCTAGCTGCTTCGCGAATTTCTGCTTGACTTGCCTCTGGTGTACCGTAGGCAATATTATTCCAGACAGAAGTGTTGAAAATAAATGTATCCTGACTAACTACAGCTATTTTGCGTCGTAGTGAGTTGATGTCAAACTGCCGCAAATCAACTCCATCCATTAAAACGTTACCTTCTGTTGGATCGGCGAATCGGGGAATTAAATCAATCAACGTGCTTTTACCAGCGCCGGTGCCTCCTACCAATGCTGTCGTCTTTCCCCGTTCTATGGTCAGGGTAATATTGTTAAGTACTAACTGGCTAGGATCGTAACCAAAATCTACAGATACTATATCAATTGAGCGCTTTAAACCTGGAAACTTCAGCGTCCCGTTTGACATATACTTTTTATTATCTGTTGTTAATAGCTCCTTAATATTGTCTGCTGAACCTTCCAGCGTGCTTAGACTCGCTCTGACTCCGTTAATATCTTGGATGATTGGTACAACACGAAACAGTACGAAGAAAAATGTTAGTAATGACGCTACTTGTAACGTGCCATTAACCACAAAATTACTAAAGGCAAAAATAATCAAGCCGATAAGAATTGTAGTAGCTATCCCTTCGGCAAGAGGTTTTACCATTGTCCAAGTGTAGACAACTATAGTTGAAGATTTGACTACTTCATCGCTAGCTTTATAAAAACGCTTACGTTCAAATTCTTGAGTTGCAAATGCCTGAACAGTGCGAATCCCGTTGATAAATTCCATAGCTGTTGAGGTAAATTTACCGTTAGCAGATGAAATTCCAAAACTTGTTTCCCGCACTCGACCATTTAACGTTGACAAACCTACTCCCACAAGGGTAAATAATAGAAAAGCTATTATTGAAAGCTGCCACGACAGCAAAAACATTGATAAAAAGTAGACAGTAGCTGTCATTCCTCTGGTTATCAAAAACGCTGCACCACTAAACCACTGTCTTAGCCTTTCAATTTCTGTTGTAATTGTATTAATCAGTTCACCACTTTTAGTTGTAGCAAAATAATTTATGGGTAATGATTGTAATTGTTCAAATATTTGCTTACGCAATCTATCGCCTAAATTTAGTTGAGCTAATTCTGTATAAACTTGAGCAAAATAATTGAACCCTGTACGCATCCAAGTGCTTAATAAAATTAAAGTAGATATTCTGTATAGACGGCTCATCGCCGAGGAATTAGATCCCAAAACCCATATATCAAACCAAGTAATCCCGGTTTCTATTGGTTTAGCATTTGGAGTAGTTATATTTTGCAAAAATTGCAGCAGAAACCCAACAGTTAATCCTTCAAATGTGGCTGCAAAAAAAGAAAATATTACAGCTAGAATGGCTATTTTACGAAAGTGTTTAAACTCCCGCAAGATTAAATAATTTTTCTGCCAAAACTTGGTTGTCTTAAAAAAAATGCCAAGTGGTTGCGAAACTTTTAGATGCATGAGTATTTTTTTTTACAATATTTTAGCAAGGTAGACAAAGCGATTTGAGTACTATACAAAAAACTTTGCTTAGGTAATAGCGCGGCAAATGAATTAATCAATTACCGCACATTGGTGCAGAAAGCTTTGGAGATGCCAGGACAAAAATAAAGTTCCAGGGTGTGAATTTGTGGAAGCAACCAGTATAACTGCCATCAATTAATTTTTGAGACATTTGCTTGACGATCCGACCCGGCTTTTCAAAACTTTACACATTGAGTAAGTAGTATCCTGCGTAAATCTCTTACATCATAAGTAAATCAGAATGTTTGACTATCCAGATGCAACTTGTTTGAATTTGTCTCTACCTCCCAAGAACCTGTAATTCCTGGTAGTTTATTGAGTTCTCGTTGTTTTTCCGAACTTAACCGCACAGCTTCTTCCAAAGTCCAGCAACGCGGTCCTATTAAACTCATTTCGCCCTGTACAACATTAAATAACTGTGGTAGATTATCTAGATTGTATTTACGCATCCAATGCCCTAGGCGTGTGACATTTTGGTCATCTTCTCTGAGAGAGAAATTGTTGGCGGAGGTGATAGCTTTATCTTCTAAGTTTTTTTTGCTTACCGCAGTTGTGCGAAACTTCATCGCCCGGAACAGCTTACCCCGTTTTCCTACCCGCCACTCACACTCAAAAAATGTTCCTGGTGAATAAACACGCATCAGCAAAACTAATCCCAGCATTACGGGACTTAGTGCTAACAAAAACACTAAGGCAATAATCCAGTCAAATAGCCGTTGCAACGAGCTCCACAAATTACCTTGCTTGGACAGATGTTCGGCAGAGGGTATGCGTAAAAATATTGGCTTCGATGCTTGTTCACACGCTGTAGCCCAAACTTTTAGCCAATACTCACCAAGCTTTGGATCTATGCGAACCAAACTTACTGGCGAATGTTCTAAGCACTTTACTAAAGATTGCTCTTTATGCAGTGAAGGCAGATATGGCTGTAAAACTTGTCCAGGAGGCTTGACCAACAACTGACCCCTTCGCCACTGGAGTGTGCAGTATGAAGTAGGATTTTGGTCTTGCGTGGTCACAGTATAGTAATTCTCTAAAGGTGCAATTATCGAAGAAGTTGTCATATGTTTTTAGGCTTATACAGTGGTAGATTGCCGACCTGACATCATAGGCTATCAAAGCCAAAGACTCTTGCCGAACCTTACTTACTTTATGCTCCAAAAAGGTGAAGTTAATTAGGTGGAAAACATGAAACTATAACTTGCCTTATAAGCAAACGCACATCTTTCAAAAATTTTTATAAAAGATGTACAAAAAAGTAACAATGCTAGTTCTTAGATAAATCTAAAAAAATAACTCCACTTTTTTGTTCTAGCTTTTTGGAAGAGGACTCAATATCTAGAATATAAGATACTGGAAAAATGACCATTGTTTAGATAGATTCTTTATTTACTCTTTAAATAGCCCGTCTGTTTTTCAGAGAATTATTAAGTTCATATGAATCCAGTATCGTGGTACTACCCAATAAGCCTTTTAGTAATATCGTTAAGTAATTTTAACATGGTTGTATTTTGGCTATCACTATCAAAATAAGCTTAATTAACAAAACCAATACAATCTATGACACTCAATCAACCAAAAAATATACAAAAACTTTATATATTAATCTGATTTGATTTTCAAATTTTTACAAAGCCTATACCAGGAGCATTATAAAAAAGAATAATTTCCAACATCAAACGCGCCTAATTAGGCTTATTCCTGTTTGACTGTCATCTCTTAGTGTGGTCTACTTTACAGTAGGATTGCAAGCAAGCAATACCCAGCCTTTTTTACCCAAACAATACCAAGTAAGTAGCAATAAACAAAGGAGGTTCCCAGCCTGCTACCCATCAAAATGTTTTTCTGAATGAAATATTCTTTGTAAAATTATTAACATTCAGCCGAAACATGAAAAAAGGTAATATTGCCCATAGTAAAGGTATCATTGCTTTCGATCTGTAAACTACTAACTTTTGGTATAGCTTTTCTAGCACAAGCGCGATCGCTTCACCCATAAATCTAAAACAGGAGTTCTATTTTAGACTTGCACTTAAAATGAATCTACCCTAAGGCTTACTTTTGTCTGAGAGGCACTCTCCAAAGAAAACTAAGTACGGTACGGTGGGTTTCTCCAACACAAGCAGAGCAACTGTAGTTTCTACGTGTTCTTTCTTAAGTTGAAGCATGTCAATCATAATGTATAGACAGGTTTACTTTAATGCTAGAGGTGTAAATAATGCTAAGTAGTTTACGTCTTATTTTTCAAGTCGGTGATGTGGTGGGCTTCCTACAAACTGTATCTGAGGGAGAAGGATAAAAATAAATACCCATTCTCGCCAGAGCTGAGAAATAGGTTTGGAAGTTGCGATAAAAAAGAGCACCGACCGACATGCCCTGACAAAAAGCCTCCAACACTATACGACTAGCTAAAAAGGGCTGGCTCTTTTTCTAGCATCGGCTCCCACGGTTTTTTTATACCCACGAGTAACGTTCAATACTTTACGACAAGCCATGTTCGCGTTGGCGGAGCCTCTCGGAGAGAAGCGTCTCCGCATCTGAAAATTACTGCATTTATCCAAACTTAAGTATAAAAACAGCCTATTGTACTGATTTATTTACATCCCATTTGGTTGTAGACGTGCAACGAAAGCAATTATTAAAAATGCCACCAATCAAAAGTTGCACAATCGCCACTGACAATTCAGAATGGTATTTATTGCCAATGTCAAGGCAGTATTAGGGAGAACCATAAAAATAAATCACGACTCCGTCACACCTAGATCCGCACAAGCCATGCGAAAAAATTCACGCACCAGGCGGTCGATTTATTTACGCTTATGTGCCTTTGCAGTTGATTAATTACGTATAATTCAGTCACACATGAAACAAGTAAACTTTGTAATAATTTTTATCTTTTGTTTAGCTTTGGCTTTATTCACTATAGAGAACACGCAACTGGCAACAATTTATATTGTTCCTGGAGTACAGGTGCAAGCACCCATCGCAGTTGAGTTGTTATTAGCGACTGGCTTAGGCGCAGTTTTTGCGTGGCTATTTAGTATGTGGACACAATTGCAGCGACAACTATTGTCAAGCCCACAGCGCAAACAAAATGTCCGAATTCAAGAACTAGAGTCCAAAATTGAACAGTACCAAGCCCAAGTTCAATCCTTACAACTTGCGCTACCTCCTTCCTCTGATTCCTCAACAAAAGAAACAGAGACGAATGTGCCGAACACACCCATAGCGAACGTCCACTAAGTCTACACTTCAATTTATCCACTAAAACACGGAAATACTTAGGACTTGTTGATGGATGCTGCCGAGCTATTGGAAACAATTGGACACCTGATTCACCAAGCCGAACAGGGGGAAATTGACCCTTGGGATGTGCAGGTAATTGAGGTAATTGACCGTTACTTAGAATTAATGGCACCTGAGACAATACGTATAGGCTATGAAGCTGATTTATCGCAATCGGGGCAGGCTTTTTTGTCAGCATCGATGCTGGTGTTATTCAAGGCAAACACCTTGATGCAAATGCAAGCAGCAGATGAACCAGACGTTGTACTAGATGATGTACTGCCAGACATCGAAAATGGGTTAGCATATTCCGGTCATCGCTTGCCATTAGAACGAGCATTGCGCCGTCGTCCGTCAGCAATGCCACCGCCAAAACGCCGCGTGACTCTGCAAGAGTTGATCGAGCAATTGCAGATCATGGAAAATCAACTCAAACTTGTACAAAAAGTCAGCAAACCTGTCCGTCCCCGGCGTCAGCCCAGCATTCAAAGTATGCGGGCAGCACTAGAGTTAGCTCACCAGGAAAATCTGACGGAAGTGGCTGGAGAACTGGAGGAAGTATTGCATCTGTCAGCCACAAAATTGTCCTTGGAAGAAAATTGGTTGAATTTGGAACAGCTAGTAGAATTGTGGACTCAGACAAAGAAACCATACGACAAGAGTTCTGCCCATAAGTCAGAACACAGTCATCTAATTAGCGTTTTCTGGGCATTACTACTGCTGTCGGCTCAATCTAAGGTAGAGCTATATCAAGAGGAATTTTACCAGGAAATTAAAATTCGCTTACTCTCAAATTCTCCCAATACCTGATTGAATCTACCTGGCTTGAAAAAGGGGGAAAGGGGAGCCAGTGGGGTGGACGGGTTCCCCGGCATAAAGCATCTGGCGTGAAAGGGGAAAGGTGAAGAAGAGATTTTCACCTGTACAGGTGTACGCAATTGTTTCAGGGCTACTTAAGCAAGTGTAACGGGAGGAACACAGATGATTTACAGATATTGCTTTTTGCAAACCCCAAAATCCGAGTAAATTGAAAAGATAACCGATCGCTTGTCATCTTGCGGGAGCTTATGCTTACACGTAAAGCGAACATTTGTGTAATCCGTGCTTTTAAGGATGACTTAGAGCAAAATTAAACTGATGATTAAGTATCATTCGATCAAAGTAAACTGGCTTGTGGTTGAGGAATAAACTTTTATGAAGGCGATGATTCTGGCGGCGGGTAAAGGTACTCGCGTGCGTCCAATTACCTACACAACTCCCAAACCGATGATTCCCATCCTGCAAAAGCCAGTGATGGAATTTTTACTAGAACTGTTACGTCAGCATGGCTTTGACCAAATTATGGTCAACGTTAGCCATTTGGCTGAGGAAATTGAAAACTATTTCCGTGATGGTCAGCGGTTTGGCGTGCAAATTGCCTATTCGTTTGAAGGGCGAATTGATGACGACGGTAAACTTGTAGGGGAAGCTATTGGTTCTGCTGGCGGGATGCGGCGTATACAAGACTTCTCGCCGTTTTTTGACGATACCTTTGTCGTGTTGTGTGGCGACGCTTTGATTGACCTGGATTTGACAGCAGCGGTCAAGTGGCATAAATCCAAAGGGTCGATTGCTACTATCATTACTAAATCTGTTCCATTGGAAGAAGTTTCTAGTTACGGTGTGGTCGTCACCTATGAAGATGGTCGCGTCAAAGCATTCCAAGAAAAACCGTCAATAGAAGAAGCTAAGAGTACCAATATCAATACTGGTATTTACATCTTTGAGCCAGAGGTATTTAATTATATCCCCTCTGGTATTGAGTACGACATCGGTGGCGAATTATTCCCCAAACTGGTGGAAATAGCTGCCCCCTTTTACGCCATTCCAATGGACTTTGAATGGGTAGATATTGGTAAAGTACCAGACTACTGGCGGGCAATTCGGGGTGTGCTGCTACGCGAAATTAAAAATGTGCAAATTCCCGGTCACGAAGTTGCTCCAGGAATCTACACTGGCTTAAATGTTGCCGTGAATTGGGACAAAGTGGATATCACAGGTCCAGTTTACATCGGTGGCATGACCAGGATAGAAGACGGCGCAAAAATTGTCGGTCCCACGATGATTGGTCCTAATTGTTGGGTATGCAGTGGCGCAACCGTAGACAACAGCGTGATTTTTGAATATTCGCGCTTGGGTCCTGGGGTAAGCTTGGTTGATAAGCTGGTGTATGGGCGTTACTGCGTTGATAAAACTGGTGCGTCGATAGATGTCAAAGCTGCTGCTTTAGACTGGTTAATTACCGATGCTCGTCAAGCAGTACCATCTCATACCCCAGCTGAACGGCAAGCGATCGCTGAATTGTTGGGAACAAACGGAAGTTAGGGAATAGGGCATAGGGCATTGGTAATAATTTTTTTCCTTTTCCCTTTTCCCTTTCCCCGTCAACAAAATTGCCCTATGCCCTATGCCCTTTCATGACCATTAAGATATGTGTACCGCTGCAAACTTTGTTCGTAAGTTTGTAGCAGTCGCTGAGATTCCGCCAGGGTGATGCGATTTTCTTCTAAAGCTTGTTCGCAACGCTGGCGGATTTTTTCTACCATATCCTCGGAGTCATACTGGACGTAGCTGACTACTTCGCTCATGGTGTCGCCTTTAACGACGTGTTCAATCTGATAACCTTTAGGAGTTAGTTGGATATGAACTGCATTGGTGTCGCCAAATAAGTTATGCAAATTGCCCATGATTTCCTGGTAAGCTCCATTCAGGAACATCCCTAAATAGTAAGGTTCTCCTGGTTTGAAGGTGTGCAGTTCTAAAACTGACTTAACATCACGCAGGTCAATAAAACGGTCAATTTTGCCGTCACTGTCACAGGTAAGATCCGCCAAAATCCCTCGCCGCGTCGGTTCTTCTCCCAAGCGGTGTATCGGCATAATCGGGAATAGTTGGTCAATTGCCCAACAATCTGGTGCTGATTGGAACACGGAAAGATTGATGTAATAGATGGAAGCCATTATTTTTTCAAGGTCTTCCAGCTCATCTGGTACGTATTCCTGCTGCCTAGTGATGTCAAGAATTTTATGACAACAAGCCCAGTAGAGCCGCTCTGCTTTGGCTCGTTCTCTGAGGCGCAAAATTCCCAAGTTGAAGCGGCTGATGGCTTCTTCTTTGAATTGAGCAGCGTCGTGGTAAAACTCTTGAAAATTCTCCTTGTTGATTGATTGGTAGGTTTCCCAAAGGTAATTAATAATCGGGGATTCTCCCTCTTGTGGGGGTTCTGGTGGATCGAGGGGAATCTCGCTGGTACTGAGAACGTCAAAAATTAGCACCGATTGATGGGAGGCGATCGCTCGTCCACTTTCGCTAATCAGTGTTGGTACGGGTATTTGCCGTTCTGCACAGGTATCTTTCAACTCTGCCACGATGTCGTTGGCATAGTTTTGCATGTTGTAATTTTTCGAGGCATAGAAGTTGGTTTGCGAGCCGTCGTAATCTACACCCAAGCCACCGCCGACATCAAGATATTTCATGTCCGCTCCCAGCATCGCCAATTCTACGTAGATGCGGCTAGCTTCTTGAATGGCATCTTTAATTACATTAATGGCGGAAATTTGCGAACCGATGTGGAAGTGCAACAACTGCAAAGAATCTAGCAAATCAGCTTCGCGTAATTTGTCAAGTGCATCGATAATTTCCGGCATTGTCAAACCAAATTTAGCGCGATCGCCGGATGATGTTCCCCAGCGTCCCATGCCTTGGGTACTGAGTTTAGCGCGAACTCCTAAAATTGGCTTAATTCCCAACTGGCGATTGGCATCAATCACCAAATCCACCTCTTCAATCTGTTCTAAGACGATTATCGGGGTCTGTCCTAGTCTTTGGGCTAACATCGCCGTTTCGATGTATTCCCGGTCTTTGTAGCCATTGCAAGTTAACAATGCTCCCGGTGTATCCAGCATAGCTAAAGCAATCATTAACTCTGGCTTGGAACCGGCTTCTAAACCAAATTGATGAGGTCTGCCAAATTTTACCAAATCTTCAATTAAGTGCCGCTGCTGGTTGCACTTGACGGGAAACACGCCACGGTAAATGCCAGGGTAGTTGTAGCGAGCGATCGCTTTGGCAAAACATGCATTTAATCGCTCAATCCGGTCTTCCAAAATATCGGAAAATCGAATTAATAAAGGTAATCCTAAATTACGCTGCTTCAGGGCATTCACTAATTCAAATAAATCTAGAGAACCCCCGCGATCGCCCTTGGGAGAAACCGTGATATGACCAGCAGCGCTAATCGAGAAATAAGGCTGTCCCCATCCTTCGATGCGGTAAAGGGCTTCGCTATCCTCAATTTTCCAGCTGACGCGAGATACCTCGCTAGTGGTACTAGGTGGTAGCAGCTTTTTTTGCTTTTGATTCTTCACTTCAGCTTTATGTCCATTAGCCGGAGGTTGCACCACCTCTTCCGATGCACCAGTTGACTCAACACGCATTTCTTCCTGACCTCTGTGTGTCACCCACAAGTTAACAATTTAACGCATTAATCTGGCAACGTATATGCACCCACAGATGATTTCTAAGATAAACTCTGATTGGTCATTGGTTAGTAGTTAGTGGTTATTGATTGCTGGAAGCGTGGTTACAACTAACGACTAACCATTTACTACTAACAAAGAACAAATTTACTAAGTTTGAGGAGATAGCAATGGAACGCACATTTTTAGCAATTAAGCCTGATGGGGTGCAACGCGGATTAGTGGGTGAAATTATCCGTCGCTTTGAAACCAAAGGCTTTACTCTGGTTGGCTTGAAGTTTCTAAAACCCAGCCGGGAATTGGCTGAAGCGCACTACGATGTTCACCGGGAAAGACCCTTTTTTGCTGGGTTGGTGGAGTTTATCACCTCTGGACCAGTGGTAGCGATGGTTTGGGAAGGTGATGGCGTAATCGCCTCTGCCAGAAAGATAATTGGCGCTACAAACCCTCTGAATGCGGAACCAGGGACAATTCGGGGCGATTTAGGCGTAAATATTGGTCGCAACATTATACACGGTTCCGATGCTCCGGAAACCGCGCAAAACGAAGTTTCGCTGTGGTTTAAGGAAGATGAATTAGTCGGTTGGCAACCGGATATTATGCGTTGGTTGCACGAGTAAATGAGAGGCTAGGGGTTAGAGGCTGGGGGCTAGGGGTTAGATGTTAATGCTTAATTTTTAAATTCTTATCCTAGTCCCTAGTCCCTAGTCTCTAACCCCTCTCTTTGACTTCGCTCTTTTCCGGTTCTTCTGATAATTCTGGGGTAGTACGTTTAGAAAAGCCCCAAGCGAAAATGAGGGCGATCACACCAATCATTATCCATTCTGGCGGGACAAAGCTATCATTGACCACTTTTAAGAGTAAGCGCAAGCCCACCAATGCCACAGTGATATAGCCTGCATCTTCTAAATAGACATACTCATCCAACCACTTGATAAACAAACCCGCCATATATCGCAGGGTAATAATACCAATAGTTGCGCCTGTGAGTACCAACCATTTTTCTTGAGAAACTGCGATCGCTGTTGTCACACTATCCAAAGAAAATGCTAAATCAGTGAAAGCAATCACAGGGATCGCTTGCAATAATGAGTTAAAGCGGGGACCGTGATGCTGATTATCGTCGCCTTCTTCTGAGGTAAAATGTTGGAATACCAACCACAACAAGTAAGCAGCACCCAATAGGTTAAATTGCCAAAACTGTTGCACCCAAGTTGCGGTCAGAATTAGGGTGATGCGTAGCACGTAGGCAACGACTAAGCCTATATTTAGCGCTTTACCTTCGAGTTCTTTGTCTTCGAGTCCTTGGGCGATCGCAGCGAGGGCGATCGCGTTGTCAGCAGATAGCACCGCCTCTAGTAAAATCAGGATGAGCAGGACTAAAGACGCTTCAACGCTGAAGTGAAAGTGAAGATAATCAAAAATTTGGTCTAACATTCAGATTTGTTTTTAATCGCACCTTAAAAAAGTCAGTATAAGGGGAAGTGTAAATTTAAAATAGGGATTAATTTCCTTCTTTAATACAGCTTAACAGGCAAGCGGGTGATTTCTGTTTATGCGCTATGCGCCATTTGACGGCACGCAAGCGCAAATCTTAACTGTGACTATAAATTTTTGCCTCTTGTGAAAGTAACGCGATTGCATTTCTTTCTTGACAAAACAATTAATTAATGCATAAGAAAATCGCTCTCATCTTTGCTGATATTCTGCATTTGCTCATCTGACAAAATTCCTAGTTGACGAATTAATGGCAGGTTGCGAGATTGAACGTACTTGAAATGTTTCAGCATTCAGCGGTGGATTTTAATCGAACTATCCACACTACATAACGGATCACCTAAAACGTACATCCGAATTTAGATGCGATCGCCTACAGCTTACCTTAAGAACATGAGCGAGTGCGATCGCTTCTGCCATACGATTATTCAGAAACCATTTTTTTCACAGTAGGCTTTAGCTTCTTTTTCTAGGCTTGCAATGTCACTTTGCCAGCGATCAAGCTTTTTTTCTCTCTGATACAATTTATCTGCTGTAGGAGTCTGTAAAACCTCTGTAGATGAGTTTGGCTGAATTCTCTTTTGCTCAAGCCATTGGGGGCAAAATACTTGCCAAAGATATACATGATCGTGTCTATCATAACCAAGGTTACGAATTCGCTTTAGAGATAGCTTGGATTCATTGAAAAGCAATTGCTGATTTTTGACATTGTTGGGTAACAAGCGAGTTTCACTACCTCTACCGCGAAAGAACTCCACTACTAACCACTCACCAAAATCGAAGATGCACACCTCTGTAGAGTCACTACCATCATTCTCTAGCAGATCAACATCTTTGTTTAGCTCATATCCTATAACGTTGAGTGATGTTTGGGGTAGAAGAATGCGAAGCCGTTCAAAGCGGTTGCTGTAGTCAGCCCAAAATTTTCTGCGCTTACGTAGCTGATTCTGCTCCCAATTTTCCAGGTGGAGTCTGTTCAATATTAGATCGACTAACGTTTGGAAATCAGCATAATTAATTGCTCCAATCCATTCTCTAAGTTTCTGCCTAGCTTGTTCTGAGAGTCGATACCAGCCTTCACCGCTGCGATAATTGAAACGCAGCCACTCAACTAGCTGCGGATGATTGCTAGCTACTTCCTTGGAAAGATTTGTTAGTAAATAATTAACAGCATTTACTTGTTTTTCTACCGACATTTCATTTAAACAGCGTAACAACCAATAGACTTGCTGCTTATTTGGAGAGACAATAGTAGAAAAGTGAGGAACGATGTTTTCTAAAAATTCGTTAAACGCTGTAATCCAAACAGGTAAATCCTCACGAATTTTATTTAGCAGTTCGCTTCGATTAACAAGTTGTTCGCAAGCAATTTTTGCGAATTGTTGACTCGGTTTGCTGCTGCGAAGCGCTTGAATAATTTTTACGGGCAATAAATTATTAACTTGGGTAGAATTAGCTAACACATCGAAAGAATTAACTAAAGATTTTGCTAGCATATCTTTTGGCTGTTCGTTGTAATAAAGAGCCAAACGCCACAATAACTGATGTCTTAACCATGCGTTATTTATGGCTACATTCCAGATTAAATCTGATGTTTTCCAGCAGCAATCTGGATTTTTTTCATCCCACTGTGCTTTGATATAGATGCAGTAAACCCACTCCAACGGTGTTACTTTATCTGCGTTACCCTGCTTAATTGCTTCCAGCACTTTATCAACAGTTGGAAGAGATATTTTTGTATTTGGTTGTGTGCTGGCAAGTTCGATAAGTTTTGTCGGCTGATATTGAGTAGGTTGAAGTAAAAGAGGAACAGGAAATTCATAATTCACGGTTTATTCTCCAAGAAAGGGGAATTGGATTGAGATTTTTTTGCTAATTCATCGCTACGAAATTGAAAGCGGAAAACTACCTTGCGATCGCCTGGGTTATCACGAGTCTTATCAGCTTCAATTTCGCCACGACCAGCGGCTAATATTTTTTGGCTTAAAGGCGCTTTTGTGGTAAAATTCATCTCATAGAAAATGAACTTGGCAACTGATGAAGACCGCAACAAGCTAAGTTGTAAGTTAGTTTGGTAGTCTCCTTCAGAACTGGTGTGACCTTCGATAATTACGCGGCTAATTTCTTTCTCAAATTCGGTTTTTGAGAAAATCACTTTACTGTAAACGGGAATAAAGCTACGAAGAAAAGCTTTACCTTCGGGTTTGAGTTCGGTACTTCCTTTGGCAAAAAGAATTGATTCTTGGATACTTACATCTCCTGTTTCTGGGTTGACTTTAACGTTAATGTTGTTACTCTGCATTTGTCCGACAACATTACCAATTACCACCCGTTTTGGTGCATCTTTCTCGGCTAGCTGGAGTAGTGCAGTGATAAAAAGCAGCATAAAAAACATCAGTAATCCTGACATCAAATCGCCAATAGATAAATAGATACTAGAATCATCATCTTCAGCAATTTCTGATTCAAAAAAATCGCCTCTAGTGAAATCATTCATGATCGTTATTCCCGTTACCTATGTCATTGTTATTTTTTGCAGCTACTAAAACATTAGCTGTATGTAGTAAACCTCCGCAAACCCCAGCCATAGCAGTATCGGCTTGTTTGAAAAAGCTTTCTTGTAAGTCAACAGTTCGCTTCATGGAGCTTTCAAGGTGACTATGCCAAGTTTGAAGACTATGGTCAAACTTGGCATTCAAATTCCTGTATGAATTGTCCACAATCTGTACTTGTTGTCCAATACCAGTAGCAAGTTTTTCGAGTTGTATTAGTCGTTGTGCATCGTTTAATCCAGCCGCACTAACTAATTTGTTTATTTCTTGGACAGATGCTTGAATTTTATTCATACTTTGGTCTACTTCTTGAGTCAACTCACTGCGTCTCTTGGCTTCATCTTGAAAAACGCTATCCAAATTAGTCACAACCTCAGCTAAACCATCGCGTTGTTTGCCTAGTGTCCCTTCCAGCAAGTTATTTTGTTCTGTAAAGAATGCTTGTAGATTCGCTTGATATTGTTCTCGGAATTGTGTTAAATCCTCTTGCACCGTTTGACGAGTTGCTGTGAGTGTCTGGTCGATATTTTCTAATGTGGCAAGAAGATTCTCTTGACTACGATCCATCAGTTGGCAAGCTTGATTACCGACTGTTTCCAGAGTGTTAGTCTGCTGCTCGAAGGCTGTATTTGCTTGTGCGAGAATGTGGATAATTCCAGTCCGAGTAGCTTGAAGCATTTGCTTTTCTACTTCTGCCCGTCTTTGCAGCGCTGTTTCCAGTTCCTCTCTAATTCCTCGGAATGTATCAGCCGCATTTTCTGCACTTGCTTCAAAAGCACTTTGTTGAACTGTCATTCCTTGAATACTTTGGTCGATAGCTCGATTAATATCGTGAGCAGTTTGTTCTAAAACGCCTTTTGTATCTGTTTGAAATTGACTCAAAGTTTGTTTGAGATTATTAGCGAAGTCTTGGAGGCTAACTAAAGTATCTTTTTGAAAGTTTTGAATTGTGACGATGGAACTTGCCAAATCTTTGTGGAGAGTTAGCACAGCTTCGGAAGCTTGCTGAGTTAATTCTGCACTTTTATCTAGGCGATCGCCTATCGGTTCAAATAGCTCAATTCGCAAATCTTTAATAAGTTCTTCTAAAACTCTTTGTCCTTGATTTTGTTGAAGTTCTCTAAGTTTTTTCTGTTCTTGAAAGATATTTCGCAGTGTTGGTACAATAACTGACTGCATCTGCTTTCCTACAGCTTCACCAATAGTTTCAGCACTCAAGTTTATCTGTGTAAACTTATCTGCTACAAGGTTAAGAACTTGTGCTATTTCACGGTTAGCGTTGTCTGCTGTCTCTAAAGTGGCGATCGCTTTCAACTTTTGTCTTAAATCATCACGCCGTTTCTGACGTAGCGAATCACATATAAACAAAATTATAGTGAACAAGCTACCAGAACCAAGTCCCATTAAAGAAGTGGAGAAAGCTGTTTTCATTCCCACCAATAATTCCTTACTAGAACTCATTAACTGCTGGGAACTTGTTGTATCTAAATTGATTCCTTGTAACCCCTGTTGAATACCATAAAATGTTCCCAAAACACCAATTGCAGTACACAAGGTAGTTACGAAACGCAGAGAACTACGAGGTATTGGACGCGCTAAAACAACTGGATAATTTATAAGTATGAATTTGCTATCTTGTTGCTTGAATCTGCTTGGATCGTCGGTTTGCAGATACTCTTTTAACCAGGGACGAATCTTATCTAAAGGCTTGACATTTTTAGCCTTTTGCTTATCAATTAAAAACTGAATCGCCGCTTTAGTTGTGCCGCATTCTGAATACCAATACTGCCATAGTGTGTAAAGCTCAACAATAATTGCCACAAATAATACAATGGCAGTTGCCCAATGAAAAGGCTCGTTCTGCCAAACTATGCCCCAAATTTGTGCTAAATTCACGCAACACCCCTTGTGGTTACTCTTAATTATTGTTTGCTAAATTGCTTCAATTCTTTATCGGTGAGAACCTGATAAGCCACTCGCACAGGAAGATGTTCTGCATACAAACGGTTGCCTATAGGTTCTCGCAGGTGTAAGCTGTAAAGCGCTTCACCTTCTGCCTGTTTATCTTCAATTAAATAAACTTGTGTCGGTGCATAGCTTCTTAACAACCGCACCTGCAAACACGTTTTCAAATCTCGCGAGGAAGTAGATAAGGGCGAATTTTCTCCAAAGAGTTCGCAAGCAACTTTCCAAGCGTGATTAACCGCTACAATCTCCTTAACCAACTGCTCGACAGAGGGATTTAACAGTTCTTTAGTTTCAGCCATTAATGTTTTTGCCTTATTTGCCTAAAGCTTTCAACAAACTTATTGTTCCCACAAATAAGGCTGATCTAACTTTTGCGATCAAATAGCAACAGGACTTACGCAAAATATGTCGTAAGTAGCGGTAATTCATGAATTACTGCTACGGAATAATAGGCTTTTCAATTATTTTTGCGTAAGTCCTAAGTAATTCCAATACGGTTGGTGTTAAGGCAAGAGACGCGATAAATCGCGTCTTTGTGATCTAAATTCCAAATATTACAAAATTTCTGCTAACTTTTTCAGCAGATTCTTTGCTAAATTCAATAATTCAATATCATCTATTTCACGACTTGCATCATAATTATTCTCCCTACCAGCTAAGAGATTTATTACAGCATATAATCTGTCATTTTCTTCGCTCAGGCTAAGACATTCTTCTAAATTGACTGCAACATCAAATAAAGAACGTTCTCCTAATATCTGCCTCACCCTCACAGCTACATCATCATCACTTACCAAAAATTCTTTGAGCGAATCTAAAATTGATTCTTCTCCCCACCTTTCTAACCAATCTCCATCTACATCTTCAACGTAAAAATGGACAAAATCAATTCCATAATTTAGCCAATCCTGCTGCATGTTTCTGGCTGTAGCTAAAGCTTCGGAAAATCTATCTAGTTGTTGGCTGCTGTTAGTTTCTTGTTGGTTAGGCATAAATCATGATATTCGTGATTATTATATCTAGAAAAAAATTAATAAAATTTTAAATATTTTCCACCAGAAAGATAAGCACTGTTATATAGTGCCACGTTAACTAATTGGTTGAGAAAATTAGCTTCTGCTGGATTGTAACTGAAGAACAGTCCTCTCTCTATTTCCCACAATACAAGTGTATTTTTCCAATATTGATACTTGTGGTGATTCAATTCTTCTGAGACGCTGGTAACTTGAATACAAAGTGGTTTCTGTTGACTGTTGCTGATAATTAAATCTGTTGCCATAGAAAGGTCGGCAATATAGCGCTGCCAAAAACTTCCCTCTCGACGGACAATATCTTTAGCTATACATTTAATGATATCATTATCAGCCTGATTAAACTCCCCCGCCATTAATTTTTGTCGCCAAATACCAAACTTTGGATCTGTTTCATTTAGCCATTTTGGAAAAAGATACTGATACCAATATCTCTCAGTAGGTGTCATTTGCGCGAACTTTGCTTGTTGTTCTTCTTCAGTAGGTAAAGATTGAATCACCAACCAAACAGTAGAATCTGCAATTACTTCCAAGAGAAAAGCAACGACAAATGGTTTAGCTGTCAGCGAACCAACTTTGATATCTTTTACCCAACGATTAATTTCATCTAATCTTCTCGCTAAATTGGGGTCTAGCGATGAGGCTTGTTCAATGAGAGACTTTAGCTTCTCCTTAATCTCTTTTGCTTGCAAACGATGCCCTAATTTCAGTAACAAAAGCTCTATTATAAATTTATACCGATTTGTTGCCAAAAAAGATTTCCGTTTAAAAAAAATATATTTTAACGTTGTTCATTGTGAGTTGCGCTTTATTTACCCTCAGGCTGGAAGCCTGGGGCTATACGAACAAAGCCCACCTGCGTGGGCTAATTAGACGCATCTATAAAAACGGTATTAGTACAGTATTTCATTAATACGATGATCGCTTTCTTAAATTTGGCAATACCCTGCAATGTTAATGCATGCCGATGCAATCTTAATGCATGCCGATGCAATGTTAATGCATGCCGATGCAATGCCAATGCATGCCGATGCAATGTTAATGCATGCCGATGCAATGTTAATGCATGCCGATGCAATGCCAATGCATGCCGATGCAATGCCAATGCATGCCCTTGCATTTAAAAACGCTGCGCTTTTACGCAAAACTCTACTTAGTTATGGCGGATGTCAAGTGACTAAACTGGCAATTTGGGCGCATTTATTGGTAAAATTACCTAAGGATGAGCCTCAGAACCTCTACAATGAGCCTTAATATCATTAGTTATCGTAAAAAGCTTGTAAAACTCTCTGCCCTTGGAGCGGCTCTGCGTGAGCTTTAATAATAATACTTCATATCAAGTCCGGATAATTAGTTATGATTCTCACAGTCGTTGCACCCTACCCCTTAATCCCCTCCCCGCTTGCGGCTACGGTGTACACACAAGTTATCGAATCACTACCAGTCCTTGAATTACCCCACCCTAACCCTCCCCTTGTAAAGGGGAGGGGACAAGAATCTCTTGTTTCCCCCCTTTCCAAGGGGGGATTAAGGGGGGTAAAACCCGGATCTCAAAGTAACTCCGATTTGTGTGTACACGGTAGCCGGTTGCGGGGAGGGGAGACAAAGCAAAGCTTTGACGGGGTGGGGTTCTGCGGGTTTAGCAAGTAATCAAGCGGACATGATATCAATCGGGCTTGATATGAACCCTCAACCATGAGCCTTATAAAATCATAGAATGCGCGGCTTACCAAGTTTGAATTTGGCATTTCGCGTAGCGGCTACCCCCATAAAAACCCCATAAGCCTCCCCAGCCAGGAATTGCTAGTCTTTTCCTCAGTCGAGGAATTTGTGACATTTTCATGACTAGCACTTATCTCAGCCCGTAAATTTGCCAAATTTTCACGCACAGTAACTGTATTTGGATGATTAACCCCCAAAACCCGCTCATACAGTGCTAAAGCTTGGATTAAAAGCGGTTCGGCTTCACTGTAGTGTCCTTGGGAATTGTAGAGTAGTGCCAAGTTGTTCAAGCTCATGGCAACCGAGGGATGTTCTTCTCCCAGCAGGCGTTTAGAAAGTGCTAAAGCTTGGATTAAAAGCGGTTCGGCTTCACTGTAGCGTCCTTGGGAATCGTAGAGTCCTGCCAAGTTGTTCAAGCTCATGGCAACCGAGGGATGTTCTTCTCCCAGCAGGCGTTTAGAAAGTGCTAAAGCTTGGATTAAAAGCGGTTCGGCATCACTGTAGCGTCCTTGGGATTTGTAGAGTCCTGCCAAGTTGTTCAAGCTCATGGCAACATGGGGATGTTCTTCTCCCAGCAGGCGTTTAGAAAGTGCTAAAGCTTGGATTAAAAGCGGTTCGGCTTCACTGTAGCGTCCTTGGGATTTGTAGAGTAGTGCCAAGTTGTTCAAGCTCATGGCAACATGGGGATGTTCTTCTCCCAGCAGGCGTTTAGAAAGTGCTAAAGCTTGGATTAAAAGCGGTTCGGCATCACTGTAGCGTCCTTGGGATTTGTAGAGTCCTGCCAAGTTGTTCAAGCTCATGGCAACATGGGGATGTTCTTCTCCCAGCAGGCGTTTAGAAAGTGCTAAAGCTTGGATTAAAAGCGGTTCGGCATCACTGTAGCGTCCTTGGGATTTGTAGAGTCCTGCCAAGTTGTTCAAGCTCATGGCAACATGGGGATGTTCTTCTCCCAGCAGGCGTTTAGAAAGTGCTAAAGCTTGGATTAAAAGCGGTTCGGCATCACTGTAGCGTCCTTGTGAATCGTAGAGTAGTGCCAAGTTGTTCAAGCTGGTGGCAACCGAGGGATGTTCTTCTCCCAGGAGGCG
This sequence comes from Spirirestis rafaelensis WJT71-NPBG6, assembly GCA_019359015.1. Classification (GTDB taxonomy): domain Bacteria; phylum Cyanobacteriota; class Cyanobacteriia; order Cyanobacteriales; family Nostocaceae; genus Hassallia; species Hassallia rafaelensis. Next base: position 95,391 of record JAHHID010000003.1, read on the forward strand.
TTTAGAAAGTGCTAAAGCTTAGATATAAAGCGGTTCGGCATCACTGTAGCGTCCTTGGGAATAGTAGAGTAGTGCCAAGTTGTTCAAGCTGGTGGCAACCGAGGGATGTTCTTCTCGCAAACGGGTTTTGACTACTTCTACACATTGCTTGTACCAAGGTTCTGCGATCGCATACAAACCCTGTCCTTTATAGAATCTGCCCAAACCGACGAAAACCCAAATTAAATCTTCATCACTCACCGCATCAGTGAGATTTTGTGCCACTTCTGTTAAATGGGGTATGGCATCTTGCACGGACTTGATGTCCTCAACAGTGGGTGTGTCGGGTATTTCCTGGGCAATTTTTATAAATACAGCCGCAAAATTTCTTCGTAAGTCATCTGTGTTTTCTAATGCTGCTAACTTTGCCTTGAGAAATTCCCGAATTAAAGGATGTATTTTGTAGCAAGCTTGTTTGTCTTGCAGCCTTTCAATTAAATAACGCTTGTAAAGTTGCTTTTTGGCTTCGTTAATGTCTGACTCTGTACAATTAAGCAAATCAGTTGCAGATTCTACCCATTTCCAAGAAATAACATCTGGGGCAAATAAACTCAAATACGCTCCCACACGCTGCGTTATCGGGTTGAGTTGTTGCCAGCTTAATTCAAATGCAGCTTTCAACCCTCGCGTTGAGAAGTTTATTGCTTCGTCTTCCAGTCGCTGCGATCGCAGCCTTTGTAACATCTCTGCTAGAGATAAATCTGGATCTTCGTCTAAATACCGTCGTACTAATTGCAACCCCAAGGGCAGATATCCCAACCACTGACACAATTTTTTGGCATCAACTCGTTTTTCACCATTTAATGTCAGCAATTCCAAAGCTTTATCTAGCGGTAGTACATCCAGAGGTAATTCCTGCACATTGTCGAGGTTTCGCAAGCGGGTTGTCAGCAATACGCGGAAGCGGTTAGTTGTTGGTAGTAGCCTTTGACAACTTTCCCAATTTCCATCAGTCACATCATCTAATACTACCAACACTAGCTTTTCTGCTGGTTGCCAGTTTTGCCAACACCAAGCTACCTGTTCTTGGAGATTCAGCGGTCTTTCTCCCAGTTTTTGCGGTACTTCCTGCATGTATAACTGGACAATCTCTAATATCTCCGCTGCCAAATTCGATTTCTTCGCATTTAACCAGCAAATACCCCCAGGATAATCTTGTTGATATTGTAGGGCGTATTGCGTTGCCAATTCGGTTTTGCCGATTCCACCCATACCCGCTATTGCTGAAATTGCTACAGTACCAGGTTGTTGCAATTTTTGATGCAGCGTCGTGAGTTCCTGCTGTCGTCCAACAAAGTTAGCGACGCTTCGATTAGGAATATTATATATGGGATTTAATGCCCGTTCCCGTTCGGGTGTCTGTAGTCAGTTGAATGTGATATTGTGACCGCTACCACCTTGAATTACTGGGGCATTAGTGTTGTTAGCATTATTTTGTTCAGCTTCTCCACCGTAAACATTTTGGAGATTCTGCCCTTGAATCTTGCCGATGTTGATTTCTTGCTGTATCTCTTTGGCAAGGGTTTGCACCTCTTGGGCAAATTGGTTATCGTAATCCATTGCTTGCTTGAGGTAAGCTGTAACCGTTTCTAAATCTGGTTTCGAGCCTTTTTCTGCTGCGGCAAGAGCAGTTTCTGCTTTTAAGTTTCCGCGCAACTTCAGCCAAATCTTTTTCCGCAAATCATTGATTTTGGTGAGAGTTGCTTCCGTCAATTTCTCTATGGTCTTTTCAAATGCTTTGGTAAAAGCAAGGGTTGCGATCGCTCCAGCGGTTAACGGTTCCATAAGCTACTTTCGTAAAGCGCAATTACACAGGATACTACCAGCTTGACTGCGGTAATTTCGGAAATGTTTATGTTTTTATATTAAACGAGAGCGATCGCATCTCGATACAATGCGATCGCATCTCGATACAATGCGATTGCATCTCGATACAATGCGATCGCATCCCAATACAATGCGATTGCATCCCAATACAATGCGATTGCATCGCGATACAATGCGATTGCATCCCCCTACATTTAAAAACGCTACGCTTTTACGCAAAACTGTACTAAGTAACCTTGCAATTTCCGCTTATCTTTACGAAAATCAAAACACTTTTAGCAAATCTGCATACAGAATAGTTTGCAGTAACAATATTAATTAGCGATCGCGTTATGTCTCAACCCACCATAGAATCAATCCTCCAAGAGAAGCGTTTATTTCATCCACCAACTGAGTTTTCCCAAAATGCTCATATCAAAACTCTAGAAGACTATCAGCGTCTCTACGACAAAGCTAAGGCAGATCCGCAAGCATTTTGGGCTGAACTAGCCGAAAAAGAGTTGCACTGGTTCCAAAAATGGGACACCGTGCTAGATTGGCAACCACCTTTCGCGAAGTGGTTCGTTGGCGGTAAAATTAATATTTCTTACAACTGTCTTGACAGACACCTCACCACTTGGCGCAAAAATAAAGCTGCACTGATTTGGGAAGGAGAACCAGGAGACTCGCGCACTCTCACCTACGCGCAACTACATCGAGAAGTTTGCCAGTTTGCAAATGTCCTCAAGCAGTTGGGGGTAGAAAAAGGCGATCGCGTTGGTATTTACATGCCAATGATACCCGAAGCTGCGATCGCAATGTTAGCTTGTGCGAGAATTGGCGCACCTCACAGCGTCGTTTTTGGTGGTTTCAGTGCCGAGGCTTTACGCGATCGCCTGATTGATGCTCAAGCAAAGTTAGTAATCACAGCTGATGGTGGTTGGCGAAAAGATGCGATCGTTCCTCTCAAAGAACAAGTAGACAAAGCTTTAGCTGATGGTGCTGCTCCCAGCGTGCAAAACGTCCTCGTTGTCAAGCGTACCGGGCAAGATATTTATATGCAGTTAGGAGGACGCGACCACTGGTGGCACGATTTGCAAAAAGGTGCATCAGCCGATTGTCCTGCCGAACCGATGGACAGCGAAGATATGCTGTTTATCCTTTACACTTCTGGCAGTACTGGCAAACCGAAAGGCGTTGTGCATACAACTGCTGGTTATAACTTATACACCCACATCACCACAAAATGGATTTTCGACTTGCAAGATACTGATGTATATTGGTGTACTGCTGATGTCGGTTGGATTACGGGACACAGTTATATTGTGTATGGTCCCCTTTCCAATGGTGCAACCAGCGTGATGTATGAAGGTGCGCCGCGTGCTTCAAATCCTGGGTGTTTCTGGGACATTATCGAAAAGCACGGTGTAAACATTTTTTATACTGCACCTACGGCAATTCGTGCTTTTATCAAAATGGGCGAACATTTGCCGAAAGCGCGAAATATGTCTTCGCTGCGGTTGCTGGGAACTGTTGGCGAACCGATTAACCCCGAAGCTTGGATGTGGTACTATAACATAATAGGCGGGGAACGCTGTCCAATTGTTGATACCTGGTGGCAAACGGAAACAGGCGGTATTATGATTACGCCGTTGCCAGGAGCAATTCCCACTAAACCCGGTTCTGCAACTTGTCCCTTCCCCGGAATTATTGCGGATGTTGTAGATTTAGAAGGCAATTCTGTACCAAATAACGAAGGCGGCTATTTAGCGGTGCGTTATCCTTGGCCCGGTATGATGCGGACTGTATACGGCGACCCAGAACGCTTCCGCCGCACTTATTGGGAACACATCCCCCCCAAAGATGGCAATTATATCTACTTTGCTGGCGATGGAGCGCGGCAGGATGAAGATGGGTATTTCTGGGTAATGGGACGAGTAGATGATGTGCTAAATGTTTCAGGGCATCGTTTAGGGACGATGGAGGTAGAATCGGCGTTGGTGTCTCATCCGGCGGTTGCTGAAGCTGCGGTGGTGGGTAAGCCGGATGAACTCAAAGGTGAGGAAGTTGTTGCTTTTGTTACTTTGGAAGGCAGTTTTCAGGCGAGTGAGGAATTGAGTAAGGAATTGAAAAAGCACGTTGTCAAAGAAATTGGCGCGATCGCTCGTCCTGGAGAAATTCGCTTTACTGATGCTTTGCCGAAGACGCGATCGGGTAAGATTATGCGGCGATTGCTGCGAAATTTAGCTGCGGGTCAGGAGGTATCGGGCGATACTTCAACTTTAGAAGATCGAAGTGTGTTGGATAAGCTGCGGGAAGGGAATTAAGCAAATCGCAGAGTCGCAAAGGCGCAAAGCAAAGAGTTGTTTGGGCATACGGTGCGTTAGCGACAGCCTAACGCACCCCACATATATTCACTTTCCTTCCCAAATTATTTTTCGCATATTATCAACTTTCCTCTTGAAATTTGACTGCTCTTTCAACTTGTGCAGCGGACCTTTGTAATTTTCAATTTCATCTATTAGTTCCTTGACCACTGGAGCAGAAACTTTTAATTTCATCATTTCTAAAAGTTCACGATATTTTTTCTGACATAGACTATGTTGAAGTCTACTAGCGATTATCGTGTTATTGAAAGACAAAATTGCCATAACCGCTTGAGTTGTATTAAAGCGTTCAATCATAGAGGAATAGATAGTTTGAGCATTGTGGGAAGTTCCATTTCCATTAGTCAGAAAAACTTGTACCAGCCCGAAAACATACTTTTCACGTATCTGAAGAGGAACCTGTCCCCTTTCATTAATAAGTGTGTCTAATACTTTTGCAAATGGTGGCTCATTAGCGAAATTATCCCACCCTTGATGAGCATTAAGTAAGTTATCAATTGCAGTATCGATTTCAGCCGCTAGAAGAGTTTCGGGAATATATGATTTTCCTGAAACAAGTTCTAGAAATTCAAGGGCAAGCCTTGCTTCTGCTTGGTCATTATTTGCAACAAACCTACCATACTTAATGCCAAATTGTTGACGTGCTTGCTCATCAACTTTATCCCATAAATAAGGTAGTAGCCTATGAAGATTTTGCCTCGTTTGCGGTGTTGTATCTGAGCGAGTATATATTCCGAATAATCCTGATGCTAAATTATTCGTTTGTTCTTGGGTTAGTTCTAAAAAGAATCCTGCTATATTTCTTGCATCTAATTCAGAAATATTATTCTTCTTTAGGTTCTTGAGAAACTTCTGTATTTCTATAGTTCCATTAGACAGAGGCAAAGAGATAACTTCTCGAATACAAGTTTCTAGCCAAGAAATAAGTTGTAAACCTGTAATTTCATTTTGGTTTGGGTGGGCAGAACTCACCCAATTACGCATATATCTGATAGTATCTAGGTGCTTATATCCAATCTCGGAAATCAAGCCTATTTTTCTACCTCCCTCAATTAGCTCACTATCATTAACTTTAACTATGTCATCTTCTGAATTAAGATTTTTACGTTTTTCTGGACTATTTACAGCATTATCATAAAAATATGAAATATCATATTGAGATACCCGCTTTCTTAACTCTAAAATTGTTTCATCCCACAAGTAATTTAATGCTGCATCAAATAAGCCCGATGCGACAGCAGCAACATATTTAGATATGTAGACAGAACGAGGCTTCTGTTCGTCATTAATCTTTGAGAGTACATCCGCGAGATTCTTAAAAACAGTTACACGCTCATTTACCGGAACTAATACGGAATTAGTCGGTAAACCCTGTTGTGCTAGGAAACTTAACACACCTGCTTCAAAGTCAATCAACTGGGAACTATAGCTTTGTTGTGTAACTATGTCAGACGAGTCCATTTGTTTTACCGGGTTTATTTTTCTATTATGTATTATAAATGTATTATTCAGTACAATTCCTACCTATGACAGTATATAAAAGAATAAGTTATAAAGAATACCTGATTTCGTCTCTCAAAGATCCTCAAGAAGCTGCTGGTTATCTTGAGACTTTTTTGGAATTAGAGCAAGAAGGTCGTGAACCTGAACTGCTGCGATCGGCATTAAAAAATGTGGTTGATGCGCGTTTGCTGTCAGATAATCTCTCAGAAGAAGCTAAACAGCATTATGAACAGCTTGATAAGATGCTGTCAGAAAGTTGCGGAACTGAAATTTATACTTTGATTGAGTTTTTGGATGCTCTTGGATATCGAATTGCGTTAGTACCGAAAGATTGATGCGGTGGTGAGAGTGCGATCGCTCATAACTCACATTCCACGAATTATCACATATTCACAGAGCAATGTAATTGTATTTAATTTAACTTAAATCTCTAAAATTATAAATATTTTTCCGGATAAATATAGTTTTTATTAGAAATAGCAACTATGACACTAATTTAGTGTAGCGATCGCATAAAATCCGATTCGTTGGAACATTTGCATTATTTATGAGGTCGGTAATAAAGTAATGGTTTTCTTTGATTACCGCGTTCCCAATTACCTGTATATCAAGTGATTCACCTAACAACTGAATATTTTCACAAAGCTATTTACGGATGAATTGAAAAATGGTATGGATACACACAGGGAGTTCTGAGTAAAAGTTATCGGAATTACCGCTTTTGTTTCCATCAAAAAAATAGGCGCGAGCCTGTAGAAGTAATTAACTTATCATTCAAAAATGAAATTACGTATAATTCCTTCAGGTTGGCGGCGTTCGATTCAATGTTTGTTGCCAGTATTTTTTTTAGTATCATTTATTACGGCATTTCACATAAATAGCCTGCAAGCGATGTCAGACTCAGGTCCGCTCCCCGTCTACGCGCAACAACCCCGTCAGGAGATTCGTGGAGTTTGGCTGACTACTAATGATTTTAACACCCTGAAAAATCGCTTGAAAGTGCAGAATGCTATCACTCAATTAAGGCGGCTCAACTTCAATACAATCTATCCTGTAGTATGGAATTCTGGTTATACATCGTATCCCAGCGCCGTAGCCAAAAAAATCGGTATCCCCTTTTTTGATAGAGGTTCTGAGGGACAAGATATTCTTGCAGATGTAATTACTCAAGCTCATCGGCAAGGGTTACTTGCGATTCCTTGGTTTGAGTTTGGTTTCATGGCTCCCCCAACTTCAGAACTAGCATTAAATCGTCCTAATTGGCTTACGCAAAAGCGGGATGGTAGCAAAACTTCGATTAGCGCCGCCGGTGAAGTTGTGTGGCTCAATCCTTTTCTTCCAGAAGTGCAACAATTTATCACCAACCTCGTGTTAGAAATTGTCACTCAGTATGATGTTGATGGAATTCAGTTTGACGATCACATGAGTTTGCCCAGCGAATTTGGCTACGATAAATATACAGTAGCTTTATATACTCAAGAAACTAAGAATAATCCTCCAACGAATTTTCAAGATGAAGCATGGGTGCGCTGGCGGGCAAATAAAATCACAGTATTCATGATACAACTCAACCAAGCTGTGAAAGCAAGAAAACCGAATGCGATTTTCTCTGTTTCCCCCAATTATTACGACTTTGCATATAAGTTACATCTGCAAGATTGGCTCGGTTGGGTAAGGTTGAATATTGTAGACGAACTAATTATGCAAGTTTATCGTCAGGACTTGCCAAGTTTTATCGCAAACATTACCCGTCCAGAAATTCAGGAAACACAACAGATAATTACCACCGGAATTGGTATTATGGCGGGGTTGAGAAATCGCCGAGTTCCGATCGCACAAATTCAATCGCAAGTGCGAGCAGCTCAACAACGAGGTTTAGGCGTAACTTTCTTTTACTACGAAAGCCTTTGGGATTATGCTCCAGAATCGGTTAGCGATCGCCAGTCTGCATTTCAAGCTCTGTTTCCCTCTCCCGCACCCCGCAGCATTGTAAAGAAGTTCTTTCCTAATCCTAATCCCCAGCCCCTAGTCCCTAATTAGGAGATAGCAAATTCCAGAAATTGAGCTTTTTTGACACTTGACAAAAGTTACATCTTACGCAAATAGATCCATAGATAAATCTCGCACCACTCCCAAAGATTTTTTGATGATTTAGCTCTTACGTTCTTCCGACTTAAACGGTAAGCTACTTTCATAGGCATAGATTATTATTGATGTATTTAATGATAATCATAGATTAAAATCTATTTATAGTGTGATCGTGTCAGGATAGAACGGATGGCTCAACTTCTTACTCAAACTGCTTGGTTAATACCGTGCTATGCCTTAATTGGCATGTTTTTGTCGGCGCTTTGGTTTCCGTCGATTACTCGTCGCACAGGACCCAGACCCGCAGGATATTTCAACTTAATCGTGACTTTGGTGGCGTTTGTCCACAGTGTTTTGGCATTTTCTTATCTGTGGAACCAACCTGCTCAATATGAGTTTATCTCTTGGCTGCAAGTTGCAGGGTTAAATTTAACAATTCCCTTAGAAATCTCATCTCTCAGCTTGGGAGCCTGCATTTTGGTTACAGGGCTGAACTTGCTCGCACAATTTTATGCGATCGGGTATCTGGAGATGGATTGGGGTTGGGCACGCTTTTATGTTCTCCTGGCAATGTTTGAAGCAGGGATGTGTAGCTTAGTTCTGTGCAATTCCCTGTTCTTCAGCTACATTATCCTAGAAATCCTGACTTTAGGAACTTACCTGCTGATTGGTTTCTGGTTCAATCAGTCTTTGGTGGTTACAGGAGCGCGGGATGCATTCCTCACCAAGCGTGTGGGTGACTTATTTCTCTTAATGGGTGTATTGGCGCTTTATCCCCTAGCTGGTACTTGGGACTTTCGGGAGTTAGCAGAGTGGGCAGAAACGGCTGAAGTTGATCCAAAAGTAGCAGCGCTGGTAAGTTTGGCGCTGATTGCAGGACCGATGGGTAAATGCGCTCAGTTTCCGTTGCATTTGTGGTTAGATGAGGCGATGGAAGGTCCAATTCCCAGTACAATATTGCGGAATTCTGTGGTGGTGGCGACTGGAGCTTGGGTGCTGGTAAAACTAGAGCCTGTAATCGCACTTTCTCCGTGGGCAATGACAATGACGATCGCTATCGGGGCAATCACTGCGATTGGTGCAACATTAATTGCGATCGCCCAAATTGATATTAAACGTACTCTCTCATATCTCGTCAGCGCTTACATGGGTCTTGTCTTCATAGCCGTTGGTTCTCAGCAAATTGAAGCGGCTTTGTTGATTGTACTAGCTCATGCTGTAGCAATGGCAACTTTGGTAGCTAGTTGCGGCTCAATTATTCTCAACTGCGTAACTCAGGATGTAACTCAGTTAGGTGGGCTTTGGAAGCGTCGTCCAGTTACCGGACTTTCCTTTGTTGCTGGTATCTTGGGACTAATTGCAATGCCTCCCCTTGGTGGATTCTGGGCGATGTTGAAACTAGCAGATGGGTTGTGGAATACTCAGCCTTTACTGGTGGGGCTGGTACTGCTAATTAACACTTTGACTGCCTTTAGCTTGGTTCGCGTATTCGGTCTGATTTTTGGGAATAAGCCGACGCAAATGACCGAGCGATCGCCTGAACCTCTGTGGGCTGTAATCTTACCCATGACGGCGTTAGCAGGCTTTACACTTCATATCCCGATGATTCTCCAAAGTTTGTCTCTTCTCCCCAAATGGGCGACATTGAATCAAGATGTTGCATTGCTGCTTACTTGGTCTAGCATCTTTGGTTTAAGTATTGGTGGCATTATATACTTAACTAACTTCATCCAAAAACCGATTCGGTTGCCCTGGAAAGGTTTGCAAGATTTGTTCGCCTACGATTTTTATACACCAAATCTCTATCGCTCTAGTGTTGTGGGTGGTGTAGATATATTTTCGCGCATCGTTGATTGGGGCGATCGCTATCTCATCGATGGATTGGTGAATCTTGTCGGACTTGCTTCGATATTTGGTGGTGAAGTCCTCAAATATGGCAACTCAGGCAAAACCCAAACTTATGCCTTGACTATCGCCATCTGTATCGGTGCGATCGCTGTTTTTGTCATCCTCTCATTTGTGCCTGACTTAAAGCAAATTCTTCAGACTTTAATATCACAATAGATTTCTTGCAATAGACATCTGTTGCAAATGACCTGAAGACGCGATAAATCGCGTCTCTACAAAGGGTTTTGGCTAACGCATAGTTAATTTTCACGCCTATGTCTAATAGGTAAAGAAAGATTTTTTCCTATCCCTTCCCCCTTGTCTCCTTGTCCCCTTGTCCCCCTTGTCCCCTTCTTCCTATGCTAAGTACATTAATTTGGATACCAATACTCGGTGCGGCGATTATCGGATTTCTGCCAAAAAACGTTTCCTCGCGGCAAATTCGGTTGAGCGCATTGCTAATTACTGGAGCAATGCTGTTGTGGACATTCTGGGTAATGGCTCAGTTTGATATCCATCAGCCAGGATTCCAACTTACAGAATACCTACCTTGGATTGAAACCTTAGGATTAAATTACCAACTCGGAGTAGACGGTATTTCCTTGGTAATGGTTGCATTGAATAGCTTGATTAGTTGGATTGCTATTTACAGCAGCCACGAAGATACTGAGCGTCCGCGATTATTTTACTCGATGATTCTCCTAATTAGTGGTGGCGTTGCGGGTGCATTTGTCGCTCAAAACTTACTACTGTTCTTTTTGTTCTACGAACTGGAGTTAGTCCCCTTCTATTTATTAATTTCGATTTGGGGGGGTGACAAGCGCAGTTACGCAGCAACGAAGTTTTTGCTCTACACCGCTCTTTCAGGAATCTTGATTTTAGCAGCATTCTTGGGTTTAGTCTGGTTAAGTCATGCTACCAGCTTTGCTTACGAATCCTTGATGGGACAAATGTTACCTTTGGGATTACAAATTGTCCTGCTCAGTCTACTGCTGGTGGGATTTGGCATCAAAATTCCCCTCGTACCATTGCATACCTGGCTACCCGATACTTATGTTGCAGCTTCCGCACCTGTAGCGATGCTATTAGGAGGTGTATTAGCGAAACTCGGCACTTACGGTATTTTCCGGTTTGGCTTAGGGCTTTTCCCTGAAGCTTGGGCAAAATTGGCTCCTTGGTTGGCGATTTGGGCAACTGTCAGTGTACTTTATGGAGCAGCAGCGGCGATCGCTCAAAAAGACATCAAGCGGATGGTAGCATATAGTTCAATTGGTCACATGGGCTACGTTTTGTTAGGTGGTGCAGCGCACACATCATTAAGTTTAGTTGGTGCTGTATCGCAAATGGTCGCCCACGGTTTGATTCTGGCAATTTTGTTTAATTTGGTCGGCGTAATTGAAGAGAAAATCGGCACCCGTGATTTAAATGTCCTGAATGGACTGCTAAACCCGATTCGCGGATTACCAAGCATCAGCGCTTTATTGATTCTCAGCGGAATGGCGAGTGCGGGAATTCCGGGTATGGCTGGATTTATCGCAGAATTTCTCGTATTTCAAGGCAGTTATGCAGAGTTTCCTATCCCAACTTTGTTATGTGTAGTGGGAACCGGTTTAACAGCAGTGTACTTTGTGATTTTGCTTAATCGGACTTGTTTCGGAAAATTGGATAATGCGATCGCCAATTTCCCCAAAGTTAAAGCTAATGAAAGAATACCTGCCCTCATTTTAGCAACTTTGATTTTCATTCTGGGAGTACAACCCGCTTGGCTTGTCCGTTGGAGCGAACAGACAGTCACAACGATGGTGTCAGCGATTCCTACTCTAAATAACTTAGCTAATGACTTTGAGCGGCAACACCTCAAAGGCTAAAGTCTCTAACCCCTAATCCCTAATCCCTCCCATGATCCAAACCCTAACCAAACTTCCCCCATCTCAACATAAATTTTCCGAAATAATTCACCGCTTAGAAGCAGGTGGTGCAATGCTTCCAGATACGCCAGAAAACTTGATGCAAATCATCGGCATCTATAAAGCGTATGCTGTGCCGATGGACTTTTACTGGCGCGACTTACTTTATATTGCCGAACGAGTTTTTCTCGATCCTGTGCCCTTCTTCAAATACTTTTTGCCCAAAGAGTATTTGGAACTACACAATCATTATGCAGGTGATGACGCTGATATTCGCATTTGGCGTGGAGAAGCTACAGCGCATCCTGAATTGCTAGAGTTTATGGAGAAGGGTGAGGTAAATAAAAAGCTACCCAAACTATTACATCATCTTTGGCACGATCGCATCAATATGGAATTTGCCGAAGCTTGTATGCAAGCGATGCTTTGGCATCGGGGTATGGGTGGACAGTTTGACCCATACTTAGATACCGATGAGTATAAAGCAAATGCCGATCGCGCAATTAAAGCTTACTTTAAAAAAAATCCGGTAATGTTGGGGCTGTATAAAATGTTTCCGGATATGTTCATTGAGCAAGTGCGGCAACTATCTTACTACTCTAACCTCGGCTTATTTTGGGAAGTGATGGCGCCGGTGTTCTTTGAGATGTCAGACCTTTACGATGAAGGTAAAATAACAAGCGTGCCGGAAGCGATGAATTTTTTGGTGAATGGAATTTTTGCGATCGCCGGACGCCCAATTTATCATCATGTATATATTGACGGTGAATGCTACGAAATTATCCCTAAATCCAAAGGCTTTACCTGGTTGTATGAAGCGGCTCTCCCTTACGTAGAAGCGGTATTTTATCGTACTGCACCCTTCCGAGGCACTAAATCTTATAACGCTCAAGCTAAACAAGTTCCTGAAGACCAAAAAGACTTTCACTTCGGGATTCTTTATGCAGATGTCTTCCCAGTCGGGACAGCGGGTATTCCACCGACACTTTTGATGCAAGATATGCTACATTTCTTGCCTGACTACTTGGTGGAATACTATAAACAGCACTGTCGCGGTGAAGATGACACGCTGATTCAACTAGGAATTAGCTTTCAGCGTTCGATGTATTGCGTCACATCAGCCGTAATTCAAGCATTACGCCAAGCATTACTTTATCCGTTAGATGACCCCAACCCAGAACATCTGATGGCAAACCGCCGATTTTTTGAGTCTCAGTTAGACCGTTTCCAACGTCCAGAAGCGAGATTACGCGATATTCAGCGCGAAGATTATCGGTAAATGTTCAATAAACATAACGGTGTTGGGGAAATTTTTAGCCTGCGTAGGCAGACTTTGGTTTTTAGCCTGCGTAGACAGGCTTTGCCCGTATAGCCCCACCCTTGCGGGGTGAGGCTATACGGGCACGTCAGATGCAAAATGTGAGTAAAGCAAAGGTTAAAACAAATGCCAGATATAGTTGATATTGCTGTCAGTGCCGATGGATTTACCACTCTTGTAGCTGCTGTGAAAGCTGCGGGACTAGTTGAAGTTTTGAAAAGTCCTGGTCCATTTACCGTTTTTGCTCCGACCGATGATGCTTTTGCCAAGCTTCCTCCCGGAACCGTTCACACCCTCGTCCAAAATCCTCCACAACTTGCACGCATTCTCAAATATCACGTCGTACCCGGAAAGTTGATGCAAGCGGATTTGGTAAATGTTCGTTCTCTAACTTCAGTGGAAGGTTCCGAAATCCGAATTAATATATCTGATAACTTTGAAGTGAAAAATGCGACAGTGATTGCTGCGGATATCGAAGCAGACAACGGTGTGATTCATGTACTTGATAATGTCATCTTGATGGGATGAGTTGCTTATCAATTCACGTCTGGCAAAACTACATCTTCATATATTGTGGCGATCGCACACCGAAAATCAACACTAGCTAAATGCACCTCTTCCCCTTTCTCATAAGGGTAAAGCTCCCAGCGTCCTTCTTCGTTGCGGCGAAAACATTCCACACTCATCGTGTCTTGAGAAATTAGCACGTATTCTTGTAATGACTTCAAATGTCGGTAGTCCGTGAACTTCTTACCTCTATCAAAACCTTCCGTAGTACCAGACAACACCTCTACAATTAAACAAGGAGAAGATTTAAAATATTCAAGTTCTCTATCTTGTGCATCGCAAGTCACCATTACATCAGGATAGAAATAGCGATTTATCGCTTGAATTTGGGCTTTCATATCTGCCATATAAACGCGGCAACCACTACCTCGAAGGTGGTTTCGCAGCAGCATTGATAAATTCATGCTAATGGTAACATGGGCATCACTTGCCCCCGCCATTGCATAGACTTCCCCATCAATATACTCATGCTTAACTTGACTTGCTTTTTCGTCTTCTAAGTATTCTTCCGGGGAGATATAATATTCGCGTTTGTTTGTAACCATCTTCTTGCAGGGACTACGTAGCTATCTCCAACATTTTAACGTTGTTAATGTCCGACAGCGCCGCCAGTCGCCTTGACCTTTTTCAAGAAAATAATCGCAATTCCACTTAATAATAAAGCAATACCAATAAAGTAGAAACAATCATTAAAAGCCATCACATACGCTTCACGACGAACGATATTATCAATAGATTTTATCGCTTGGTCTTGCGCGGTACTTAAGTCAGAACCACGACTCACAAAATACTGCGTTAATTGATTAATTCGCGCTTGAGTTTCTGGAGAAAATAAAGATACTGATTCTCCCAATCTATTCGAGTGAAATTGTTCTCTATTAGTTAATAAAGTTGCTAAAGATGCAATTCCAACAGAACCGCCCAGATTACGCATCATATTAAATAAACCGCTTGCCGAACCCGCATCTTTTGGGTTTAATCCAGCGGTAGCAATCGAGGTAAGCGGAACCATAATTAGCGGTTGTCCCATTGCCCGGACAAGTTGTGACCAAATTAATTGATCGTATCCTGTTTGATAAGTCATCCGCGAATTCATAAATGCACTAATGGAGAACAAAACCACACCAATAGCAACCATTAAGCGCACATCAACATGCTTCATAACTCTCGGTATGAAGGGAATAATCAGTAATTGCGGCATCCCAGCCCAGATTAGCACTTCACCAATTTGCAGTGCGTTATATCTTTGAATTTGTGTTAGATACAGCGGCAAAATATAAATTGAGCCATACAAACCTATACCCAGCGAAACATTAACAACACTGGCTAAACCAAAGTTACGATAACGTATAAGACGCAAATTAATAAATGGTTGCTTGCGAGTTAACTCGATAAAGAAAAATAGCGCTAGAAAAATTGCTGCAACTATACTTAAGCGCACAATGAAAGGTGAGCCAAACCAATCTTTACGGCTACCTTCTTCTAAAACTATTTGTAGGGAACCTAACCCAATCGCCATTGAAATAATTCCCCACCAATCACCTTGTTTTAGCAATTGCATTTGCGGTGGTTGTTGAGTAATCCCATACCAAACCCCAGCAAGCATCAATGCCCCTGGAACTACATTTATATAAAAGTTGTACTCCCAACCGAAATTTTCTGTTAACCAACCTCCTAATGTGGGACCAACCGACGGTGCAAAAACTGCGGTAATCGCAAACGCGGCTAATCCAACTGATTGCTTTGCCGGAGGCAAAGTTGTCAGTACAACTGTCAGAGCAATAGGAATTAAAACCCCGCCCGTGAAGCCTTGTAAAGCGCGGAAAAGAATCATAGAATTGAGATCCCACGCCCAAGCACAGCATATAGAAAAGAAAATAAATAACGCTGTATTAACTAACAAATAGCGTTTGAGCGAAAATACCCGCGATAACCATCCACTTAAAGGAATTACTACAATTTCTGCAACCAAATAAGCGGTAGAAATCCAAGAACCTTCTTCTAAAGTTGCCCCCAAAGATGCTTGAATATCTTGTAGCGAAGCGTTGGTAATTTGAATATCCAGCACCGCCATGAATGCACCAAGCATACTCGCCATCACACCAATCCAGGCAGGTTCTCAGCGGTACATTATTAGAAGAAAGCTGATTGCCTTTGCCAACTACATTAGTATTAGCCACAGCGGTACTCCAATTGAGAAAGTGGGGGCGTTGAAATAAAAAGATATTTATATTTTCAAACTTTAGGCAATATTAGAAATGTACCTTAAGGAAGATGCTGTATTTAATATTGATTATAAATATTCTTTCACACACATAAACGCAGATGCCTTTTATCTGTGTTCATCTGCGTTCCTCTATGGTTCTTATTTATTAAGCTTTTCCACTGTTTAATATGCCTCTTTGCTCATAAATTGGGCGAATCGATCGCCTTAAAGCAGGTAACTGTCTCACAAAATATATAGACCCTAAAATACAAGCTATTCCATCAATAATTAATGTACTGGTAGCACCGATATGATCTGCTAAAAAACCTGCTAATAAATTACCAAAGGGTATTGTACCCAAAAAAGACATTGTATATAAACTCATTACTCGTCCGCGTTTGTCATCATCTACAATTGTTTGTAAAACTGTGTTTCCAGCAGCTATTTGTAAAATTGTTCCTAAACCAACAAACAACAATGAAAACAAAGAAAGTGGTAAAAAACGCGATAGAGAAAAAGCAATCAATCCACACCCTAAAATTGTCGGACCAAAGGCAATTAATCTACCAAGTCCTACTACTGTTTGTCGTGTAGCCAGATAAATTCCCCCTGATAAAGCGCCGACTCCTGACGCAGCCATCAGAAACCCTAGTGTATCTGCACCACCTTGCAAGATTTTTTCGGCAAAAATTGGCACAATAATTGTATATTGCATTCCCATAAAACTGACTAAGGCTGATAAGATTAATATTGCTCGAATTGGCGGAAAGCCAAAAGCATAATCGAATCCCTCTTTGATTTTTTGTATGGGATTGGCGCTACTAACTTGGTATTTATTTGACTTAATATTCATTGCCAACAAAGCGGCAATTACGGCGATGTAGCTAAGACCATCAATTAAAAAACAGTAAGCTGCGCCAACTTGAGCAATTAGTAAACCGCCGATCGCCGGACCAATTAACCGCGCACCATTGAACATTGTCGAGTTAATGGCGATCGCATTCGCTAAATCGTCTCTTTTTTCAATTAGTTCTGGCACAAATGCTTGGCGCGCCGGCGCATCTACAGCATTAATAAATCCTTGAAACAAACTTAAAGCGATGATGTGCCAAACTTGAATTACGCCAGTTAATGCTAACACCGCCAGCGTTAATGACTGAATCATCGCCAATATTTGTGTACCAATTAAGGTGCGATGCCGAGAAAAACGATCCACAAATACGCCGCCAAAGGGAGCAAGAAAAAAGCTAGGAATTTGACTGGTAAATCCCACAATCCCTAGCATTACAGGTGAATTCGTCAAGCTATAAACTAACCAAATCGTGGCTAATTGCGTCATCCACGAGCCAATTAGAGATATACCTTGTCCGAGAAAAAATAGACGATAGTTTCTTGACCTAAATGCCGGGATTCGGGGCTTTTTCGGAGTTGCTTGTGTATTCATTTAAGGCTTGTTTATACCAATATGCATTCAATAAATATCATCTAACCTTATCCCCAAACGCCTCTCCGTAGGCGGAGAGACATAGTAAAGGTGGAAAGATGTTCTCATCACAAAGCAATTTGATATTATTTGACTTCAACAGCAACTTCCGCAGACATCCCAGGTGTAATCCGTGATTCGTAGCCTTTGATGCTTTCTTGGTCAAAAACAACTTTTACAGGAATGCGTTGCACAATTTTGGTAAAGTTACCTGTAGCGTTATCCGGTGGCAATAAGGCAAACTGAGCGCCAGAAGCTGGCGAAAGACTTTCAACACGTCCCTCAAAGGTATGGTGGGGGAATGCATCCAGCTTGATTTCTGCTGCTTCTCCTGGCTTCATTTTTTCCAACTGCGTTTCTTTGAAGTTGGCGACTACCCAGTAATCGTTATTAACGATCGCCATCAAGGGTGTTCCCACTTGTACGCGATTACCAACTTCTACGTTTTTTCTACCGACACGCCCGGCAGCCGGCGCGGTAATGTTGGTGTAAGATAATTGCAATTGCGCGTCTTTCAGTGCAGCTTCAGCTTGAGATATAGACGCTTTTGCCGCTTCATACTGTCCGCGATTTACTGCTGTTTGCTGTCCGCCGGCGGTAGCTTGTTGCAGTCCTCCTTTCGATGCTGCAAGTTTCGCTTGGGCGCTAGTTACGCCTTCTTGCGCTTGTGCTAATTTAGACTGCGCTCTGGCTACACCAACTCTCGCAGAAGCTAACCGCGCTTGTGCTTGTTGTACCCCCTGAAGAGCAGCATTTTTTTGCGCTACAGCCACATTATAGGTTGATGTGGCTGTTTCAAGTTGTTGCCGAGCGATCGCACCTTGTTGAAACAATGTGTTGTAACGGTTGTAATCAGCTTGCGCTCTTTGTAAGTTGGCATTGGCTTGGGCTACTTCCGCTTGCGCTGCGGGAATTCCGGCTTCTGCTAACCTCACATCAGCTTGCGCGGCTGGTATTCCGGCTTGTGCTTCTTGCACTGCTGCTTTTGCCGTGGAAATCGCTGCTAACGCACCGCTAACATCGCCTTGTGCTTGATTTGTTTTCGCAGAGGTAGTTTGTGAGGCTAAAGCAATATTCGCTTCGGCAGCTTGTGCTTGACGCTGTGCGGCTGAGAGTGCTGCTTGTGCTTGCAGTACTTTATTTTGATAGTCTCGTGGATCGAGTTTTACTAGCAACTGTCCCGGTTGCACTACTTGGTTATCGTTTACCAGCACATCGCTAACAGTTCCCGGAATCTTGCTGCTAACTTGGTTAATATGTCCAGCGACTGTGGCGTTGTCTGTTTCTTGGTGGGTAGAAGCGTAGTCCCAGTAGCGATAACCAAATCCACCTGCTGTGATCGCACCTACTCCTAATGCTGCCAATATTAAAGCGATCGGTTTTTTCCGCTTCGGTGCAGCCTTCTTTTGCTCTTCTTTTGCCGTCTCTGGCTGGATATTTTCTACATCTACGGACGTTTCGGCTGGTGCATCTACAAGTGCAGATTTGTCTATAGTACGAGCTTCCAATGTTTCTAAGTCCACAATTAGCTCTTTGTCCAAAACTGCTGAAGAGTGTCCGTTGCGTTCGTTTAAAGTTGTTTTGCTGCCTTCCATAATTCTTAAGTCCCCTGATGCATAATTTAATTAACGAAATTTTATTTAGGATACGTAATATTGAAGTTTAAATATTTAATTATCGTTTACTTAGCATACGTAATATGCTTTCAAATAAATATGAACAGTGCTTCAGTCAATCGGGTGATAATGGCAAATTCTTAAGACAGATTAGCGATCGCTCGATTGAGAAGTTGGGAAAATTGCTCGCGTTCAGCGTAAGATACACCGTGCCAAGTTTCGTCACGCAGATCCGCAACCAACTGTGGTAAGACGTTTTCTAACTCTCTGCCAGCATCTGTTAGCCAAATGCGCCAAATGCGGCGATCGCGATTGTCGCGTTCTCGACGAATTAAACTGCGTTCTTCCATGCGATCAAGTACACCAGTTAACGTACCTCCTACCTGTTGGAGTTTTTCACCAATACTGGAAGTCGCTAAACCGTCTTCTTCCCACAAACAGCACAACACCAACCAGTGAAATGGTGTAAGTCCAAAAGGTTCGAGGCGATCGCTAAACTTGCGATAGAGAAGTTGTGATAGCAGTTTGATTCTGTAGCCTAGATTATGTGGAGCACGAACTTGCTGCCAAGACTCCACAGCTTGCGAATTTTGGGATGTAGAAACCATTCGGCAAACTCCTTCGCGTGCGTAATATAATTATAACCAGATAAACCTGTTTTTAGCAATAGTTGCTCTACTTTATATATGGCGACAAGGAGAATAATTCTCCCACTCCCCCCCTCTCCCCACTCCCCCTACTCCCCACTGCCCAATTTAATCAACTGGTAATTTTGCACAGTACCGAAAACTCGATGAGGAGTGGATACCGCTTGTTTAGCAGATATCCAAGCGTAGCTACCCGCACTTAGTTCAGAGACTTGTTGTACTTGCTTACCGTGGTGAGGAGTATAGAAATTGAGGAGTACACCAGTTTTGCCACCTACTTGGACAAAGTTAACAGGATTAGTTTGGAGAATTGAGGCGATCGCTCTTTGTGTCAAAAAAGCTCTAACATCAGGATTGTAATCGCCAATAAAGCCGTTAAAACCAGCCACAGCCAAAGCCAACCAAGCCGGAATCAACCACCCCGCTATCCAGTAACGCGCCGTGATAAACTTTTGACCAAAGCGATAACGACCGATCCACACTAAAGGTAAAATTAACCAACCCAACCCCAAAGCCAAGACAATAGTTGCATACTTGCGAATTTCCGCATCACCCACAGCAAAAGCAACTACACATGCTAGCACCAGTAAAATACCCAATCCACCAAAAGCGTAGCTGAGATTTCCGACAAGTTTCAGATGGGAAGATGAGGAAATTAATTTGTCTCCCCCCACTCCTGTAGAGACGCGATTAATGAGCCAGCGCGTTGCGGAGGTTCCCTCCGTTGTAGCGTCTGGCGTCGCGTCTCTACTCCCCACTTTTGTTATCCGTTTGCTAAAAATTCCGCCAAGCCAGTCTAACGCTACAGATGCAAGTAAAGCGATAAAGGGATAAAGAGCAAGACTATAATGAGGTAGACGAGTCGAGAAAATACTCAGTTCAGCAAACAGAACTAGGGGAAAGCCAACTAATATCAGTTGGTAACGAGGAATAGGACGACGCACTAATAAAACTAAACCTAAAAGAGCAAAGAAAAACCAAGGAAAACCTTTGGCGGGCACATTCCAGAGATAAAATAGTATTCCATGATCGCCTCTATCATTCGACCCCAACCGGAAGACAAAGCGGAATAATTCTTCAAAACTATTATTACCAAAACGCTGCGAACTTAACCAAATCCAACTCAAAGTAGGAATTAAACCGACTACAAACCCTGAATAAAACATCGGGTTGCTAAGATGACGATGACGGCGATGCTCTGCAATAAGATAAGGTAATAAAGCTACAATTGGCAAAAAAATCATAAAGCTTCTGACTAAGAAGCCTAAACCGAAACTCAGACCAGCAATAAAGCAATAAAAATAACGATATTTCGGATGTAATTCAGCTTTGATAAAAGACCAAATAGCTAAAAGTACCAAACAAATCATTGGTACATCAGGTGTACCTAATCGACTATATTGTAACCAGAGAAATTCTACACTCAAAATTGCAGCAGCTAGCCATGCAACTTTTTTATCAAGGATAATTTTAGCGATTTCATAGAGAAGTAGTATGCTCAAGATGCCAGCAATCATGCTGGGAAGTCTAACACTAGCATCAGAGATGCCAAATAGCTTGTAGGAACTGGCAATTAACCAATAAGGACCTGGTGTTTTATGATGAGGTTCTGACCAAGGATTTATCCAATCGCCAGACTCAAACATAACACGCGATCGCCAAGCATAAAGTCCCTCATCATGAGCCATTAAGCTATTATTTCCAGAATTAAATAGCAATAATGGAAGTATCCATACCAACAAACTGATATAAGGAAATCCACACCATTGATGAATTTGTTGCCAAATAGAATAAAAAGTTTTTATTTGATATTTCATTGAATTACAAATAACTTAACTTTGAGAAGTTGATCAAGCTGTTAATTATTTATCTCTATTTATATAATATGTAAGATTATATACAACTGCTCTGCATCAAATCTAACTGAAATTTACACTATTTTGAAAATAAGTTCTCACTCAACAGGGGTTTATGCTACTAAGACCAAATCAACGCATTAAGCTAGATGACACAGACGATAAGTTGTTTTACGACTATCCCCGCTTCGTCACTCATGTGGACGAAGGCTTTATTCAACAGCTAACCGATGTATATCGTCAGCGACTAAAACCCGATATGCGTATCTTTGATATGATGAGCAGCTGGGTATCTCATCTGCCAGAAGAGATGCAGTTTGCTCATGTTGAAGGACACGGACTCAACGCTGAAGAACTTGCGCGTAATTCGCGCTTAGATCATTACTTTGTGCAAAATCTCAACGCCAATCCTCAGTTACCCTTGAAGGATGAAGATTTTGATGCAGTACTCAATTGCGTTTCCGTACAGTATTTGCAATATCCAGAGGCTGTGTTTTCCGAAATTCACCGCATCCTCAAACCCGGTGGTATCGCTATCTTCAGCTTTTCTAACCGGATGTTTTATCAAAAGGCAATTCAAGCTTGGCGAGAGGGTTCAGAAGCGAGTCGAGTTGAATTAGTCAAAAGCTATTTCTCCTCGGTTCCTGGATTTACTACTCCAGAAGTAATTACCCGTCAATCAACGGTTCCAAATATCCTGCAATGGTTGGGTGCGGGCGGAGGAGATCCGTTTTATGCTGTTATAGCTTCCCGGAGTTAAGCAATAGTTATGAATTATGAGTTATGAGTGAGGAGTAAAACTCATAAATTTTTCCAGTAGCCCAGAAAATGCCCGGAAAAAATGTAATTCGAGATACTAAACCTTATCAAAAAGTAAATTTTCCGGGTGGAATCTTGCAGAAGCGCTGATAATTGCCTCAAAGAAGCATAAGGAGAAACCAACATGATTTTCCGCCGTGGACATAGGATTTTAGTGGCTTTGTTGCTTTCAGTGTTACTGCTGACAACAGCCTGTGCTCCGAAGACACCCGGTCAATTTGACCAAGTGCAAAAAGAAAGTACCCAAAAGAAAAGCGGTCAAGCAGTTGCCAGAAATGCAACTCAAGGTAGCGAATTTAACAAACTTTTCCCTGCTGAACAAGCTGGGTATCAGCGTGTATTTACCCAAGAGAAAAAAGGCTTTGCAGAAGCGAATTTGAAAAAAGGCGGCAAAGTTATGGCGCAACTGGCTGTTTCTGATACTACCAGCACCCCAAGTGCAGCGGCAAAATATTCTAGTAGTACCAAGAAAATTGGCGGTTATCCAGCGGTGACACTTGGCAATACTCAAACTTCGGTTTTGGTGGGTAAGTACCAAGTGAAAGTGATTTCCAAAGATCCGTCATTTACACCAAGTGATCGCGAAGATTGGATAGAGAAATTTAATCTCAGCGGTCTGGCGCGATTGAAATAAACTTCACTACTGCGATTCAAATAAAACACGCTACGTAAGGAGATTTTCGGAACCGTGAGCAAACCAATTTTTGAGTTAGTTGACCAATTGCCAACCGGTGGCTTGACTGTTTCTCTGTTGAATTCCCTTGACTTTGTTGCTCCTGGTCAATGGCATAATGTGGTAGGTTTTGTCAATACCATCAAGACTGTTACCGGCGAAACTGACGAAGCCCTAATTCAGCAAATTGCCGAGAGAGCAATTTATCTTTACAACGATCGCTCTCAAGGATACCAAAGAGCCATGTGGTTGTACCAAACTGTTGATGGTACAGATAAAGCGCTTGGTGCAGCAGCTTTAGCGAATAAAGTAGGTGAGTCGATTCCGTTATTGGGTTTCTTAAATAAAGTTACTCCCAAGCCAGACAAAGCTCAAACCATTGACTTAGCACTGAAATTAGTTACTGAATTAGTAGCTTTCTGTCAAATCAACGGTATCCCCGGAGACAGCATAGGCGATTTTGTCGCTTCTTTGGGTGAATATAGCGGTGAGTCTCTCATCCGCATGGTGGCATTAGTTTGCGTTGATGGTTTGATACCCTTGGGTCCCGACTTTATCAATAAAGCGTTAAATAGCATTAATCAAACCAGTCCGCAAGAGTTAGAGCAAAACTCAACTTTTAAAAACATCCAAGATTCAATTCCCGGTAATAATCCTGGTAGCAAACTTAACTTTATCGGCGAAAGTTTCGATTCCGTCAAAGGCTGGATGGGTAATCTCGTCGCGTCGAATAATTTAACGCCACAGAAAGTTGTGAATCATTTGCAGTCATTTACGCAGGTTGCTGACGACAAATTAGATTACTTAGCAGCGTTTCTGGATGTTAGTACGAATTACTACGAACACACAGGTACGCAAACTTTAGCGCGTCGCTTGATTGAACGAGCATTAGCTGAAATTTAGACTTAGAACTAATGGTTAATGGAAGATTGATTAATCGCGGAATTACTCATCAGCTATTAACCATTAGCGTTCGCTTTATTTTGGCAAACGCAAATCTGCGACGATTGCACCCAAGTAAGATTCAAAAGGTTCAAAATTTTCGACTTTCTCAAACTTACCCGTTTTTGCGGCTGGGTCAAAAGCCGTTTGGATGACGTAAAGTGAAGCACCATCAAAAGCAACATAACCGAGATTTTGCTCATATACTTCACCACCTTTCTTAATCCCTGTAAACCCGTAGCGCATCCCGTGAAGCATGCCAAAAGGAACTTGTTGCGGTGGTAGAGGTGAAAAAGAAATGCGATCGCCATATGCAGTCTGACGGTCTTTCGATAATATAGCGTAGTGCTCTGCCACCCAAGCATTAAGTGCTGTTAATAGCTGCGTTTGGTAGTTGGAACTTTGTAAGTCTACTTTTGCACCAGGTGAAATACCAGCAGCTACCAGCATTTTTTGGAAATTCGGCTGATTTGCCAATGGGTAAACTTGCATCTCAACAGTACCCAAAACTTTTCCTTGGGAAAAGACGCACAACAACGGGGCATTTCCTTCACAAGGTGCTACCTTCCAACCTGGTGGGGTAGCAGTTTTCCCCAGAACGCTCTTCCAGATATTTCCTTCAGTAGGCTTCGATGCTGAGTTACTTTTAGTCAGTGTTGCAACTGGCTGCGGTTGCCGAACTGGATTTGTCTGCAATTTGTCGGTGGGAGAATTGGGGTGAACAAATTTTATTACTATCGGTGTTAATATCAGCAAAATCAAACCAATCACAAGATGATAAACTCGCAGCATTTTTCCAGAAAATCCATAGTGGCAAACTGACGTTACCCGTAAAACTTTGCGATTATAGCAAAAGATACATTGACATTAGGTTAATTTATGCAAAATAAATTATTTTTCTTGTGTTTATAGCGATCGGCTAGCAAGGTAGACTTATTTTGTAATCACCCCAGCCAAAATTTTTATCAGGTATCTTCAAGGCTAAAGAGATATCGTAAAGGCAAGCGAAGTACCCAAAAAGCGATTATGACCACATTACCTGTAGTCACAGAAATTATACCGATGGTCTTGCAACTGCAACCAGCTATTGCGATAAGCGACGATCAGTTTTATGAATTTTGTCAGATAAACCGCGATTTTCGCATCGAACGTAATGCTGCTGGAGAATTATTAATTATGTTCCCCACAGGTGCAGAAACCGATGAGCATAATTTTAACTTGATTGGGCAGTTGTGGGCATGGACGCGGCAAGATGGTACAGGTGTGGGGTTTGGTTCAAGTGGTGGGTTTACTTTGCCGTCGGGTGCAGTGCGATCGCCTGATGCTGCGTGGATAAAACGCACGCGCTGGGAAGCTATACCAGTAGAATTGCGGAAGAAGTTTGCACCGATTTGTCCGGAATTTGTGATTGAATTGCGTTCTGAAAGTGATAATTTGCAAATTTTGCAATCCAAGATGCAAGAGTATATAAATAATGGCACGCAACTTGGTTGGTTGATTGATACAAAACAACGCAAAGTTTTTATTTATTGTCCTAATAGTGCAGTTGAGGAATTAAATAATCCTAAGTCACTGAGTGGTGAACCGTTATTATCTGGGTTTGTTTTAGATTTAAGTCAAGTTTGGTAATTCCTACCTATATGTCGAATTCTTTGTTGCAGCGGATGGAAGCCCTTGGTTTGCTTCTAGCGTTCTAAATCAGAGTTTGAGATTAAACCGAAATCTTAGACAGCAGGCTAACAACTCGGTTGCACCGGAATTTTATCTAATGTCCAATACTCCGCTTAAGTAAATCATAAAATAGTAAAATCGGGACTGAGAATAAACTCAATCCCGATAAAAAAGCGGGCTAACCGCTAGTAATCTTGGTTAACCCGTGCAGCTTTGGGAATGCGCTAAGAAATTCTTATTGCAATACCAACTTAACGTTGGCATTTTGCAAACCGCGCTGTTTCACTTCAGCCAATGTTTTGTTAACGGCATACTTTTGGTTGATCGAGTTGATCAACTCGGTCTGATTGTGCTTCTTAGCAACGCCCCACAGGTCAGCAATTAGGTCAAAGGAACCATCGCTGTTGCGAGACCAACCTAAATCATATTCGCCTTCCAACACAGCAACGATGTCAGAACGAACACGTTGACCGTTGTAACCACGAACATCAGCTTCTGTCTTTGTGCTGATACCTAGGTCACGTAAGGAAGCTTTGAGGATTTCAGCGTCGGTGATTTTGGTACGGAGAGTGCTAAAATGAGACATTTGGGTTTCCTCCAGAGAGAAGATTGGGAAAAACGACAACGGTTTGTTTTAGGCACAGCCGCGCATATCGAAACGCGGCTTTTTTCTTAACTGCTAGCCTTTGAGCTAGCCTTTGCCCCCGTGTTAGCAGGGGAAAGCTTTTAGAACTCCATTCGCTGATACTCAGCTACGGAGGATGCTGCGGGTCTTGCACGCTGTCTAGCCCAGTCCCTAAGGGCTGTGACTTGTTCTTGCATCGTTCGAGACAGCGGCAGTGTTGCCTTGAGTGCAGCAATAATATCTAACTGGGTGAACTCGCGTTCTTGGGCAAAAGCTTCGTACATTGCCGCAACGATCGCTTGTTCAATTTCTGCTCCCGAAAACCCGTCGGACATCTTGGCTAGTTGTTCCAAGTCGAATCGAGTAATGTCTTCCCGGCGTTTGGTTAGGTGAATCTTGTATATATCTTGCCGTTCTTCAGGAGTCGGCAGATCGACAAAGAAAATCTCGTCAAAGCGTCCTTTCCTTAAGAATTCCCCAGGCAAGCGTTCTACTCTGTTAGCAGTCGCCATGACAAACACTGGAGATTTTTTTTCTTGCATCCAAGTCAGGAAAGAACCGAAGATCCGGCTGGATGTACCGCCATCAGAATCACCAGAACCACCACTACCAGCGAAGGATTTATCTAATTCATCGATAAATAGAATTGCTGGAGAAATCGATTCTGCTGTCTTCAAGGCGTTACGTAGGTTTGCTTCACTTCGACCCACCATTGAGCCGTCGTAAACTCGCCCCATATCCAAGCGCAACAGGGGTAAACCCCACAGCCGAGAAGTTGTTTTGGCTATCAACGACTTACCACAACCGGGAACTCCTAAAATTAACATTCCTTTCGGTTGAGGCAAACCATACTCTCTTGCTCTTTCTGTAAAAGCATTAGAGCGTTGCTTAAGCCACTTTTTCAACTCTTCTAAACCGCCTACAGCGTCAATGGTTGCATCTTCTTCGATGTATTCTAATATACCATTGCGCCGAATTAGTTGCTTTTTCTCAGATAAAACTATATCTACTTCATCTTCGGTCAAACGCCCGATAGTTACCTGTGCCTTTCGGTAGACTTTTTCGGCTTCATCTTTAGTTAAACCTAAAGCTGCTCTAAGAAGCTTTTCTCGCGCTTCTGTTGTCAGACGTCGCCCACGATTTTGGTCTAAATGGTGAGTTAATACTTTATTTAACTCAGCCATATCTGGTAACTTAAAGTCAAGAACAACAACTTCCTTTTCTAGTTCTATAGGAACTTCCTGCATTGGCGACATCAAGATGATGTTTTTTTGCATTCCCTTGAATTGGGCAATCGCATCTCTTAACGATCTTGTTGTCGCAGGCGCATCAATAAACGGATGTAAATCTTTAAGAATAAATATACCTGGTTCTTTTTGCCGGATTATCCACTCAATCGCCGCTTCCGGAGAAACAGTGTTATGCTGAGTCACATTCCGGGGTTGCCCATACTCCACGATGCCGTGAGTTACTGTCCACACATACACTCGCCGCTGAGGCTTTAGCATTTGGGCGATTGTGGAAATTGATTGCTCTGCCCGCTCTTCCTCGGAGGTCACAAGGTAGATTAGAGGGTATTGAGCTTGAATGAGGATATTTAGCTCTTCTTTCATACTATCGACCTACTCGAGACCTTATAAAGACAGTAAAGACATCGTTGATAATGGCAACCGAATAATGAATGTAATATTCACAATTCCGGTCTAGCAAGGAACTAATTCTTCCTCACCCTTGGGATAAGCTTCATCCTCATCCATTTCTTTGACGGGTAAATGCTCTTTACCACTTACTCCTGCTTGATTGCTATTAGCTATCAATTCTCGGTCACGTAAGACTAATGAACTGTCGCAACTTGGACAGGAATAAACTCTATGAGTTCGTCCATAAGAAGAAGCTTCAACTTCATCAACCAATTCTGAATTTGCCAGGTAGAAAACAAGGGCGCGTTCGGCAAGATCTGACATTGGTTCAGAATCTACTGCTGAACGAATTTTCAGTTTCCTGTGTAGTTCTGGCGACAAATATAAAGTAACCTTCTGCTTAGTTTGCATATAAATCTAGTTGGTCTTACCCGGGTATGTATTTCACAATATCGGCTTCCTTCTGGCTTGTCAAGATGGTAAAACGTTTTGACGCCAATTTCGTTACATTTCTTTACTTTTAGCAGAATCTGGTTTGATGCACAAACATAGATTTTCATTGCCAAAGTGTAGATTGGTGAGAAATTATTAGCTGTTTTGTTACGCAGGATAGGTAGAAAGCACAGATATTGGTACTTTAGCTGGTAAGACTTGCGGCTATCAAACAAAGTTTTGATGAAACAGGTAATGAGTGGAACTTCCGGCTGAGTATCTTCCTTATTTACGTTCATCAGCGACCGTGGTAAAAGGTGTAAAAATGTCTACCGCTACTAAAACCTATACAGGACGAAAAACTTATCCGATCACCTTCAGCATTAGCGTTGCAAGAGCCTGTCAAAGACAAGCGATCGCCTTATTGTTAATCTTATGCGGCTGTAATGCGCCTAGTCTCACCAACCCCGTCACATGGAAAACTTATAGTAATTCCCGTTATGACTTTGAATTCCCATACCCCAGCACTTGGACTTCTTTACCACCGCCAGAAAATAATGATGGCATTGTCTTTGTTTCACCGCAAAATAATTCTGTAGAAATTCGCGGTTGGGCGGGTAATCGGCTACCAGACTCCATAATTAAAGATAAAAACGCTAAAAAAACCATAAATCCCAACTTCAAGACGAACCAAGGAGTATCTGGGGTGCTGGAGGTAGAAGTTGGTAGCCAAGAAAGTTCCATGACGCTGGCACTAACGAAAGGTCAAGTGAAATATTATTGGCAAGGGCGATCGCAAGCGTCCGAATTTAGCAATTACTATCGTGTGTTTTACTATATTGCCCAGCAGTACCGCATTTCCGCGTAGGGGCAGGGAGATAGGGGGGATAAGGAAGGGGGACAAAAGGAAAAGGAAAATTCAATACTTTGTGCTACTTCCCCCACTGCCTCAAAACCCTCCGAAACCCTGATTTTGAGCTACTTTTCCCACTTTGCCACTCCCCCACCTCCTCCCTCTAAAGCATGATTCTGTGCGAGAGGGGACACAAACCTGGTAGATTTAGCTATCAGCGAGTAATAAACTGGTTGAAGATGAAAGTCCTGGTTATTGGTGGTGATGGCTATTGCGGTTGGGCAACCGCACTTTACCTTTCCAATCGAGGTTATGAAGTTGGGATTTTAGATAGTTTGGTGCGGCGGCACTGGGATAATGAATTGGGTGTGGAAACTCTCACACCGATCGCACCAATTCAACAACGCATTCAGCGCTGGCATGATTTAACTGGTAAATCCATCGATTTATTCGTTGGCGATATTACCAATTATGAATTTCTCAACAAAGCGCTGCACAAATTTCAGCCTCAAGCAATTGTACATTTTGGCGAACAGCGATCGGCTCCGTTTTCAATGATTGACCGCGAACACGCAGTCGTCACACAGGTGAATAACGTAGTTGGCACTTTGAATTTGCTGTACGCTATGCGGGAAGATTTCCCAGACTGTCATCTGGTGAAGTTGGGAACGATGGGTGAATATGGTACACCCAATATTGACATAGAAGAAGGGTACATCACGATTGAACACAACGGGCGCAAAGATACTTTGCCCTATCCCAAGCAGCCCGGTTCAATGTACCACTTAAGCAAAGTCCATGATAGCCATAATATACACTTTGCTTGTAGAATTTGGGGCTTACGGGCAACAGATTTAAATCAAGGAGTCGTTTACGGCGTCTTAACCGAAGAAACGGGGATGGACGAAATGTTGATTAATCGCCTGGATTATGATGGAGTGTTTGGTACTGCATTAAATCGCTTTTGTATTCAAGCAGCGATCGCACATCCTTTGACTGTTTATGGCAAAGGTGGACAAACTCGCGGCTTTTTGGACATTCGCGATACAGTGCGATGTGTGGAATTAGCGATCGCTAACCCAGCACAACCAGGCGAATTTCGCGTATTTAACCAATTTACTGAACTATTTAGCGTCGGTGACTTGGCAACAATGGTGAAAAAAGCCGGAAACGCGATGGGATTAAATGTGGAAATCAATAATATCGATAATCCCAGAGTTGAGAAAGAAGAACATTACTTCAACGCCAAAAACACCAAGCTGTTAGATTTGGGTTTACAACCCCACTATCTCTCAGATTCTTTACTTGATTCTCTGTTAAACTTTGCCGTCAAGTATCAAAACCGAGTTGATAACAAGCAAATTATGCCGAAAGTCTCTTGGCATAGAAAATGAAGAGACTGGGGACTAGGGACTAGGGACACATTCCCCCCAGTTCTTAGCCCCTAATCCCTAACATTTAATAAAGGTGATACTGGGCGAAGGTGATAACAGAACCTATTTAACTTAAGTAAGTCTGTTGTCTAAAATTGGTCGCCATATAATAGCACAATATGACGATCAGTTCAATTTTATTTATCAAGCTTATCGTCCGGCTATCAGTCATTGTGCCGCCAGGGATAATTATTTTGGCGGAGAATTTGAACTTGCTCGCATGAGTTGGATTAAGACCAACTTTTTATGGATGATGTAGCGTTGCTGATGGAGTAAGAAAATTGGACAAGAGCTAGTATTGGCAATTTAGATTCAACGTGCTCAATTGTTGGAGAATTGTATTCAAGTAAAAACAAATGGGAAAAAACTTTAAAGCGATCGCAAGTCCGCTGGCAATGAAAAGAATGATCCTCACCCATCTGGGGCAAAATTAGAAAGACGCGCTATTGAGTTGGGGTTACGCAGTCAAGTGCTAGCTAGTTACGCCTTCATATTGGATTATTAACATTGAGGACATTTCAGAGTTTGTTCATCTGGAACGGCAAAACATTAAAAGTAACTGTGCGGCATTGATTACGCCCCACGAGACAGTTTACTCTGTGATTAATACTCAAATCCAACAAAAGCTGGGATTGTCTGCCTTTACTGAATAGTTTTTTTATGAGAATTGCCCTGTTCACCGAAACCTTTTTGCCCAAGGTTGACGGTATTGTGACGCGCCTAAGTCACACCGTTGACCATTTGCAACGCAATGGCGACTCTGTGCTAGTGATTGCCCCTGACGGTGGCATTACTGAATATAAAGGAGCAAAAGTATACGGCGTTACTGGCTTTCCTCTGCCGCTGTATCCAGAGTTAAAAATGGCACTTCCTCGCCCATCAATTGGTTATGAATTGGAAAAGTTTAAACCGCATATCATTCATGTGGTAAATCCGGCGGTTTTGGGATTGGCGGGGATATTTCATAGCAAAATACATAATATTCCCTTAGTAGCGTCTTATCATACGCACTTGCCCCAGTATCTTCACCATTACGGCTTGGGAATGTTAGAAGGTTTTTTGTGGGAATTGCTGAAAGCGGGGCATAATCAAGCAGCGTTGAATTTATGTACCTCTACAGCGATGGTGAATGAACTGACAACACATGGCATCGAACGGGTGAATTTGTGGCAAAGAGGAGTAGATACAGAGTTATTTCATCCAGATTTAGCGAGTGAGGAAATGCGATCGCGTTTATCGCAAAATCACCCAGAGAGCCACCTGCTACTTTACGTCGGTCGTCTTGGTGCTGAAAAAGAAATTGAGCGCATCAAACCAATCTTAGAGGCAATTCCCGCAGCGCGTTTGGCATTGGTGGGAGATGGTCCCCACCGACAAGCACTCGAAAAACACTTTGCTGGGACAAACACTAATTTTGTCGGCTATCTTACCGGTAGAGATTTAGGTTCTGCTTTCGCTAGCGCCGATGCTTTTATCTTTCCTTCCCGTACAGAAACGTTAGGACTAGTATTATTAGAGGCAATGGCAGCTGGGTGTCCGGTAGTAGCAGCTCGTTCTGGCGGAATTCCTGATATTGTTACAGATGGGGTAAATGGGTATCTTTTTGAACCAGAAGCTGATATTCAAAGTGCTATAAGCGCTACTACTCGCCTTCTAGAACAGAAACAAGAACGAGAAATCATCCGTCAAAATGCCCGACGAGAAGCAGAACTTTGGGGCTGGGCATCTGCTACACGCCAGCTACAAGATTACTATCAAAAGGTAATCTACTCTGAATATCCCAAAGCAGCATAACATTTGGTAATTGGGCATGGGGCATTGTCAATTAGAGACACTTGACTATTGTGATCCCCGTTCTAATACAATTCTTTCCATGCCCATTGCCCCATGCTCATTTCCCCCTCCCCATTCGCGATTTCCCAATCATGACACTTCCCAGCCCTGGTAGCGTCCTGGCTACATTAACTGAACTTACTCAAGTTAATCGCACCCACACTCTACTGCGCCGTGTCAAAGACCTTTCTGTAAACGAATTTGTTTGTTTACTAGATTTTATTACCGCAGAATTCCAGCAATTTCTTAGGGCAATTGAACTAATTAATAATGAAGCCCTAGAAACAATGCTGGAGAAGGTGCTAGAAGCGATTACACTCAAAATCGGTCAAATTCTCCAAGCAGAACACACTACGATTTTTTTGGTTGACCATGACAAAAATCAGCTGTGGTCAAAAGTCCCCCAAAATAACACTCAAAAATCTTTAGAAATTCGTACTCCCATCACAGTAGGCATTCCCGGTCATGTTGCCAGTACAGGTGAATATTTAAACATATCTCAAGCCTCTACTCACCCCTTATTTAGCTCAGAATTAGAAAAACAATTGGGCTATAAAATCCACAATATTTTATGTATGCCAGTTCTCAGTAGCAAACATCAAATAGTGGCTGTGGTACAACTAGCGAATAAAGCGGAAAATATTCCTTTTAATCATGAGGATGAGGTGTGTTTTCATGATTTTGCTTCTTCTATTGGTATTATCTTAGAAAGTTGCCAATCTTTCTACGTAGCAGCTCGCAATCAAAGAGGTGCGACGGCACTTTTACGGGCTACTCAAACATTAGGGCAAAGTCTCGATTTAGAAGCTACTTTACAAATAGTAATGGAGCAAGCCCGGATT
This sequence comes from Spirirestis rafaelensis WJT71-NPBG6, assembly GCA_019359015.1. Classification (GTDB taxonomy): domain Bacteria; phylum Cyanobacteriota; class Cyanobacteriia; order Cyanobacteriales; family Nostocaceae; genus Hassallia; species Hassallia rafaelensis. The sequence continues at coordinate 128,464 of JAHHID010000003.1, forward strand.
TTAATGCAAGCAGACCGCAGCACGCTGTTTTTGCACCGGAAAGAAATGGGTGAACTCTGGACGAAAGTAGAGGTTGCCGATCGCTCAACTATGGTGGAAATCCGCATCCCTGCTAATCGTGGCATTGTCGGTTATGTGGCATCCACTGGTCAAGCTTTAAATATCTCAGATGCCTACAAAGACCCGCGCTTTGACCCAACTACAGATAGAAAAACAGGATATATAACTCGGAATATTCTTTGTTTGCCAGTGTTTAATTCGGCTAATGAATTAATTGGCGTGACGCAGTTAATTAATAAACAGCAAGGCAGTTTTACTTCGTCAGATGAAGAATTTATGAAAGCATTTAATATCCAGGCAGGAATTGCGCTGGAAAATGCTCGTTTGTTTGAAAGTGTGCTGTTAGAAAAACAATATCAAAAAGACATTCTGCAAAGTCTATCTGATGCAGTAATTTCTACAGATATGGAAGGACGCATTGTCACAATTAATGATGCGGCTTTACAGCTACTTGGTTGCCCTTTGGGGGAAGTTAATACCAAAAATAACAAGCCTTTGTGGGAAAAGAATTTAATTAATCGGCTGGTTTGGGAGATTGTACCAATTGACAATTTGCAAATGCGGTTGGAGGATAGTTTAAAGACTGGCGCAAGACATTATGTCCCAGAGCAAAGTTTGATAGTAGGGCTGTATCAAGTTAAAAGTGAGGAGTTAGGAGTAGAGACGCAATTAATGAGCCAGCGCGTTGCGGAGGTTCCCTCCGTTGTAGCGTCTGGCGTCGCGTCTGTACAGGAGTTAGGAGTTAGGAGTGAGGAAATTAGTACGCATGACAGTTATATTTTGGCAGTAAGCGATCGCGCTAACCCAGATATATTTATCCCCTGGAATCAACCGCTTACACCTCAGTCTGAGTTATTAAGTTCTGCTGGTGTAAAAAAAATAGAACGTAGTACTAATCTGACTGTCAACCCCTTAACGAACCCAGAAGGGGGGGTGCGGGGTGGTTTGGTGGTGCTAGAAGACATCAGTCAGGAAAAACGGATGAAAACTACAATGTACCGTTACCTGACACCCCATGTGGCAGAGCAAGTTATGGCACTGGGAGAAGATGCTTTAATGGTAGGTGAACGCAAGGAAGTCACCATTTTGTTTTCTGATATCCGAGGCTACACCACACTGACAGAAAATCTTGGTGCGGCTGAAGTAGTATCGCTGCTAAATCAATATTTTGAAACGATGGTGGAGGCGGTTTTTAACCACGAAGGTACTTTAGATAAGTTTATTGGTGATGCTTTAATGGCGGTGTTTGGTGCTCCGCTAACCCTAGTGGAAAATCATGCTTGGAAGGCAATACAAGCAGCGTTGGATATGCGAAAACGATTAGCAGAATTTAACCAACGGCGGATTATTCAAGCACAACCAGAAATTCATATTGGTATTGGTATTAGTTCTGGGGAAGTGGTTTCGGGTAATATTGGTTCCCAGAAACGAATGGATTATACAGTAATTGGCGATGGCGTGAATTTAAGTTCGCGCTTGGAAGGAGTAACTAAAGAATATGGTTGCGATATTATTTTAAGTGACTTTACTTACCAGATGTGTAGCCATAGTATCTGGGTACGCGAGTTAGACAGAATTCGGGTTAAGGGTAAACATCAAGCGGTGAATATTTATGAGTTAATCGGCGATCGCTCTACTCCTCTAGATAACGCCACTCAGGAATTTTTATCACATTACCACGCTGGACGTGCTGCTTATTTATCGCGCCACTTCAAAGAAGCGATCGCCTGTTTTCAAGCCGCAAAACGTATCCGACCCACAGACCAAGCTGTTAATATCCATCTAGAACGCGCTCGTAATTACCAACAAACACCTCCTCCAACTTCCTGGGATGGAGTCTGGACGATGCTTGCAAAGTGAGGAGTTAGAAGTCAGAAGTCAGAAGTTAGGAGTCAAAAGTCAGAAGTCAACATTCACTTTTTGTGCCCCTACTCCCCATCCCCTTCATCATCCTGAAACGGGTGTTCGCCAATTCTTAATTCTTTTTTGGTGTGTTTCAACTCTTTCCAAAGCTGCTTGATTTGCTCGTATGCATCCTCTGGCGCTATTTTTCCACCTGTTTCTAAGTTGCAGATGTAGCTGATTTTCTGAGCAAATTCCTGTAGATTGGCATTAAAAACTAAATTTTCTGGCTTTACCTGACCGTAATAGCGACCACGAGGATAGAGAAAATCATCTTTATTCATTGCCCTTGTCTCCATTTATTACACCCCTCCCAATCGTCACAGTTGCAACTTAATGGCCAGCAACCCTGATTCAGTATGTTCAAGAGTTACTCATTTTATTAATTATTCATTTAAATGGTCATTGTAATTAACTTCACTTGAAACTGCAAACAATAATGTATTTATCTATACCTTAGTATTTTTATTTATTTAATTTATGCAAAAAAACATGATTTGATGATTTAAAAATACTATTGAAAATGTCAAAAAATATACAAATGACGAGACTGACGATTGACTGTTTTGAAAATTTTATTTTGCTCTTTGTCATTTGTCTCCAGTTAATGACTAATGACTAAAGATAAAATGGTTAGGCTCGAAAGCATCAAAGCTGGCGATCGTCTAGAAAAAATTTCTCTGCCATTATGAGTGTTAATTCCAAAATATACGAAGGCAAAGCTAAAATCCTCTACACAACGCAAGATCCAGAAGTTTTGTTAGCTGATTTCAAAGACGATGCTACTGCCTTTAACGCTCAAAAGCGTGGTAGTATTGTGGGGAAGGGAACTATCAATTGTAGCATCTCCAGTAAATTATTTCAAGAGTTGGAAGCGCAAGGCATTAAGACACACTTTATTGGTAGCCCTGAGCCAAATAAAATGCTGGTAAGGGCGGTGAAGATTGTGCCTTTAGAAGTAGTGGTGAGAAACATTGCTGCTGGCAGTCTATGTCAGCAAACAGGATTGCCACTAGGAACCATTCTCAAACAGCCTCTGGTAGAGTTTTATTATAAAAGCGATGAATTAGGAGATCCTTTGTTGACGAGCGATCGCCTGCATTTATTAGAACTTGCAACTCCGGAACAAGTTGAGACAATAACCCATCTAGCATTGCAAATCAACAAGTTTCTCCGTCGCTTTTGGGAGCGGTGTGGAATTACACTAGTAGACTTCAAACTAGAATTTGGTGTTGACTCACAACAGCAATTGCTCCTAGCAGATGAAATTAGCCCCGACACTTGCCGTTTGTGGGATCAAGCCGAAAACGACCCTAATCGCCGCGTAATGGACAAAGATCGCTTCCGCCGAGACTTAGGGAATGTGGAAAATGCCTACCAGGAGGTTTTACAACGAGTGTTAAAAGCAGTAGAAAGTCAAAAATGAAGAGGACTGAGGACTGGATATTTGATGAATGGTCAATGTTGAAAATTCTTTATTCGTAATTCTTAGCTAATCCCTAGTCCCTAGTCCCTAGTCCCCAGTCCCCAGTCCCTAATTTACTTTTGCCTTTTGGCTTCAGACTAGTAAAGTAAAAAGACAAAAGGAAAAATTATGTTTATACTTTTAGCTTTTGTATAACAACAAGATTGCTTTTCGATGGTGTGTGGATGTGAAGAGGAATGTGAATAAAATGCGTTTATCTCCCGTATTGGTGGCGGCGTTGGCAATTGCAGCCCCTTTGGGCAGCTCTCTGAGTGCAAATGCACAAACCGCTAATAGTTCAAAACAGAAACCAGTCGTTTTGCAACCAACGACAAATCAAGACTCCCAACTGGGAAATCAAACTGCAAACGCTCAAGGTGCAGCAGCCTTAAGAGTAGAACCTCGTTCTAACTCGAATGTGAATCTGGAAAACTTCAAAAACCAGCCAGGTGTTGTCGCGGTTTTTCCGGCAAAGAAGCCAGTAGTAATAATACCAAGCGCCACAGCGCCAATCACGGCACAAAACCCGCCGTCAAACCCAAATATTCCTGGTTCAAATACTGTTCCAGATATTTCGCCGACTCAAAATCAACAACCAGTTCCTTCCCAGGCTCCACCAACGCTGAATCCTAATCAGCCAACACCTGAAGAAAATCAACAGCAACTCAATCAGCAACTCAATCAGCCAGCACCAGGAGAAAATCAACAGCAACTCAATCAGCAACTCAATCAGCCAGCACCAGGACAAAATCAACAAGCGCCAAATCAGCAACTTAATCAGCCACTACCCGGACAAAATCAACAAGCGCCAAATCAGCAACTTAATCAGCCAGCACCCGAACAAAATCAACAAGCGCCAAATCAGCAACTTAATCAGCCAGCACCCGAACAAAATCAACAAGCGCCAAATCAGCAACTTAATCAGCCACTACCCGGACAAAATCAACAAGCGCCAAATCAGCAACTTAATCAGCCACTACCCGAACAAAATCAACAAGCGCCAAATCAGCAACTTAATCAGCCAGCACCCGAACAAAATCAACAAAACGGAACCCCAGAAGCCACAGAAGCCCGTGTTTTAGTATCAGAGGTATCTGTTAGAAGTCAGACAGGGCAACAACTATTACCGGAATTAGAAAACCAAGTTTACAGAGCGATTCGTACCCAACCAGGAAGGACAACAACGCGATCGCAACTACAGCAAGATATCAACGCTATCTTTGGTACTGGTTACTTCTCTAACGTCCAGGCAGTGCCAGAAGATACCCCCTTAGGCGTGCGCGTCAGCTTCGTAGTGCAGCCCAACCCTGTCTTGACTAAAGTCCAAATCCAGGCAAATCCCGGCACAAATGTCCCCTCCGTACTGCCTGCTAACGCTGTTGATGAAATCTTTAAAGAGCAATACGGTGGCATTCTCAACTTGCGTAGCTTGCAAGAAGGCATCAAGACTTTAACCAAGCGCTATCAAGACCAAGGTTATGTACTAGCAAACGTCGTAGGCGCGCCGCAAGTAGCAGAAAACGGAGTTGTCACCCTACAAGTAGCAGAAGGGGTGGTAGAAGATATTCGCGTCAGATTCCGCAATAAAGACGGTCAGGAGACAAACGATAAGGGAGAACCAATCCGGGGTCGGACACGGGACTATGTTATCAAGCGAGAATTAGAGTTGAAGCCCGGACAAGTTTTCAACCGAAACATAGTGCAAAGAGACTTGCAAAGGGTATTTGGACTCGGATTATTTGAAGATATAAATGTTTCCCTTGACCCAGGTACTGACCCTAGCAAGGTGGATGTAGTCGTGAATGTGGCTGAACGTAACACTGGTTCCATCGCAGCAGGGGCAGGGATTAGTTCTGCCAGTGGGCTGTTTGGTACCATCAGCTATCAGCAGCAAAACCTAGGGGGAAGAAATCAAAGATTAGGTGCCGAGTTACAAGTAGGACAGAGAGAATTACTGTTTGATTTGCGGTTTACAGACCCCTGGATTGCCGGCGATCCTAACCGCACTTCTTACACAGCAAATATTTTCCGCCGTCGGTCGATTTCGTTGATTTTTGATGGAGACGATAACAATATTGAAACCTTTAATCCCGCAGATCCGGATGATGATGATGCCTCTCGCCCGCGTGTTATCCGTCTAGGCGGCGGTGTCACCTTTACTCGTCCCTTATCCGGTAATCCCTTCACAAATTCGGAATGGACTGCTTCAGCAGGTTTCCAGTATCAAAGAATTTCGCTTACTGATGAGGATGGCGATGTCAGAAGGTTAGGACGACTTGAGAATAGTACTAACCCTAACGACATACTTGAACTAAGTCAATCTGGGGAAGGTAGAGACGACTTGCTGCTATTGCAATTAGGAGCCGCACGCGATCGCCGTAATAACGCTTTGCAGCCGACCCAAGGTTCTTTTCTCCGCTTTGGGGTTGATCAATCAGTCCCAGTGGGATTAGGCAGCATTTTCCTGACTAGATTCCGGGGTAGCTACAGCCAATATATCCCCGTTAGATTTACAAACTTTAATAAAGGACCACAAACCCTCGCTTTCAACATTCAAGGTGGAACCATCCTAGGTGATTTACCTCCTTACGAAGCCTTTAGTCTTGGTGGTAGCAACTCCGTCCGGGGCTATGAAGAAGGTGCATTAGGTACTGGACGCTCTTATGTGCAAGCATCACTTGAATATCGCTTCCCTGTTTTTTCCGTAGTCAGTGGCGCACTATTTTTTGACCTAGGTAGTGACTTGGGAAGCACTACTAGGTCAGCGGAGATACTGAACAAAAGCGGTACAGGCTATGGCTACGGTCTTGGCGTGCGTGTGCAGTCCCCACTAGGACCAATTCGCGTTGACTACGGCATCAACGACGATGGCGACAGCCGGATCAATTTTGGGATTGGGGAAAGGTTTTAAGGAGTTAATGGGCAAGGGGCAATGGGCACGCTCGCGTGGGGCATGGAAAGAATCCTATCAGAATAGAACGCGCATCAAAAATCGAGCGTCTTTAATTCTCATTGCCCTTTGCCCTTTGCCCCTTGCCCTTTGCCCTTTGCCCGTTTCCCAATGACCAACAACCAACAAACTATATGCAACAACATACAATAGCTGCGACAATCACCCAAGCAGGAGTCGGACTGCATAGCGGTGAGAAAACTCAGGTACGGATAATACCAGCAGATGCTGGTAGTGGACGCTACTTTGTGCGGGTGGATTTGCCGGACTTACCGATAATTCCCGCACAAGTTGCGGCAGTAAATGAGACTGTGCTTTCGACTCAGTTAGGTAAAGGGGTGGCGTGTGTTCGCACTGTAGAGCATTTATTGGCGGCTCTGTGTGCGATGGGGGTGGATAACGCCCGAATTGAGATTGATGGGGCGGAAGTGCCTCTTTTGGACGGTTCGGCGCAAGTTTGGGTAGAAGCGATCGCGGCTGTTGGGTTAGTCTCACAAACTCTCACCAACACCGAAATTGCTCCGGTGATAACTGAACCAATTTGGGTGCGTCAAGACGATGCTTTTGTCTGTGCTATCCCAGCCCCAGAAATTCGTTTTAGCTATGGTATTGACTTCGACCTGCCTGCGATCGGTAATCAATGGTACAGTTGGTCACGAGGCTCAAATCTGGCAAATGCTTCTGCTAGCTTTGCCGCAAAAATTGCCCCTGCCCGTACTTTCGGTTTACTACATCAAATTGAATACCTGCAAAAATCAGGGCTAATCAAAGGTGGAAGCTTGGATAATGCTTGTGTTTGCGGACCTGAAGGTTGGTTAAATCCACCATTAAGATATGCAAATGAGCCAGTACGTCATAAAATCTTGGATTTAGTAGGAGATTTAAGTTTACTAGGAAATTTATTGCCTAGTGCTCATTTCTTGGCGTACAAAGCCAGCCACAATTTACATATTCAACTTGCCCAAAAGATTCTAGAGTTGGCAGCGGTTGGCGGTTAGTCAAAAGCTAAAAACCTAAATCCTGGGAAAGTTAAAAGCGGCACCTACTTCCTAGCCAAAATTGAAAATCAACCGAGCGTGCCAATGTCAATCCTCAGTGAAGCCAATACAGTCAAAGATCCTGGTTCTGCATCTACCAACTCTGACGAAAATGAAACAACAAGCACATCTGAGACAAAAACGATTTTTACAATAGAAGAAATTCAGAAACTCCTACCCCACCGTTATCCTTTTGCACTTGTGGACCGAATTATCGACTACGTGCCAAGTAAACGCGCTGTGGGGATAAAAAACGTCACCTTTAACGAACCCCAGTTTCAAGGGCATTTTCCGGGTCATCCTATTATGCCGGGAGTGCTAATTGTTGAAGCTATGGCACAAGTCGGCGGTATTGTTTTAACTCAACTACCAGAGTTAGAAGGCGGACTTTTCCTGTTTGCAGGTATAGATAAAGTCCGGTTTCGTCGCCAAGTAGTACCAGGCGATCAACTAGTAATGACCGTGGAACTGTTGTGGGTAAAACAACGTCGTTTCGGTAAGATGCAGGCTCGTGCCGAGGTTGACGGTCAGCTCGCTGCCGAAGGCGAACTGATGTTTTCACTTGCTAATTAAAAAATCCGCTTTTGTGCTATGGGCGCAACCCGAAGGCGCTCTTACTGATTCCTGAGAAAGGATAGCAGTAAATCAAACAAGGCACAACCGCATTGTTTAATTTCTAGATTTTAAACGCCCTCACACATAACTTGCGATCACCGACTCTCTCACTCACTTTCATACCTAAACACTCAGCACTCAAGACTATTCTGGAGATGCACCCTTGAAAACTCTAATTCATCCAACTGCTGTAATTCATCCTAACGCGCAAATCCACCAGAGCGTGCAAGTCGGTGCGTATGCGGTTATTGGAGGGCAAGTCAAAGTAGGTCCGGAAACTATCATTAGCCCTCATGTTGTCCTAGACGGGCTAACGGAAATTGGGGCGCGAAATCACATTTTTCCGGGAGCCTGCATTGGCATGGAACCCCAGGATCTAAAATACGCTGGCGAGCCTAGCTGGGTTAAAATTGGCGACAATAACCAAATTCGGGAATATGTCACCATCAACCGAGCTACAGGCGCTGGTGAAGCAACTATCATCGGCGATGGTAACTTGTTAATGGCTTACGTCCATGTAGGTCATAACTGCGTAATTGCCGATTCTACAATCATTGCCAACTCTGTGGCTTTGGCTGGTCACGTCCATATTGATTCCTGCGCTCGACTGAGCGGCGTTTTAGGTGTCCATCAATTTGTACATATTGGCAGCTTGGCAATGGTCGGTGGTATGACCCGCATTGACCGCGATGTGCCGCCATATATGATGGTGGAGGGCAATCCATCACGGATACGAACCCTCAACCTTATAGGACTTAAGCGCTCTGGAATGAGTTCTGCTGACTTACAAATCCTGAAAAAAGCCTTCCGCTTTCTCTACCGTTCTGAGTTGACTTTCAAAGACGCTTTGGAACAGTTGGAACTGCTGGGAGACACAGAACAGTTGCAGTACTTGCGTCGCTTTCTGCTATTATCTCAGATGCCGGGAAGGCGCGGCTTGATTCCTGGAAAGGGCAAAGCAGCCGGAAGTGATGAGTCTTGAGTTATGAGTCCATAGTCCACAGTCCATAGTCCATTCGTCCATACTTTAAGTATCTTTGACGATTGACCCTTCGGGTTCGCCAGTCGCTCATGGGGGTTTCCCCCAAGACCCTTCGGGTTCGCCAGTCCCCCATCGTGACGGAGACCGCCAAGACGGGGGCTGGTCTCACCGCGCTGGCTCACCATTGACTGTTGACTATTGACTATTGACCGTTGACTATTGACTAACTCCTAAGTTTATATAATGCGAATATTTATCAGCACCGGTGAAGTGTCTGGCGATTTGCAAGGAGCGTTGCTCATTGCAGCACTTCAACGTCAAGTCCTTGCGGCTGGGTTGGAATTAGAAATTGTGGCGCTGGGTGGCGAAAAAATGGCGGCGGCGGGCGCACATCTGCTGGGTAATACTAGTAGTATTGGCTCAATGGGTCTTTTTGAATCGTTGCCTTATGTTTTGCCAACTATCCAGGTACAACGACAAGCGATCGCTTACCTGAAAGAAAATCCACCAGATTTGGTACTATTAATTGACTACATGACACCCAATCTGGGCATTGGCACTTATATGCGAAAGCATATGCCGCAAGTCCCAGTAGTGTATTACATTGCACCCCAAGAGTGGGTTTGGTCGGTCGGTTTGCGTAACACTTCCCGAATTGTCAGCTTCACAGATAAGCTTTTGGCAATTTTCTCAGAGGAAGCCCGCTACTACGAAGAGAATGGGGCTAAAGTTAGCTGGGTAGGACATCCTTTAGTTGACCGAATGCAAAGCGCTCCCAGCCGGGAAGCGGCTCGTGCTAAGTTGGGGATTGCCCCAGAACAGATAGCGATCGCTCTTTTACCCGCTTCTCGTCGCCAAGAACTAAAATATCTCTTACCAGTAATCTTTCAAGCTGCACAAAATATTCAAGCTAAGTTAAGCGAAGTTCATTTCTGGATTCCCTTATCTCTGGAAATATACCGCGAAGCTATAGAAAAAGCTATACAGCGTTATAATTTGCGGGCAACTGTAGTATCTGGTCAGCAACAGGAAGTTATGGCGGCTGCGGATTTGGCAATCACTAAATCTGGTACAGTCAATTTAGAACTTGCCCTGCTAAATGTGCCGCAAGTTGTTACCTATCGGCTGCATCCAGTTACAGCTTGGATTGCCCGTAATATTCTTAAAGGTTCTATACCTTTCGCATCACCAACTAACTTGGTGGTGATGAAGCCAATAGTACCAGAGTTTTTACAAGAGCGAGCAACGCCAGAAAACGTGACTCAAGCTGCAATGGAATTACTGCTTAATCCCAGCCAAAAAGAGCAAACTTTAGCTGATTATCGAGAAATGCGGCAGCATTTGGGAGAAGTAGGAGTATGCGATCGTGCTGCTGAAGAAATTTTACAAATGGTCTAAAATTTGCGATCGTAGATTTGAGATTGTAAATTAGGCATTCCGCATGGGGCATTGGATAAATCCCAAATCGCAAATTGAGTATCGACGACCAGTGGCTGTGGATCTATTTGCTGGTGCTGGTGGATTTTCTTTGGGTATTGAGCAAGCTGGTTTTGATGTCTTGGTAGCAGTAGAGTACGATCCTATCCACGCTTGCACTTACTGTTTCAACTTTCCACTGACAGAAGTTTTGTGCGCGGATGTCTCAAAGGTTACAGCAGAAGCGATTAAGCAGGCAGCTAATCGCAGTTGGATTTTACACCATAAAAGTGGGGAAGTGGGGAGACGACTTGGGGACAAGGGGACAGGGGGACAAGGAGGACAAGATGAATTTTATTCACCCTTGTCTCCCCCCTCTCCTTGTCCCCCCCTCTCCCCCTCCTGGGATGGGCAAATTGACTTGGTATTTGGTGGACCTCCCTGCCAAGGTTTCTCTATGATGGGTAAAAGAGAACTAGAAGACGATCGCAACAGTTTGATATTTCACTTTTGCCGTCTGGTGATTGAGTTAAATCCTCGTTACTTTGTGATGGAAAATGTGCCAGGAATGGCAGCAGGAAAACACAAAGCCATGTTGTCACATCTAATTAACAACTTTGAAGCCGCTGGATATCATATCCAAAAAGGAATTTTGAATGCGGCTGATTTTGGCGTACCACAAAAGCGCCGGCGGTTGTTTGTGATTGGTACGCAACAGGAGTCAGGAGTAGAGACAAGGGTTATCGCGTCTGTACAAAAGTTAGGAGTTAATAATTCTTTCGTTACCTTGTTACCAAGTGATGCCAAGTTAAACAATGTGACGGGGCAAAATGCATATGGGGTGACTGTCGGTGACGCGATCGCTGATTTACCAGATATAAATGATTTTCCTGAACTTGCCAACAGCGATGAAGTGTTACTTTCAAAGGAACAACTGCAACAGCTACAAGAAAAATCTAGTTCTTACGTGCAGATGTTGCGATCGCACCCCTGTATGAGACAAGAAGACAAGGAGACAAGGGGACAAGGGGACAGGGAGGACAAGGAAGAAAAAGTTACCTCTCCCCCTCCCCCCAACTTCTCCTACCCTCGTCTGTGGAACCCTCAACTGTTGACTAGTTCGATGCAAACGCAGCATCAGGAAAACTCAAAAATTCGCTTTGAGAAAACTTTCCCAGGTGAGTTAGAAGCGATTAGCCGCTTGCGACGCCTGGATATAAACAGTCTGTGTTATACTTTACGCGCCGGTACTGACTACCTTCGTGGTAGTCACACATCTCCGCGTCCGATTCATCCCACATTAGCGCGAGTCATCTCAGTGCGGGAAGCTGCACGCTTGCACTCATTTCCCGACTGGTTTAGATTTCATCAAACCAAGTGGCACGGTTTTCGCCAAGTAGGGAATGCTGTTCCACCACTTTTAGCACAAGCGATCGGTGAAAAAATCATTGGGGCTTTGTGCGTTGTGCCTTCTTCGCCACAACAGCCTCTAAAATTGGGAGATACGCAATTATTAAGGTTTACACCGTCTCAGGCTAAAGATATTTTTAGCTTGTGAATTGCTTAAGTCCAAGCCCGGAAAAATGTACTATCTTCCCAAATAGCGGCAGTACGTTGCTCTATTTCTGCGAGTTCCTGATTTTTCAGAAGCTTGAAAGCCCGCGCTACCTTGACATTTTCTTCTAGTTGTGCTATTGATTCCGCCGCAATTACACAGCACTGAACTCCAGGCTGAGATAAACTATATCCCAAAGCTTGCTGCATACCTGACAAACCACCTGGCTTGAACAAGCGACCGTAAGCAGGTACTTTCATGGCAATTACACCCACATTTTTTTGCTGTGCTACGGGTAAAACTACGGGTAAAAATGGGCGCGGATGATGTTTGTCTGCCGCATTAACGGGAATTAACGTTGTGTGGAAAGGATAGCGACGCAGACCTTCAGCAATTACTTTTGGGTCATGGTGTCCGGTAATACCAGTAAAGCGCACGAGTTTTTGCTCTATTGCTTCTTCTACAGCTTTAATTGCTCCAGATGCACTAAAAATGGTATCAAGTTCTTGGGGGAAAGAAACGTGATGTAGCTGCCACAAGTTAAGATAATCTGTGTTGAGGCGTTTAAGCGATCGCTCTAATTCTCGCCACGCTCCATCACGGTCTCTTTTGTCAGTCTTACTTGCGAGAAACAACTTTGAACGTGCTGGTGGTAGAACTTTCCCCAAATAATCTTCACTTGGTCCATAACTTGAAGCAGTGTCAAAATAACGGATGCCTAATTGCAACGCTTTTTCAATAATTGCGACAGCATCGCGTTCTCTTCCTTCCCAGGATAGCGGTGTTTGACCCGCTCCACCCAAGCCGAAGATAGGCACTTTTATTTCTGTGCGTCCCAGTACTCGTTCTGGCATTGTTGCTGGTGGTGTCGCAGTGTTGGTAGCATTTTGTTGCAAAGTAGTAGCTCCTACAACACCCCCTGCGACGGCAACACTGGTCATTAAGAAGTTGCGTCGTGTCGTTTTTTCTGACATGATTTGCTTCCAAGGTGAAATCGCTTCTCTTTTAGTATGTTAGCGAGGAACACCGTAATAGAGTTGGAGCGATCGCACTTGTTTTTCTAGCTGAGGGGAAAGAGCGAATAGCTTACTTACCACCTACAGCATTTTTTTGAGCGTAACTTAGATTCCGCTGATACTCTACAATTTTTTGCTGGGCTATTACATAATTAGGGCTGTCAGATGGAACAGCATTCATGAGTGCTATTGCTTCTTGCCACTCACTTTCAACCGTCTTCCATTCATCTTGGGATTTTGCTGATTGGGTGAAATTTGCTGCACTAATTGCTTTATTTACACCCTCTCTAAAAGTTTCAGTCTTAAGTTTCAATGTAGGTGTTATATTTACTGGCGAGGGCGTAATTAATGAAGTCGGAGACGGTACTTGTACTTTTTTATTATCAACAATGAATAAAGGTATACTTTTGGGAATATTTGGTAATTTTGCTAACAAGTAAATTCCGACAGCAACGATTATCATCCAAATAATTATCGGCGCTTTTTTAAATAACTTTTTTGGTTTTTCCTTATTTTTCAAACCCATATTCTCTGAAAGAGGATACGGTTTTGATTTCATCTTATGTAGTCCCATCTCACCACGTAGTTGATTAAATTCTGCATCTATATCTAAAGTTGAATTAAGTTCAATTTGACTTTTATCAGGTTGATTTATATTAAAGTATACAGATAGAAAGCGCTGCTTAACTAAATATCCAAGCTGATAAATTAAGGCTGCTTTAATGAGCCACGTAATAATAAATATTACTATTATATTTTCCTCAAAAGGGGTGTAATTCTCTGGAGACTTTGCAAAACTTAGGTTGAATAAAGGTAATAAAAGAGTAAAAATAAAAAAGGCTAGTAGTGTAGATATTACAATTACAAGCCAACCATACAACCCTTCCCACCAACTAATAATTCCGGGTATTAATCCATGTGGTTTACCTATCTCTCGTGTCTGAATAGCAGGCAGAAAGCGAGCTAAAAACAAATGTAAAACGTGATGAGTAAAAGTAATTACAGGAATTGGTGACAAGAGGGACAGTATTATAAATACAACCAACAATTCTATGCTATTTGCAAAATCAGCAATACGGTAGCCAACCTTTCCGGTAATCTCAACGAAAAATATAATTACTCTTAAAAATACAGCTAAAATAAAAGCTTTTAGCCACGAACTAGGGTAAGGAAACCATACAGACCATTGAAATTTTTGCAGCTTTTGCTTACCAAGCTTAGGCATATTCGGCTGTGTCATAACCAGTAAAAGTGAAAACCTGAAAATTAATTCTCCATTCTCAGGATTCCCATTTTAAAGACGCGATTAACATTGTCTATATTTTTAGTTAATCGCGCCTTTTATTACGTATATTCACTCAAAATTATGGAAGTCCGCGCATGCGGACTTTGTTCGTGTAGCCGCAACTTAAGTCGTCGATTACTTACCACCAGCAGCGCTTTGCTTTGCAAAATCCAAATAAACCTGATACTGTGTAATTTTTTGCTGAGACAATGCATAATCAGGGCTTGAAGATGGCACAGAATTCATCAAAAATATTGCTTCTCTCCACATACTCTCAACCATCTTCCACTCATCTTGAGATTCTGCAATCCTAGCTAATTTTGCTGCACTTTTACCTTTGCTAAGTCCTTTGTCAAAAGTATCATCCTCAATAAATTTAGAATTAACTGGTGTAGCTTCCGAAGACACCGATAATCTAATTTGCTCGGCTAAATTTGCAGTTTGTTGAACTTCTGGTAATTTAGTAAACAAATATATCCACGTAGCAACCAAAGGAATCAAAATAATAGTAAATATTTTTTTCGGCGATTTACCATGCTTGGCAATAAACCTGAAAAAAGTTGTTTTTTTAGCTGGTAACTCTTCAGTTGTTTGCACCTGGGTTGAAATGGTTTCATTTCCTATGCTATCAGTTTCAATTTGTGAAGATGTATCCAACTTGGGATTTCCGGCTGTATTATCAACAGAATCACCATAAACTAAGCGACACTTAAATAAATAGCCAATTTGGTAAATTAAAGCCGCATTAATCAGCCAGACTACTGCAAATATTGTTTGTATATTTCTGTCAGTTGAAGTGTAGTTAGTGATGATTTTTTCGTAGCTGAGATTAAATAAAGGTAGAAAAGGCGTGCAAAACAACGTTGCGGCTAAGGTTGAGAGAATAAATACAAGCCAGCTATATAAACTTTCCCACCAGCTGATTATTCCTGGAAAAAAGCCTTTGATTTTGCTGATTTTTTCGCCGGGAATTCCGGAAATAAAGCGACCGAGAAAAAAGTGATGCAAAAAGGCGATCGCGGGAATTGGTAGTATAAGTAACAATATTAGCCAAATAATAAATTGTTCCGGTCTGTTTGACCATCTAGCCAGATTCAGCAACAATTCACTATTGCGTCTAATAATGTTGACAAAAGCAGTCATTAGCACAGATAACATTAAAGCACTTAACCAGGAATTAGGATAAGGAAACCATATAGGCAATCCAAACTTTTTCATCTGACATATCCTCCGCTTCATTTAAATTAATGGTTAGGTAAATTCAAGCGATGCGATCGCACTTTTAGCTTAGACATCGCCATTTCCACGCCTATTCTGCTGTATCAGAACAAACTAGAAATATCATCTTTCGATTAAATAATACCTCTCGCCCAACAACCAATCAATCGCAGCTTTCTTTACAATTGCACTCATTCGCCATATCCCATCATCCCGCTTAAAAGTTATGGGAGTGCCACAATTGAGAAAGATAGGTTTGACTGCTATGACACCTTCACCCACATATACCCGAGAGCCTTGGTCTGAATCTTATAGTGAAATAATTGATGTTCGTTCCCCTAACGAATTTGCGGAAGATCACATCCCCAAAGCAATCAATTTACCAGTGCTGAATGATGACGAACGCGCTCAAGTAGGAACGATATATAAACAAATCAACCCCTTTACTGCGCGTAAAATCGGGGCTGCGTTAGTATCAAAAAACATCTCCCAGCATCTAACTGAATACTTTGCCACAAAAGATAAAAACTACCGTCCTCTAGTGTACTGTTGGCGCGGTGGACAGCGTTCTGGTAGCATGGCTTCGGTGCTATCGCAAATTGGTTGGCGAGTCACATTAATCGAAGGTGGTTACAAAACTTATCGCACTTATGTTCGCCAGCAAATCGAACATCTGCCACAAAAATTTACTTATCAGGTACTGTGCGGTTTAACTGGTAGTGGTAAAACACGTATCTTACACCAGATGCGCTTAACTCGTGGTGCTCAAGTTTTAGATTTAGAAGGTTTAGCCAACCATCGCGGTTCTCTGCTAGGGGAAGAATGGCAAGGAAAACTTTCGCCTCAACCTTCACAAAAATACTTTGAATCGTTGCTATTGGAACAACTGCAAAAATTCAATCCGCATCAGCCAGTGTGGGTAGAATCAGAAAGCCAAAAAATTGGCAATATTTATTTACCCCAATTTTTATGGCAAAAAATGAAACAGGCTAACTCTATAGAAATTCAAATACCTATAGCTGCTAGAGTGAAGTTTCTTTTAGAAGAATACCCGCATTTGATGGATCATGCTGATATTTTAAAATGGAAGCTTGAAAAATTTAAGTCTCGCTATGGTTGGGATAAATTATGTCACTGGTATCAGTTGATTGATGCAGGAAATTGGGAATTATTTGTGCAGGATATATTGCAATATCACTATGACCCTACCTATAGACAGTCAATAAAACGGGACTTTTCCAAAGCTGACCGCGTGCTATCTATCCCCAATTTATCTGATAACAGTATTGATAGTTTATTGGATTCTTTGTTGCCTAACTCTCTAGCATTAACGTGACAATTATATTACCCCTTTCTAAAAAGGAGAGGGGTATGTATGAAGTTATTTGCATTTATTCAACTTTTTTATTGAATGCGATCTGTACAGAAAACCGCTAAATATAATTTATTGTCAAGTCGCTTCGCTCCATGCCAATAACTTTTATGTAAATTAGCAGTAGACTATCTTAGGTACAGTTATGACTTCTGTGGAAGTGTCAGTTGAGGAACGAGTGCTAGTTACTGGTGCTACTGGTGGAGTCGGGCAACTCGTGGTAGGCGATTTGCTAAAGAAAAACTTTAAAGTTCGTATCCTGACTCGCAATAGTGCAAAAGCCCAAAAGATGTTTGATGACAGAGTGGAAATTGCGGTTGGTGACATATGCGACCCGAATACACTCCCAGCAGCAGTGCAGAATGTCACTTACATTATATGTGCTACTGGGACTACTGCCTTTCCCTCGCAAAGGTGGGAGTTTGACCCAGCCCCTAGCTTAATTGAATGGGTGCAGCTGTTTCTCGACCCCAAATATAGTCAAGCAAAAGCGAAGAATAGTCCTGCAAAAGTTGATGCACAAGGTGTCAGCAACTTAGTAGCAGCAGCACCCTCTGATCTGAAGCGTTTTGTTTTCGTATCTTCTTGCGGAATACAACGTAAGGACAAATTTCCTTTTAGCATTCTCAATGCATTCGGCGTACTTGATGCCAAGCAGAAGGGTGAGGAAGCTATCATCAGTTCGGGATTGTCCTACACCATTATCCGCCCAGGACGCCTCATCGACGGTCCCTATACCTCATACGACCTCAACACCCTCCTCTTGGCAAAAACAGAAGGCAAGTTTGGTGTAGTATTGGGTACGGGCGATACACTGTTAGGTGATGCCAGCCGCATTGACGTGGCAACAGCTTGTGTGGAATCCATTCAGAACAATCATTGTGAAAGGAAAGTTTTTGATCTGATAAACCAAGGACAAAGACCGTCAGTGATTGACTGGGACACACTTTTTTCCTCTTTATAAGCGTGGGTGTGATATCCTGCCAATTTCATAACTAGATATCACACCTAGATTATGCTGTTAATCAGGTGCGCTGAAGTACTCTGATGCTAAAACTTGGAGGTGAAAAAGCATCGATAAAAAGACGAAAATATTGGTTAAGTAAAGAGCATTGAAGGTAGTTAAAAATGTTCGTTAAGCAAGGAGTAATACCAAGTTGCGTTCTTATCGTGGTAGTTGAAAGTCCAGCTATATTGCTTTTTTCGTCGCTTCGGGCTGAGTACTGCCGATGAGATTGCAACTTCTTATAAGCAAAGTATCTCTTCTACCAGCAAAATTAATTTATAATAACTATTTTTGCTTTTGCTGCGAAGACATAGTAGCGTTATTTGTCGAAGTAGCGGTAGTAATATTAATCATTGGTAGTTTACCATCACCAGTCATCACCATCGGAAACTTACCATCCCACTTTTCTATCGCTTGCTTTTGCAAAAATGCTGGGGTTAAAGTTTTTTCTTGTAACTTTTGCGCTTCTGCTTCTCCTTTTGCGCGGTTGATGTTTGCTTGAGCTTCTTGTGCTGCTTTATCAGCATTAAATTCTGCTTGTCTTGCTTGTTGTTCTGCTATTTGTCTCGCTTCCACAGCTTTGCTAAACTCTTCCGGAAAAGCGAAATTTACTATAGATACATCATCGACAATTACACCATAAGGCGCTAAACGATTTTGAAGATTTGTATCAATTTCTGCTTTGATTTCTGCTCTTTCAGTAATAATTTCTTCTGTTGTTTTTTGAGAAATTGCTGCTTTCAAAACTTCGGAAACAGCGGGAGCGATTATTGTTGTAATGACTTGTTGCTCATCTCCAATTTTTTGAAAAACTTTATTTACCCGCGTTGGGTCGATGTTCCAGTTAACAGCGATTTCTGCTGTCATTCTCTGGAGGTCTTTGGAAGTAGCATCAGCTTTAAAACTAGTATTTTGAATGCGAATGCTGATGTTTTTAACTGATGTGGCAATTGGCGTAATCGGGTGGATACCTTCATCAAAAACTCTATCTTGGACTTTGCCAAATTGCATGATAACTCCTCGTTCACCTGCATTGACAATGCTAAATGGACGAAAAATAATTGCTAAAACTAATAAAACTATTCCACCCACAAGGTACAATGCGTGATGATAGTTATTAGTATTATTGTTTCTCAGATTTTCCATATTCTTTCTGCTAAGTTGAGCGGGATAGTTTTGCTTTAGTATCAGGCTAAAAAGATTTTTCCATCAGTAACATCAGTAAAAACACTGTTGCGAGTAATAATTTCGGAAAAAACTTTAAACTCAAACTTATTTAAACATGAAAATTTCTCAACGTCATGCTTGGCAATTAACACTAGATGAAGCTATAGCTATCCAAGAACAGCTACAAGCTGAAGTAATTACCGAAGATAAATTTAAAGAACCAGTTCAGTATGTTGCTGGGGTAGACATGGGTTTTGAAGCAGACGGGACGATTAGTCGCGCAGCAGTAGCGGTATTGAGTTTTCCCGATTTGCAGGTGATCGAAACGAGTTTAGCGTATCGTCCGACAACATTTCCTTACATTCCTGGTTTCCTCTCATTTCGGGAAATTCCAGCTGTACTCGACGCTTTAGAAAAGATTACAACAATACCAGATATTATTCTCTGTGATGGTCAGGGAATTGCCCACCCTCGCAGATTTGGCATAGCTTGTCATTTGGGTGTACTTGTGGATATACCGACAATTGGTGTAGCAAAATCTTTGCTGGTTGGTAGGCATGAAATAGTACCAGAAACAAAAGGTAGTTGGCAACCACTTATACATAAGCGTGAAACGATTGGTGCAGTTTTACGCACGCGTCCCAAAGTAAAACCACTATATATCTCCAGTGGTCATCGCGTCAGTCTACCCACGGCTATTGACTATGTATTGCGCTGCACGCCAAAATATCGACTGCCAGAAACTACTCGCATTGCTGATAAATTAGCTTCTAACAGATAAAGCGATCGCTTTGCCAACGCCAAGGCTGATCGGACTTTAGAAAAGCAAATATGTCTCCCCGCACAGCGCTAACAGGCTAAAAGCCTGGAGCTATACGGACGAAGGCTGCGGAGGCAGCCTAAAATGCTTTTAGCCGACGTAGGTGGAGAGAAGTTTGAGCGGAGGTTACGAGCGTTTGTGCAGCGTTGCCGCAGGCATCAAAGCTTCTCTTCTCCTTCAAAGACGCTTCTCTACGAGACGCGGAGCGAACGCGAACGAGAGGCTTGTCTGCGACACGCACATGCGTTCGCCAACGGAGCTTTGTTTGTATAGCCGCACCTTTCTAAGGTGTCGGGTAATGAATTATTATTTACAATTTGGCAGGGCAATCGCACTTCACTCTAAGCGATCGCAAACTATTCCCCAATCCACAAATAAATTAAAAATCGGATTTTTTGCAACAAAGCAGACAATATTCGGATTTTTTTGTTATAACATCAATGAATATAAAGAAAGCTTCATACAATCCGGCTCGCAGAACCCACAGTAAAAGCCGTTAATTTTCAACTTGACTGAATAGTCTCTGTGCCTTACGCTTTCTCACTTACAGTCTTAAATAAATTAAGTAAAAGTTCCTAATTTTTCGCCTGAGATTTGAATTTACAAAAATATACAATTATAAAGATTTAATTATATAGCTTTTGTGCATGTCCTTTTGTCTGCCGTATATGAGTATCATTTTTGCTCAATGGCTCAAATCGATTTTGAAAGCGTCTTTTTCGTAGATGCTGCTAGAACCACCAGAACATAAACCTGTACACGGAAATTTGCCTAATGACACCGGATAAGCTGACCTTCGCGGATAAAATTTCGCTAGACGGAAAAACTTTTGTACATGCAGAACAAATACCTATCCCAGAATGGCCCCGTGTGGTAACAGAAAGACCACAGCCGACACTTACTGTTAAAGATGATGATTTATTTTTCGTGACCGATAGTATCGGCAATATTTCTGGTTGTTCGCTCAACGACAGCAACCCCAGTATGGGACTGTTTTGCTCTGATACCAGATTTCTCAGTCGTTTGGAGTTGCAGATTGAAGGGCGATCGCCTGTTCTCCTCAGCAGTACCGCTGACAAAGGATTTTCACTTTCAGTTTTGTGTACTAATCCCAAAATTGACGATCGCCTAAATGCCGACACTGTAGGAATTCGCCGCGAACTTGTCCTCAACGGCGCACTATTTGAAGAAATAGAAGTAGCAAATTATAGCACAACTAACATCACCTTTGAACTCACTATCAGCTTTGATGCGGATTTTGTCGATTTATTTGAAGTGCGGGGCTATGACAGACAGAAACGCGGTAAACTTTTGCGCCTAGTAGACCCAACAATTGAGGAAGCAATACTAACAGGTGATGGCGTTTCTCCGATACAGACAACAGCGACGCCAGAAGTGTTGACACTTGCCTATCAAGGTCTAGATGCCTCAGTCATGGAATCGCGCATTCAATTCCAGCATCGAATCCCCGATTATTTCAAAGGTTACACAGCGGTTTGGCGGATGGAATTGGCTTCTCACGAAACCCAAAAACTGGGTTATCGGGTGAATATGTTAACAAACAACAAATCTAGCTCTACTGTTAGTGCCCCTGCCACCTTAGGGCAAGCAAAAGCTGCTGAGGTGATGGAAGAACAGCACTGGGGACAACAAATTACCCGAATTCGCTCGGATAAAAGCTTGTTTAATCGAGTTATCGAGCGAGCGGAACAAGATATGTATTTGTTGCGGCAATCTTTTGGTAAGCACAAAACTGTTTCCGCCGGTGTGCCGTGGTTTTCTTCACTGTTTGGGCGGGATTCGCTGATTACAGCTTACCAAAGCTTAATGTTAAATCCGCAAATCGCCAAAGAAACTCTTTTTCTCTTAGCCGCGTACCAAGGTAAAAGTGAAGATGATTGGCGTGAAGAGGAACCAGGTAAGATTTTACACGAGTTGCGATTGGGAGAAATGGCGCGTTGTCAGGAAATTCCCCATACGCCCTACTACGGTACTATTGATGCTACTCCTCTGTGGCTGATGTTGTATGCTGAATACTACACTTGGACTCACGATCAAGAAACTCTAGAGCAACTTTGGTCACATGCTCTGGCAGCAATGGAGTGGATCGATCGCAATATGAAACAAACTAGCTACTTAAGCTACTATTGCAAATCTAAACGCGGTCTTGCTAACCAAGGCTGGAAAGATTCTGGTGACTGCATTGTAGACCGCAAGGGAGAATTAGCAACCGGACCAATTGCCCTTTGTGAAGTGCAAGCTTACGTCTATGCTGCGAAAATGCGTCTAGCGGAAATTGCTAGGATGAAAAAGCGGCTTGATTTGGCAGACCGCTGGCAAGAAGAGGCAAGAAACCTGAAGGTTCGTTTCAATCGAGATTTCTGGATGGAAGACGAGGATTTCTGCGCTCTTGCTTTGGATGGAGAGGGTAAGCATGTAGATAGCATTACATCAAATCCTGGTCATTGTCTGCTTTTAGGAATTTTCACCCCAGAAAAAGCTTACAGTGTGGCAGAGCGGTTGCGAGCACCGGATATGTTTAATGGTTGGGGCATTCGCACGCTAAGTAGTTTGTCACCAGCTTACAATCCGATGGGCTATCATATTGGTTCAGTTTGGCCCCACGATAACGCGCTCATTGCAATGGGTTTGCGATCGCTCGGTTTAATCGATCAAGCTTTAGAATTGTACCAAGGCTTGATCGATATGACTAGCCAGCAGCCCTACCACCGTCCCCCAGAACTTTTATGCGGCTATGAACGTAACGGTGATAATGCTCCCGTGCAATATCCTGTTGCTTGTACTCCTCAAGCTTGGGCTACTGGCAGTATCTTTCAATTACTGCAAATGATGGTCAACTTGGTGCCTGATGCTCAAAATAACTGCTTGCGAATAATTGACCCCGCTTTGCCAGAGTCAATTAATCGTTTGTCGTTCCACAACTTGCGCGTTGGTGCTACCGTTCTCGATTTAGAATTTGAACGCTCTGGTAACACCACTGCTTGTCGCGTCGCCAAAAAACGCGGTAATCTCCGCGTAGTTATTGAAGCCTAATTTAGTTAGGAATTATGAGTTATGAGTTAGTTTTAAACATTAACTCATAACTCATCATTGGTAAGTCTTAACTTTCTAACCTTCCTCCTTCTCACTCTTGTGTCCTGGGGAAGCTTCATAAAGAGCATCTAATTGCTGACGAGCATCTTCAACATTGACTGAACGCATTACCAATAAAGGTTCTTTAATTAAATTTCCGGAACTATCTAATAATTCGGGATGAGGTATAAATTGTTTTCTTGATGACATATATGCGGAGTTTCCCTGCCCCATTGACGACCTGGAATAAGTCCGGTCTGTGTCAAAACAGAACATCATCAGGTTGCGAATTAAGTTGCCAACGGCTATAAAAGCAAGGATAGTAAAAGCAAGAATGTAAAGTAAGTGTAACATCGGTTTTTCCTCCAGGTGCAGCGGTTTTAAAATCTTATACTGTCATTTTGGCTGGGAAAACCCCAGCCTTACTCTATTGCTTCGCTTTGCCGATACCGTTACTACTGGCTAAAGCGAATATTTAACGCACATAAGTAAGTGTATGCCTATGTCAATGTGAGAAAATTTTTTAACTCTTAGTCAATCTTAAGTCTCATAAAATACAATATTTTCTTAATTCAAAGCATTTGAACAATTTTGTAGTATCTCTTCGACTTATATACCGTTTTGCTATTGCCAAGCAGTTTAGCAAAATTTTAATGTCAAAAACATTAAACTTCTCGCTCTTGACGGAACCGCATCGCCACTTGCCAACATTCTGTGACTAATTTGTGCCAAGGCATTAAGGTTTCCATCTCAATGCCGACTTGTCCATCAGTTGCACTAAACAGCATCTTCGCGGTGTTCACTTTGTCTTGAGCCTGCTTAACTCGCAACAGTAAATCAGATTGCTCCTGGTGACTCATAAATGAGAGTTGCTCGCTTTCGAGTAATTCACGCGAGCGCGCAAACCAATACTGAAAATCTTCTAACAACGGCTGCAAAACCGTCTTCAACAACTCAGGCTCTGGTAAGTTTGAGTCTCGCATAAATCAGAGGCATATTTCTAACTTGCTTACTAATATTAACGCTATTTACGTTTCTTAACATTTTTCTTATTTATGTCCCAAGGCATAAATCATGAAAATTCTGTAATAAGCGTTACAATATACAATTATATAAGCTACACAAAAAATTTGTACAGTCCCAATAGATATAGCTGTACATGCAGCACTAAGATAGATGCAGCTTTATGAAAAATTAATTAAATAAGAAATTAATAGGCGAAGATATAATATGATGGAAAGGATATGAGAAATTTTCTAAAGGCAGTCAGTTATACAGCCAATTAAAAAAATAATTTTTCATTGTTTGCAGAGATAAACTAAAAGCACTCATTTGAAAGATATTTTTAATGTATAAGATAAGAAAAATTTATTTTACAGTAAACGTGTAAGACCCAATGCAGTGCGGGAAAGTAAGTAATCGCTCTTGTTGTGTCAAAAAGCGTCAAAAATTAATTGATCCGTAAAGTTAAAGTCCATCGATTACGCTTTAAATCCGACAAAGCGCTTAGACATGCCCGTGTTATATTTGGGTAGATTTTTCCCAAAAAAGAGCGATCGCAACTCATCATAAAGTAATTACTTAGCCAATGGTTCAACAGCCGATGTCGCCACAATCATCTTCCAATCAAGCAGAACAACTCGAAAAAATGTACTTACCGCGTAGCAGCGAATCGGAAAATTTGCGAAAGATCCGCCACACAGCTTCCCATGTGATGGCGATGGCAGTACAAAAGCTGTTTCCTAAGGCGCAAGTTACAATTGGTCCGTGGATTGATAACGGCTTCTACTATGACTTTGACAGTCCCGAACCATTTACCGACAAAGATTTGAAAGCCATCCAAAAAGAGATGGTGAAAATTATCAATCGCAAAATTCCCGTAATTCGCGAAGAAGTTAGCCGGGAAGAAGCCGAAAGCCGAATTAAGAAAATTAACGAACCTTACAAGTTAGAAATTCTCCAAGATATTAAATCCGAACCAATCACCATTTACCACTTAGCCAATGAATGGTGGGATTTGTGCGCGGGACCTCACGTAGAAAACACCGCCGATTTAAACCCAAAAGCGATTGAATTAGAAAGCGTTGCCGGCGCTTATTGGCGTGGAGACGAAACCAAAGCGCAACTACAACGCATTTACGCCACCGCTTGGGAAACCCCAGAACAACTCGCCGAATACAAGCGACGCAAAGAAGAAGCGCAACGCCGAGATCATCGTAAATTGGGTAAAGAACTGGGATTATTTGTATTTTCCGATTTAGTCGGACCCGGTTTACCTTTATGGACACCCAAAGGAACTTTATTACGGACTCTTCTGCAAGACTTTTTGCAACAAGAACAGTTAAAACGCGGTTATTTACCTGTGGTAACGCCCCACATCGGTAGAGTAGATTTATTTAAAGTCTCCGGACACTGGCAGAAATATAAAGAAGATTTGTTCCCGATGATGGCGGAGGATGAGAAAGCAGCAGCAGATGAGCAAGGCTTTGTCCTCAAAGCGATGAATTGCCCCTTCCACATCCAAATATATAAGAGTGAGTTGCACTCATACCGAGAATTACCGATACGGTTTGCGGAATTTGGTACCGTTTACCGTTACGAGCAATCTGGGGAATTAGGCGGTTTAACTAGAGTACGCGGCTTTACTCAAGATGATGCTCATATATTTGTAACGCCAGAACAGCTAGAGACAGAATTCCTCAACGTAGTAGATTTGATTCTGTCAGTGATTAAGAGTCTGAAATTAGATCAGAACTTTAAAGCGCGACTGAGTTTCCGCGATCCAGCCTCAGATAAGTACATAGGTTCTGATGAAGCTTGGAACAAAGCTGAAAGTGCTATCCGTAGCGCTGTGGAAACTTTGGGGATGGAACATTTTGAAGGAATTGGCGAAGCGGCGTTTTATGGTCCCAAACTAGATTTTATAGTCAAGGATGCTTTAGATAGAGAGTGGCAGCTAGGAACGGTGCAAGTAGATTATAACTTGCCAGAACGCTTTGATTTGGAATATGTTGCTGAAGATGGCTCTCGCAAACGTCCGGTGATGATTCACCGTGCGCCTTTTGGCTCTTTGGAACGGCTGATTGGTATTTTGATTGAAGAATACGCGGGAGATTTCCCCTTGTGGTTGGCGCCAGTACAAGCCAGATTGTTGCCTGTGAGTGATGAGTTTCTACCTTTTGCCAAAGAGGTAGCAGCCAAGATGCAAGCTTTGGGTATCCGTGCGGAAGTCGATTTGAGTGGCGATCGCCTGGGTAAACTCATCCGCAATGCAGAGAAACAAAAAATACCCGTGATGGCGGTAGTGGGAGCGAAAGAAGTTGAAAGCAACAGCTTAAGTATTCGTACACGCGCTTCAGGGGAGTTGGGAAGTATACCTGTAGATGAGGTGATGGACAAGATGAAGCAGGCGATCGCTAACTTCGAGAACTTCTAGCAAAAACTAAGGTGGGCATTGCCCACCTTATTACTATTTGATGTTATTAATACTGACAGTTATAATTGGCGCAAAGAGCGCTGATGACAAACTTATCGCAATTAATGATATAGACGACTCTACAGAGATGTAAACAATTTTTTACACGAACAAATGCGGAATAGTTAATCTTTCCGATGAAGTTAAAAACACTAATTTTATCTTGTTAACTTCAACGAATGAAAAAGTTAGACTTTCTCGGAGCTAGCCTATTTTTCATGATAGGAACTTTTCCGGCTAGTGTATCACAAGCATCCAATATTAATCCAAATAAAATATTTTCTTTCTCCTCTTTAAATCAAGTCGAGCTTGCTCAAAATAAAGCAAAATTTAAACCAGATTCAGATAATCCAAATTATCTGCGAGACTATAACTTTTCTACACCACTTCCGCAAACAGGTAAAGTAACTATTCGTCGTGCTCTGCGTGAGTTTAAGCAAAACAGGATGTTTAAGGCTTGTCCTGCTAACTCTGAATTATATGCTTTTGCAGAAAGTACAAACTATCAAGTGGAAATTTGTACTAAAGAACATACTCTTAAACAACCAAAATATTATTTTAGTCGTGCCAAAAATGGTAGTAGTAGTTTAACAATAAAAAGCAATGACGAAGACGCAGCATATCAATTAATTTTTCAGAATAATGGATACACCTACTCGATTTATCGAGACGGTGGTAGTTCTAAAAATCCCATCAATGCATATTTAGAAGTTACACGACCTGATGGCAAAACTTTTGTCGAAGCGCTGATTTATCTATATGAACGACAGCAGTAAATCTTGACTTTTGCGAAACCAAGAACTTCAGCGATCTGGCTTTTGGACACTATCGGCATCACTTAGGACATTTACAGCAACCTTATCTGGTAAAGTTGAAATGCATCCCTTACAAATCTAGCTATTGCTAGATGCGGAAATTCTCTCACAACTTATAATCTACTAATGTTGATGCGAGAGATGAAACTGTGGATGTAATATTACGAGCGCACGAATTAAAACTAGCCTTAATCGATTTTGTTCTTGATGCAGAAGAGGAACTGGCTACAGCGTTGGAAACCTATGCAGCAGAACAATCGCGTCGTGGTTCTGGGGATAGTAAACAGCAAGATTTCATCATTGATAGTTTTGTCATCGAAGGCAAAGTTGGTGATAAAGCACCGCTTGATTTGTTTTTAGAAAGTCATCCAGATTTACCAGAGACAGAGCGCAACCTTATTCGCAGTTGGCATCGTAGTTTTATTGGCTTGTTTGCCGTAGTTGAAATTTTACCTGATGGCTTTAAATTAGTAAACTGGCTAACAGATAAACACTATATTGTCAAGCCAACTGATACACTAACAATTCAAGAAATGTCGCGATTTAAAGTAGGAGAAATTTTCCTAACTCGAATTGCTCCCTTAACCGACAATGAATGGATGTTTTTTGGTTCCCATACACTTATGGGTAAACTGGGTAAACCAAAATTAGCAGTAGCAATTGGTAATTTCAAAGATAACTACAAAAATAATCTTTACGGTGATGCCCCAGATTTATTAGAAGAAGCTTGGCTATCAGTCGAAAAATATCATCAGGAATATGTTGACTTTTTTGGCAGCGATGAAATCACATTGCCAGGGTATCAACTTAACAAAAAAATAGTTGAATTCCAAGAGTTAATGACTGAGAAACGCTTGGCAGAAGCAGGCATTGATACTTCAAAATCTCTAGCTGAAGCAGCAGAGGCAGCAGGAATCGACGAAGAAGAAATCAAAGCAGCAGCAGAAGAGTTAGGTGCTGACTCTCAAGTAGTTTCTCAGGTATTTAACAATAAATCCGGCAATAACAAAATGGTGATGCCAAAGGTTGATTTACCTGCGGAACTGAGGAAAGCAGAACAGGTAACGGCACTTTCTCATCCTCGTTGGGGACAAATGTTTTTACCAACATACGGTAAACTAAAAGCAATTTTAGAAGCTGATGTACAAAATATTGAAGGTTCAGAAAAACTAATTCGCTACTTCTTAGAAGATAAAAGTATTAATGCTTTCGTTTGGTATCGGTTAGCTGAACAGTACCCAACTCAATTAGAAAAGGTGTTGCAAACTTACTTACAGCGTCCGGATTTTCGCTTGGAAACTGATTTGAAGGGACTTTTGCAAGAATTCAACAAACCCATCGAGCCACAGTTGCCAGAAATTGCTAGTGTACCTATACATCTGCATAATTTATTTCAAGAAGCTTTGGCAGATGTGAATAAATCTAAGTCTAAGGATAAGGGTAAAAAGCCGACAGCAAAGGGTTTTCAACGTTAATATATGTAGTAAGTGCTTCAGCGTTTGAAAAGAAAAGCACTGAAGTGCTTACTACGATGGAAATATGTTAATTATCGAGTTGTGAGTGTTAGTACTTGCGGTGGGGTGGCGTCTGGTGGATAGAGTAAGTCTACTTCTACGTCATTGCGATCGCCTGGTTTTAAATTTAGCACTGCCAATGCTTCACCCTGTTGACCTCTCTTTTGCACTAAATGCACAAGTTTGGTCTGTGGTTTACCTTGCTCATCTTTGTAACGTAGTTGCACTGTACCGCGAAAGAACACTTGCGGTCCGGGTGTACTCAAAAACCGCAACCCTCGATTTACTAATTTATCTTCCTTCAGTGGTGTTTGCATTGATATAGTTACAATGCGCCGACTTTGAGTATTGTTGTATAGCGGCAACTTAAGATTATATTGAATTCCATAGTTGCCGTGAGCGCGATATGCAGTGTCAGGATAGCGCACCAACATCGGGGCACTTTGAATTTGATTAGTACCCAAGCTACCACCCGGAACCGTACTCAGGGGGTAAGAAAAGGCTTGACCGGGACTAGGAATAGTCAGATATTTAGCTTGGGGACGATCCACCAGCAAAGCTTTCCACTCAGAACCCTGTGCAACTCCGGCGACACGACCATATATTATTGGTTTGCCGATGTTTTCTGGGGGAGTAGGTATTTTATCACGTGGTCCCGATAAATCACCATTATTTAGGAGGTTTTGCCATTCTTGTAGAGAAGGCGATCGCTCACTACCATCAGAATTCACCGGCGCAAACATCGCAAGGCTAGCTGCATAAACTGTACCATTACTCCGCAGATGTATCAATGTTGACCGACCATTTAATGGTGGTGTCAATTCCTTGACGGGAATTGGCTGATTTAACAACATCTGACTTTGCCCAGGCGGAATGACAATTTGTGCTGGTAAAATTGGTTGTCGCAGTTTTCTTAAAACATCAGTCATTGCGCGATCGCCTGGACCTGCGAAAATTTTACCTAAAGAATTATCAATAATAGATGGCAATTGGATAAATGGGGCATCTGGTTGACTTAAATAACTCGCTCCCTGCAAAACATTTACCTTCACCGATTGCTTCGTTGGGTTGTGCAAAATTATCCCTAAATACAACGTCCGCAAATTATCTGCGGGTTCAGCTTTAGCAATGTGGTGAGCAAAAATATCAAATCTTCCTCGAAAAGGAAAATTCAAGTGTGCCTGTGGTATTTTTTTCCCATATGAAGGAAAGGTAGAGAGTAAAACCCCCTCTTTCAAAACCAATTCTGGACTATTACTGTTAAACACAGGCACATTATCTAACTGTCCGGATAAAGGACGCACTTCTTGCTGTTGCACCACTTCCTCAGGTTGTGGTGGGGGAGTTGTTTGAGCGATGGGAAAAATTAGTAAAAAAGGCAACATAAATCTACATATTTGTTCACTATCGAGACGCAAATAAGTTTATAGAAGTGCCAATTTGTCAACAATCAATAAGAAATCAGCAAAAATTCCCCCAAAATTTTCTTCAGTCAAAATGGGAACGTGGACAAAGATGCAAGGAACTGCGAGTTGGTGCTGTCTCAAATAGTCCAAGACTGAATAATAAAGACCCTCGCAGACGAATTTGCCGCAGTCATGGCTAATCTCAATTGCGGTTGCTTCCGCGACTAGTTGTTCTAAATCTACCGTTGTCTGCAAAATATCTTCTGCGTAACTGGCAATTTTTTCAACACTCAATTGTTTACGGCTTTCTGCCATGCCACAACAGATGATGTAATTTGGTTTAAGTTCATCGATTTTTGTCTGAACCTGAGAACTAGCAAGCTGTACATCGACCGGTAACTGTCGCAAAAAAGTAAAATCATGAGCAAGCGAGTTAAGTTTGCCGACTTCGATCAATAAATCATCCGAAGAATTTGACTGTTGATGAGGCAACCAAATGTCAAAAGAAGTTAATAGTATTCTTTTCTTCATAACAAATCTTATTTAGAATATAAAAAGTCTCCCTAATAAATTTACAAGGAGCAGGTAAATGCCAGTAATTGCAGTTATAGATTATGAGATGGGAAATTTGCATTCCGTCTGCAAAGGTTTGGAAAAAGCAGGGGCAACTCCGAAGATTACTCACTCTTCAAAAGATTTACAACAAGCAGATGCAGTTATTTTGCCAGGAGTGGGGGCATTTGATCCAGCAGTGCAACATTTGCGAGCGCGTGGTTTAGAACAACCAATAAAAGAAGCGATCGCCAGCGGCAAACCTTTCTTAGGCATCTGTTTGGGATTGCAAATGCTCTTTGAATCAAGTGAAGAAGGCAAACTACCAGGACTGGGAATTATCAAAGGAAAAGTACGACGGTTTATTCACGAACCCGGAATTACTATTCCCCACATGGGTTGGAATCAACTGCAATTGACTCAGCCAAAAAGTATTTTGTGGGAGCATTTGCCCTATCAACCTTGGGTATATTTTGTCCATTCTTACTATGTTGACCCCGTTGATCCCAAAGTCCGCGCTGCTACTGTCACCCACGGGAATCAAACAGTCACAGCAGCGATCGCCTACGAAAATCTGATGGCAGTCCAATTTCATCCGGAAAAATCCTCTAATATAGGACTGCAAATCCTCTCTAATTTTGTTTCTCAAGTCCGCGAAAAAATTCCTGCATAATATAAATGTGAGTTTTATGTTTAGCCTCTAGTCATTAGTCTTAAATTCCAAAAGACTAATGACGAATGATCAATTAAAAATGAGTCTGAGAATTTACGGGAATCGCCAGATAAAAACTTTACCTGGACAAGATACCCGTCCCACGAGTGCGCGGGTACGGGAAGCAGTTTTTAATATTTGGCAGGGAGAAATAGCTGGTTGTCGCTGGCTGGATTTGTGCACCGGTAGCGGTTCAATGGGCGCAGAAGCCTTGTGTAGAGGAGCCAGCTTAGTTGTAGGCATAGAAATGTCGAGTCGAGCCTGTGCCATTATTCAAGAAAACTGGCAGCAAGTACAAAACCCAAATCAGGAATTTCAGGTGTTGCGCGGAGACGTATTGCAGCGCTTAAAAAACTTATCAGGAAAACAATTTGACAGAATTTACTTCGATCCACCTTATGCCAGTGGATTATATCAGCCAGTGTTAGAAGCGATCGCTGATTATGAGCTTTTAGATTCTAGCGGCGAAATTGCAGCAGAACACAGTCCCCAAAACTGGACATCTCCAATTATTCCAGATTGGGAAATATGCCGCGAGAAAGTTTACGGCAAGACTGCTTTGACATTTTACAGGATTCTGCAATGAGGAGTAGAGGAGGGGGGGATGAGGAGATGGGGAGACAAGGAGACAAGGAGACAAGGAGAAATCTTGATTATTGACTTTCCTACAGACGCGAGAAACGGGGGCGTCTCTATAACTCCTGACTCCTAACTCCTGACTCCTGACTCCTGACTCCCCAGTTTATAAACCGAGCTTTTCGCCGCGCTTGAATTGCTCGTAAGCCTTATAAAACAAGCCAGCCAGCGTGACAACAATCAAACCAATAACAATGCCTGATAGCAGGGGTTCAACCACTGTGAGTCTCCTATAATCAACGTTTTCTGCTTTCGATTCTACCAAATCGGGCATCAATCCCCAATTGAATTGCATTTTTGGACGTTGAATAAAAATAACAAAACTTAAATTTGTGCTTGCAGACACAATCAAGAACTTTTAAGCTATGTGTATGAAATGAAAAGTTTCTTATAGTTTTACAGCAAACCCTTTGGATAAACAGATCAACAAACCTGAAGTTATGATTCAGCGGATCGCTTTATTGGCTGCGGCGATCCTGCTATCAATCCTTTTGGGCATTTTTGCTGTTCGCACCCTTAGAGCCTCCGAGCCATATGTTAAGAGTGTTCTATCGCTGACAGGAGACCCAATTCAAGGACACGCTATCTTTCAAATCAACTGTGCGGGTTGTCATGGCTTAGAAGCCGATGGACGGGTAGGTCCCAGTTTGCAAGCCGTCTCCAAGCGAAAGTCACGTTATGGGCTGATTCGCCAAGTCACCAGCGGTGACACACCACCAATGCCAAAATTCAAGCCCAGCGTCAAAGAAATGGCGGATCTGTTGAACTATTTGGAGAGTCTTTAAGATTGAGGAATGGGGACTAGTACTCGACCAACCCAAAAATGACGGGTGAAGGCAGGCAGGGGAGGCAGGGGAAGCAGCGGAAGCAGGGGGGGAAAGAACTTGATTTTCTTACCATAAACCCCGCACGCGTTGCCTTGGCAGACTACTAGGGCGTGTTTTCGCTCTCCGAAAAGCCCTCAGGCTGGAAGCCTGGGGCTACAAAAACAGAGCTTACCTTGTCCTAAGGGACACGCTACGCGAACGTGGGCTAAGAAAAAAGCGTTTTAGTCCGCGCAGGCGGACTTCGTTCGTATAGCCGCACCCTTCAGGGTGTCGGGCAAGAGCGAAAACACTATATTCAACATCACACGGAAAAACGGGAACGAAAAGCAGATGCCTAATATCGTAAAACCACCCTGCGATGAAGGCGTCATACGCACTACATCCAGTCATGAGCCATGTGCTAGAGATGTTAGACCGTGGGTTTTAGCAGCAACGATTCTTGGCTCCAGCATGGCGATGATTGATGGTAGTGTGGTTAACGTCGCACTACCTGTAATGCAAGCTCGATTGAATGCAACGGCAACTCAGGTACAGTGGGTGGTGGAGTCCTACGCGCTGTTTCTGGCAGCATTAATTTTAGTCGGTGGATCGCTGGGTGATAACTTTGGACGGCGACGCATCTTTACTGTAGGAATCGCACTTTTCGCTTTAGCCTCGATTTGGTGTGGATTGTCGCCCAATATAAATCAGTTAATTTTAGCACGAGCCATACAGGGAATTGGAGGTGCGCTGTTAGTGCCTGGGAGTTTGGCAATCATAAGTGCTGCATTTAGTCAAGAACAACGAGGACAGGCGATCGGTACTTGGTCGGGTTTTACTGCGATTACATCAGCACTGGGTCCTGTCTTGGGTGGTTGGTTAGTCGAACAAGCATCTTGGCGTTGGATCTTTTTTCTGAATGTGCCTATAGCATTGGTGGTCTTAGGAATTGTGTTTTGGCGCGTACCAGAAAGCCGTAATGAAGCCGCAACGGGTAAGCTGGATTGGTGGGGTGCATTTTTGGTCACAGTCGGCTTAGGTAGTCTTGTCTATGGATTGCTGGAAGCAGGACATAGAAGCTTGAGCGATCCAGTTGTGATTATTGGATTGAGCATGGGTATTGCAACGCTGATTGTGTTTGTGCTGGTGGAGAAAAGCCAGCGATCGCCGATGATGCCATTAAGTTTATTTCGTTCTCAAACCTTCAGTGGTGCAAACTTACTCACCCTGCTGTTGTATGCTGCATTGGGTGGAGTGTTATTCTTTTTTCCGTTTAATCTAATTCAGGTACAAGGTTACTCACCGACTGCCGCAGGTGGTGCTTTTTTACCACTAATTCTGTTAATGTTTCTGCTGTCACGTTGGTCAGGTGGATTAATCAGTCGTTACGGAGCAAAACTACCATTGATTATCGGTCCGAGTATTGCTGCTGTCGGATTTGCTCTGTTTGCTTTACCCAGCATTGGTGGTAGTTATTGGACAACATTCTTTCCCGCGATCATTGTGTTGGGATTTGGCATGGCAATTAGCGTTGCACCACTAACTACTACAGTAATGGGAGCGGTGAAAGTCGAGCAAGCTGGAACTGCTTCCGGGATTAATAATGCAGTTGCTCGAACTGCCAGTTTACTAGCGATCGCTGTTTTTAGTCTAATCGTTTCCCATGCCTTTAATTCTGCTCTTGATACTCGTTTAACACAGCTACAAATATCACCATTAGTCCAACAAATGCTAGACCCGCA
Source organism: Spirirestis rafaelensis WJT71-NPBG6 (assembly GCA_019359015.1). Lineage (GTDB taxonomy): Bacteria > Cyanobacteriota > Cyanobacteriia > Cyanobacteriales > Nostocaceae > Hassallia > Hassallia rafaelensis. The sequence continues at coordinate 163,081 of JAHHID010000003.1, forward strand.
ACGAGTCAAGCTAGCTGGAGCAGAAATTCCACCTGGATTAAGTGAAGCAGTTGCTTCGGTATTGAAACAAGCGATCGCTCAATCATTTGTAAGTAGTTTTCGTTTGGTTATGCTGATTGCATCTGGACTGGCGATCGTCAGCGCGATCGTTGCAGCGTTGATGATTAAGCCGCAAGACACCCTTAACTAAGTACAGCTTTGCATAAGTTCGTAGCGTTTTGAAACGCACTCGTAGCGCACCAGGTAGCGCAGGGTGACGCAGAGTTTTTGTGATAAATTTTCGTCATTAATTTATGCAATATTGTACTTAGCTTCAAGTCTTTCACAAATGCCATTTACGGAACTTTTGTTGCAGTTGCTCATCGTTAAACTATAGCGCTATCTTTACTAACTTTTTTTATAAACATCTTTCCGATGCTTGCACTGCAAAATTTGTACGAGTTGACTTTCATCGTTAATCTCGTAACGAACTCTATAATCACCAATCCGGATACGATACTCGTTATCAGAACCTTTTAACTTGACAATTCCATCGGGACGCGGTTCCGAAGCAAGATTTTGGATTTTTTCAATAACACGCGGGGCAACATCATTTGGTAAGTTGTCAATCTGCTTTTGTACCGACTTTGAAATAACGATCGTGTAACTCATTATCTCTGATTTGAGCGGTTAGCAAGATATTCATCTATAGTCACGGACTCACCATCTTTATACTCAGTGCGAACTGCTTGAATTTCTGCCTGTGTTTCTGCATCATCTTCGTACAACGCTTCTTCGGCTTCAAAAATTTGTTGCTCAATTAGCTCTTGAAGTTGACGTTTTTCTGTTAAATCAAGCGAAGATATTGCTTCTGCTAAAGTTTCTAAGGAGAGTTGTAGTTTAACAATGGCTGGCATTTTTCTCCTATTGGGTGTGTTTTTTTCGCATTTTGACACCATTATGCTGATTTTAACAGTTATATTTTTGTCAAGCCGAAAGTCTTTGGGTTGTGTTTCAGGGCAAATGCATCTAAACTTCACGCTTGTGGGGTGCGACGCAGCAATTTGATTCGCCTAACTCACGATTATGGTCACGCATCTGGTGAAATATGCGATCACCGTTAGGTGTACCACAGGTATCGCATATTTTCGACTTTATCGATTTTCTATCGACGCGATGCCTGCGGCAAGTCGCTAGATGAAAACTGCTGTAATCACGGGAACGGTTTCACAACTTGCGGGAGTGGTTCCACAACTTATGGGAGTGGTTCCACAACTTGCGGGAGTGGTTCCACAACTTATGGGAGTGGTTCCACAACTTATGGGAGTGGTTCCACAACTTATGGGAGCGGTTCCACAACTTATGGGAGTGGTTCCACAACTTACGGGAACGGTTCCACAACTTACGGGAACGGTTCCATAACTTATGGGAACGGTTCCACAACTTATGGGAGCGGTCTGCCTTCAAACTTTTATCAAACTTATACAATTATTTCTACAAAAATCAACATCTAGTGATTAAATACCGAAAAATTACTGGTATCACCTGAAAAGTTTATTAGAAAAAATTGTGAGTTACGCTGAACCGGAATGCTGTTTACCTGAGGCAAGCTAGCTCTAGAAGTATCTTAAAGAAATAAATTTATGTCTCGTCTAAAACGCACATCCCGCATTTTAGAAAAAGCTCAGTTAAGATCCGCTGGACTGAAATCGATTGTTCCAAACGTCAAATTTGATGAAAATTATAGTCTAGAAAAACTGATTGAGTCAATTGAGCAGTTACGTAACAAAATTGATGTTTACAATACGGCTCTGTCTGTGGTTGACTCTTCTAAAACTGAAATTGAAGACATGGAAAAAAACTTGAGTCAGCTTTCTGAGAAGATGTTGATGGTGGTTGGTATCAAATACGGCAAAGACAGCCGCGAATATGAGATGGCAGGTGGTGTTCGCTATAGCGATCGCATCCGCAAAATCAGATCAAGTCGCTTGAAAAATGTTGCAGAGCAAGCATTAGATGAGAATATGAAAACTGCATAGTAGCGACTGTCTTAAAAGTCAAGTGATCGCTGCCGAGGGAGAATTAATTTTGACAAGCGATCGCTCCGCCAACCCCAAGGGCGATGGCACCAAAGACTAAGCTAAGACTTCCCAAGTTAAGGTGTAATTTGCACCATCACGAGTAAATTTGCCGCGTTGCTCTCCAAGACCAGCTTGCTGTTAGGGTTTTTAACCTGCGGCAGCAGAAATTGCTAAAACCTTAGCTTGAATAATGTCCACTACCTCCTCTAGGGTCAAACAAGAAGTATTTATTATAGGAATGTTTTTTTCCCGCGCTTGCTTGCGTAGAAACTTAACCCAGTTTTGCATATCATGAGTAACTAATTCTGGTTGTTGCCGATTGTTGAGCAGGCGATCGCGCATTATTTCCCAATCGCAGTCAATTAAAATAATTGCGTATTTTGTGACACCGAATTTACGGCAAGCGTCCTCAATAAAATTAAAGCGAGCTTGTCCTTCTATGATTACCGTGTCTGTACTTTGATATTCGCGGGTAATCTTTTCAATCCACTTGTGTGTGGCAATTTCCTGGAATCTTTCCAAACAACCCGCTTGCGAAATCATCTCGGTGAAAGAGGGAACATCATCAGAATCAGCGTGCAGGAAAACACGAGACGGATTAGTATTATGTTCCCGAAGAGTAGCAACTATTGTAGTTTTTCCAACACCGGATGCACCAGATAAAAAGAGGATAGTCGGAGTGTTTTGCAACATTATATTTGCCGCTTTAACTAAATTGCTGGGCGTAAAATCGCGCATAGCGACGCAAAGAGCATTAACAATTCTTCATGAGTGCCAGATTCGACAATTTGACCGCATTCCAGAACTAAAATGCGATCGCATCTTCTGACTATACTCAAAGGGTAAGCAATAATAAATACTGTTTAGTCATGAGAAGCGATCGCTGCCAGTCGAGAATTAATTTTGACAAGCAAGCGATCGCACCAAAGACGGAGAGAAAAAAGGCTTATCCGAACCGTATTGGCATCGCACCGATAACAAATCGAAGAAAAACACCAGGACTTGAGTAAAGAGTAGAACTTCATACCTAAAAAATATTTCAGAAATATTACCCAACAAGTGTGAGATATATAATTAAGGCTATTTCGTAGCGATACTCCACAGGAGTCGCTCTGTAATAGCGCTGTTGCTCTTTAAAAATTTAGCTTAATTGTGAGCATTTCTCATACACAAACTCGGAATATCTTACTTTTATCAGCGAATCCTAAAAAAACCAGCCAACTGCGTCTAGCTGAGGAGATGCGCGATATTAAGGAAGGGTTGAGACTATCAGAGTATCGTGACCAATTTTCAATTAGTACCGCAGAAGCTATACGTCCCAGAGATATACGTAGAGCTATTTTGACATATAAACCACATATTATTCAGTTTTCTGGGCATGGTTCTCAAGAAGAAGGTTTGTTATTTGAAGATGAGACAGGTGCAGTCAAGTTTGTTGATGGGTCAGCTTTAGCGGGTTTATTTGAATTATTTGCAAATCAAGTTGAGTGTGTTGTTCTCAATGCTTGCTATTCAAAATATCAAGCTGCGGAAATTGCCGGACATATTAATTATGTAGTGGGGATGAGTCAGGCAATTCCAGACAAAGCTGCAATTGAATTTGCTGTGGGTTTTTATGATGGACTGGGAGCGGGTAAAGGTTATGATTTTGCTTATAAATTAGGTTGTAATGCCATCTTGATGGCTGGAATCAAACAGCATTTAATTCCAGAGTTAATTCAATCTCCGAATTTAAAACCGCAATTATCAACGGATTTATCTAAAAACTATATTTCCGAAGTATCGCAGAATATATATATTGAAAGACCTCCAGTTGAAGCAAGATGCTACCAAGAGATTTTACAACCAGGAGCGCTGATTCGTATCAAAGCTCCGCAGAAAATGGGTAAAACAATTGGTATAGGGTTGCAACTAAAGCCGAATGGAAAAACCTGGTTGAAGTTCAGGCAATTTATCCAAAAGCAGAAGCTGTCGGTAGCTTTACTGTTTTTAATATTAAGGGAAACAACTACCGCTTAATTGTTGATATTGTTTACGAAACCGAAAGAATCTATATTAAATATGTTCTAAGTCACGCCGAATATGATAAGGATAAATGGAAAAATGACCCGTACTTTTAATCCTGAATCTTACGGTAAGCTGCTAGCCGAATATAAACCAAAAACAATTACTACCGAAGAAGAAAACGAAGAAGCTATTAAATTAGCCCAAAACTTAGAGCATCGTCCCAATCGTACACCAGAAGAAGAGATTCTTTTGGAACTATTGGTGACATTAATTGAGAAATTTGAAGAAACCCATTACCCAATTCCCCAAGGAACACCTCATTCAATGCTAATGCACCTGATGGATGCACGCGATATTACGACCGAAGCATTAGCTGATGTAATTGGCTCGTTGGAAGTTGTACGGGAAATTATTAACGGCGAACGTACCATCAACAAAACAGAAGCAGAAGCACTTGCAAACTATTTTCATGTAGATGCCAGTTTATTTGCCTAAAAACCATGCGATCGCGCTTTCAATTTGGCTATTATCGCACCACTCAAATTAATCATGCGATCGCACTGAAAAATCTAGCAATCTTCGGGCAATATCAAGCGCACTTGATATAACTATTATTTGCTAAATTGCTGGGCATAAAATCGCGCATAACGACGCTCTAGCTTTAATAATTCTTCATGAGTACCAGATTCGACAATTTGCCCGCGTTCAAAAACTAAAATGCGATCGCATCTTCTCACCGTAGATAACCGATGGGCAATAATAAATACTGTCCGATCTGCCATTAATCTTTCTAGTGCTTCTTGAACTAAAGCTTCTGATTCTGAATCTAGTGCAGATGTCGCTTCATCTAAAATCAAAATTCTGGGGTTGAGAAGAACAGCACGAGCGATCGCTATTCTTTGTCTTTGTCCACCGGATAAATTCACTCCTCTTTCACCTACCCAAGTATCATAACCCTCAGGTAGTTGCTTAATAAATTGATGCGCGTTAGCAATTTTCGCTGCTTCTTCTACAGCTTTCATCTCAAAAGCATCTTGTCCGAAAGCGATATTTTGAGCAATTGTCCCAGAAAACATAATAGTTTCTTGAGGAACTATGCCAATTTGTCGTCGCAGACTATCTAGTGTCACATCGCGAATATCAACACCATCAATTAAAATTTCACCAGCTTCGGGGTCATAAAAACGCGGTAAAAGATTGACGAAAGTAGTTTTACCAGCACCAGAAGCACCAACTAAAGCGATCGCTTCTCCTGGCATGGCTAACAAACTGATATCCTTAATTACAAATTCGCCTTTTTTGTAAGCAAAGGAAATATGACGATATTCCACCTTACCGCTGACAGAAGGTAGCGTCATTGCATTTGGTTTTTCTTCTACCGTTGGTTGAATTGCCAACAACTCAAAAACCCGGTCTACAGAAGCTTCACCCTGTTTAAATTCGTTGTAATTGCTGGTAACATGACCAATGGGATCGATTAATAAGGCGCCTGCTGTTAAAAAAGCGACAAACTTATCAACCGTCAAATTACCAGTACTAATTTGCCAACCACCCACGAAAAGTAAAATTAAAATACTGACAGCTTCTAAAAATCCGATGATGGGTATCTGAATAGCTTTAAGACGTTCCGCTGAATATTTAGCTTTCATCGTGCGATCGGCTTCTCGACTAAAGCGAGCAATTTCGTACTTCTCTGCTGCGAAGGCTTGAATAATCCGAATCCCGCTGAAAACTTCAGTTAAAATTGCCGATAAATCAGATACATGACTTTGACTTTTGAGCGAAAATATACGCAAACGTTCGCCAAACCAACCGATTAAAATGCCCATTAACGGGGCAACGATAATAATAGCTAAGGTTAATTGCCAATTTAACCAAATCATGTAAATAGGAATTGCCACCAACTGCAAAACGCAAGGGATAAAGTCGTGAAAGAGTTTATGCACAACTTCCCCAACTCGATCAACATCTTCGGTCAATCGATAAGATAAATCGCCTGTTTTTGCAGTTTCAAAATAGCTGAGATTGAGCTTTTGTAAGTGGGTGTAGATATACTTGCGAAGATTAAAAGCCACTCTCAGAGCGGCTTTTGCCATGTAGATATCTTGCACCGACTGAAAGAAACCTCTGACAAGAAACACCGTTGCCAGCATTGCAATTTGGAGAGCGATCGCAGATAAATTTCTGCCACCAAAGACACTTGCAAATTGACGCGCCAGCGTTATTAAAGCTAAAGTTGCTAAAACATATCCTAAAATGCCAATAAAACCCTTGACAATGTTGTGCCATTGGGGTCGAATATACGGTAAAAGTTGCCAGTAATTAGAGCGCGTTTTCAAGCTCGAAGATCCACACAAATATTTTCTTTATTTGACGCTATCAGCTTTTGTGTAGTTTCTGAACAGGTAATAAGCACTCGTGTCTGCTTAAAAAAAACGTCTCATAATCCTCGTTCCCATACAGAGTATGGGAATGAACACCTAGAGGCTCTGCCTCGATCCTGCATACAGGAGGCAGAGCCTCAGTATCTGTATTCCCATGCTCTGCATGGGAACGAGTAATAGAGCTCTATTAGTCCGCGTAGGCGGACTTAGTTTGTGTAGCCGCCACTTCAGTCGTCGGGTACTCACTTATGACTGTTGCAGGTTCTGATTCGATATCCTCTACTTTGTGGAATCCCCCAGCAAGCCAGCTATCAGCGACATCTTTAATAAAACTGGCTAAGGGAATGGCGATTAATAAACCCAATAATCCGCCTAATTTAGCGCCTAACAATAAAGAAATTACCACCCACACCGGATTTAAACCAGTCAAATTACCCAAAATGCGGGGTGCGATAAAATTAGAATTTACTTGGTCGATCGCTACAGCAACGCCTAAAACTTCTACCCCTAGCCAAAAATTTTGCAACGCTACCAAAAGACTTACTATGCTGATACCGATTCCTGTACCAAAGGGAAACAAAGAGAAAAAGCCAATTACAATTCCAAAAAGTAAAGCCAAGGGAACTTGCAAAGCTAAAAAAGCCAGGGTAATTACTACTCCCAGCACAGCCCCCAAGGTAGCCTGACCGATAAAATAATTGTGAAAATCTTCGCGCAGTAATTGCCGTACTGGTGTGCCAATGCGAGACGGCAACCATTGATAAAGTCCATCCCAAAGGCGATCGCCATTGTACACGAGATAGATAGTCAGCACCAGCGCAAGTAGACCATTGGCAACAATATTGATAGTATCTACAGCAAAGCCAAGAATTTGACCTGTAAAAGTTTGAAGTTGGTTAGATAATCGGTCGAGTACTTGAGTAACTAAACCACTTAAATTAATCGGTAGGTGCTGTTGATTTAAAGCCCAATCTTGAAAAGCTTGCAGTTGGTCGGTTCCAGAATCAATCCAACTCGGCAAAATATTGGCTAGTTCGTTGAGTTGTCCGAGAATTCGAGGAACTAAGGTGATACCTAAAGCTACTAAAATCACTACACTCAACAGTAAGACTACTACAATAGCCAAGTTGCGTTTTACCCCTCGCCGTTGTAAAAACTGAATCGGATAGTCTAAAACAAAAGCTAGCAGAATAGCAGCAACAAAAACACTCACTAGAGGTTGAAAATATTTTACAACCTCGATCAAGAGCCAACCGTTAAGAATGGCAAGGGGAAATGCCAATCCTAAACTTAACCATCGTGGTAATTTGTTTGCTGTTTGCATCATTGGGGAATTGGTAATAGTTAGTAGGGCATGGGGCATGGGGCATGGGGCATGGGGCATGGGGCATGGGGCATGGGGCATTGGGGAGCCAGTGCGTTGGGCATTGGGGAGCCGAAGAATGTTGCATCTGGCGTCATCGGGCATCGGGCAAGTGAAATACGTCTAGCTTCTTTTTATTCCCATTGCCCATTAAACAATTGCCCATTGCCCCACTAACAACTATGCACTAACCATTTTCATAAAATCCAGCATTATTCGCTGAGGTATTATTCCTAAAGGTCGCATTTCGAGCGCGATCGCACTATAACAACTTCCCTGTAGAATATCTTCTGGTGTCAATAATGCCATATCCCAGCCTTCATTCAGAACCAGTTGATTGAATTCTACTTCTAGGGGTGCATGGAAGACATGACGCATGGCTCTTTCATCAGGATAGCAGCCAAACTCAGCAAATGTTGGGGGTAGATTATAGCCAATTTCTTCTAAAATTTCTCGTTTTACTGCTATATCTGGGGTTTCGCCGGCTTCGATGTGTCCGCCAAATAGTGCCCATTGACCAGGATAAGGAATATTGGGGATGTTGTCTCGCAATTGCATAAGAAATTTGTCTTTTTGGTAGAGAATAGCGATCGCTACTTGCACTTGTTGATTATTCATAAAATTTTACTTGGCGATTTAAAGTAACTATAATTACTCTTCCTCTAGATAAATTTCTCCAAATTCTTTGCCCGCCAAAGGAATACTTTGGTAGTTAATTTTACCCTTGACTACCACTTCCTGCCCCTCTTTCCAACCAGTTTGCTTGGTTAAAACCCAAATTTTGCCACTTGAGTCACTGATTTGATAAACCTGCTGCTTGATAAGAGGAACTGATGAGTTTACCTTACCTTGGATGTAAACTGTAGCTTTGTCTGACTGTGGTTTCAGTTCCCGAATGGGGGTAACATTGACACCGATAGTGAAGTTAACGCCGTTTAGCCCAGACTGCCCGGAGTAACCACAACTAGATAATGCAAATAAGCATAGAAATGTCAACCCCCAGTACTGGTAAAAATTATTTTTTGTTTGTTGCATCACAACCATCTGTTGAGGAAATTTTTGCATTACTTTCTTGCTTTGTCGCCAGTTTCATCAAGTTAGTTCTCATTAATACTATTCATTGGTCATTGGTAATGGGGGATTGGGCATTGGGCAATGGTGAGCCAGCGCGGTCTTGGGGGTCTCCCCCATGAGCGACTGGCGAACCCCGAAGGGGGCAATGGGCAATGGTAATAATTCTTTTTCTAGTCCCTAATCCCTAGCCCCGATTCCCCATGCCCCATGCCCCATGCCCCATGCCCCATGCCCCATTCCCCGGAAGCTTATGGAAACAAAAACTGCCAAACTTATTGATGGTAAAGCAATAGCCGCAAAAATTCAGACAGAACTTTCTGCTGCTATTAGAGAATTACAACCCCAAATTGGACGCCCGCCAGGTTTAGCAGTGCTGATGGTTGGTGATAACCCTGGTTCTGCGGCTTATGTACGCGGCAAAGAACGCGCTTGCGTGAATGTGGGGATTGCCTCTTTTGGTAAGCATTTTCCGACCGAAACCACCCAAGCTGAACTAGAGTCGGTTATTGCTGCACTCAACTGTGATGAACGAGTGGATGGCATTCTCGTACAACTTCCTCTGCCAGATCATTTGGATGCTGTCACTTTACTACATCAAATTGATCCCGACAAAGACGCGGACGGATTGCACCCAGTTAATTTGGGGCGACTGGTGCGGGGAGAACCTGGTTTACGCAGTTGCACTCCATATGGAGTTATGCGGCTGTTGCAGGAATATGAAATTCCTTTGAAGGGAAAACAAGCGGTGGTGTTGGGACGTAGTATTTTGGTGGGTAAACCAATGGCGTTGATGCTTTTAGAAGCTGATGCGACTGTCACCATCGCTCATTCGCGATCGCACGATCTCAAAGCGATCGCCTCAAATGCTGATATCCTCATTACAGCAGTAGGTCGTCCCAATCTCATCGACGCGCAAATGATAAAACCGGGCGCTGTTGTGGTAGATGTGGGGATAAATCGTGTCACCGATCAAAGTGGTAACAGTCGTTTAGTTGGCGATGTCAACTTTGACTCAACCAAAAACGTGGCAGGATTTATCACTCCTGTTCCTGGCGGTGTAGGTCCGATGACTGTCGCTATGTTGTTACAAAATACGGTTTCTAGCTATTCAAGGGCGGCGGTAAATAAGTGATGAGTTATCAATTATGAGTGATGAGTTATAAATTTTTAATTCCTAACTCCTAACTGCTAACACTTTTAGCTCCAAAGACCCGTAAAATTGTGACTTATATGACAAAAATTAAAAAATGTAAGGAATTTAAGGATGGTAGCAGCGCGTAACCTTCACAAAACTCCTGAGTCAGCAAAGTTTGACCTATTAACTTATCTAAAAGAGCGGCAAAAGCTCTGCGAAACTGCTCTGGATAAAGCGATTCCCATGCGTTATCCAGACAAGATTTACGAATCAATGCGCTACTCGCTGTTAGCTGGAGGTAAGCGTCTGCGACCCATCCTTTGCCTTGCTACCTGTGAGATGACTGGTGGAACAATCGAAATGGCAATGCCAACGGCTTGTGCTTTAGAGATGATTCACACCATGTCGTTGATTCACGACGACTTGCCGGCGATGGATAATGATGATTATCGGCGCGGCAAGCTGACAAATCACAAAGTCTATGGCGAAGATATTGCGATTTTGGCTGGAGATGGCTTGTTGGCTTACGCCTTTGAACATGTTGCCATCAACACCCAGAATGTGCCAACAGAGCGAGTATTGCAAGTGATTGCCCGTCTGGGTCGTGCCCTGGGAGCGGCTGGCTTAGTTGGCGGTCAAGTAGTCGATTTAGAATCTGAAGGGAAATCAGATATTTCTCTAGAAACGCTGAATTTCATCCATAATCATAAAACAGCTGCTCTTTTAGAAGCTTGCGTCGCTTGTGGCGGAGTTTTGACTGGGGTTTCGTCTGAAGATTTGCAACGCCTGTCTCGTTATGCTCAAAATATTGGGCTGGCATTTCAGATTGTCGATGATATTTTGGATATCACTGCGACACAGGAGCAATTGGGCAAAACCGCTGGTAAAGACCAAAAAGCCAACAAAGTGACTTATCCCAAGCTTTGGGGGTTGGAGGAATCGCGTATTAAGGCTCAAGAGCTAATTGAAGCTGCTTGTGTGGAATTAGATTCATTTGGTGATAAAGCGAAACCGCTAATAGCGATCGCTCAATATATCATCAATCGCAATCACTAAGTCTACCCGAAAGGGGAATTAAAAATTAAAAATTAAAATTACTTAATTTTTAATTTTTAATTAAAGCGCAGGGACAATATATTTTGGATTTTAAACTCACAAAAAGTGCCAATAAAAGTTAGCTCTGCGTCTTATATCGTAGACGCGGATCAGCTTGTAAAAATGGCATCCAATTATATTTGAGGATGCCGGCGTTCCAAAGCGAGTTGCATCGAAGTATTTCCTTAAACAATAACCCCTGCTAATATTTACTAACCTACTCAAAATACCATGCAGGACATAGGCGACATCTTATACAACCGGGTGCTGCTAGTTGCCCTTATTGCTTGTTTAATTGCCCAAGCATTAAAGCTAATAATTGAACTAGTCAAACATCGTAAAATTAATGTTAGTGTTCTAGTCACCACTGGAGGAATGCCCAGCGCTCATTCTACCCTAGTTACAGCTTTAGCAGCTGGTGTGGGGCAAACTGTGGGTTGGGCATCTCCAGAGTTCGCACTTGCTGTGGTTTTTGCCATCATCGTTATGTACGATGCAGCAGGTGTTCGTCAAGCTGCCGGAAAGCAAGCTCGTATCCTCAATCAAATGATTGATGAATTGTTTCGCGAACATCCAGAATTTAACGAAGACCGTCTCAAGGAATTACTCGGACATACACCAGTTCAGGTGATAGCTGGTTCAGCTTTGGGCATAACCATTTCTTGGTTAGCTAGATTTGCTTATTAGGGACTGGGGCAATTTGAGGAGGGGAAAGGGGAGGCAGTGCGGTCTTCTCCCGAAGGGAGAGGCTAGCGCCAAGGGGTTCCCCCAAGTGGAGCATCTGCCGTGAAAGGGGAAACGGAAAGAGGGAAAAAAATATGATTCCTTTATTTAAATAACTCTTTATTTCCATACCTTTACCCTTTACCCTTTAACCTTTTTCCCTCTTAAAATCCCCCCAGTCCCTAATCCCTATAACCGCACAACTGAACGTAGCAGCAAGACCTTTCGGCTGTCTACTAAGTAGCTGGAAAAACCGCGCTCGTTCAGGTTTTGCAATGTGTTGTATGCTTCCTTTTGATTGGTGGTGTAAACTGCTAGCAAGTAAGGGCGTTGTCCATAGGAAACAAAACCCACGTCACCACCTACTACTTGTTGCAGTTGAGTCGCCAATTCTGGACGGTTGAAATAATCCACTAAAACCGCGTAACCCATTCCTAGCGATTGAGGATTATAAGTTACTGCCTGAGACCGAGCCTGCTGCACGTCTGCTGGTCGAGTGGTGATGATAGCAGACAACCCGACAACACTGTTAACATACCTTGCCCAACGATTGGCATCGTCAATTTTTTTAAACCCGCCAATGCGAGTTACTGTATCGTTGAGATATCTACACGTAGTGGTTTTCAGTTCATTAGGCAAAGTCCGACGCAACTGAGTTTGATTATCTTGTGTGGGGCTGATTACTAATAAAAGATACTCACCAGCAGTTGGTGCTTGACAAACAGGAATATTTTTTTGAGCAGCGACAGAACTGACCTTCACAGCAATCAAACTGCTCATCGCTAACACCAAAGCAGCTGATAAAGTCGTAAATCTACGCATCACAATTTGATACATAATTAAATTTTCTAAATTTTTTCAAAAGATTCCCTAAAAATATGTTTTGTTCCTTTTTTGGGGCAAGTATCAAACCTGCCCCTATGTAGACGTTAGAGGGGGAGCGCCCGCTGGAAGCGATTGCAACTGAGCGCTATATTATATCAGGAAACGTTGGCAAGAGATGCCAAAGCTTCAGGAATCGTCTCAGAAGGTGACTGAAATTCACCTGTAACAACATACTCTAATCGCAGTTTTAACCAAGTTATAAATTGGGAATTCGTAGAAATAATTGCTGCGGCTGGTTGGGGACACTTTGCTTTGATTTGAGCCATTTGTGGTGCTTCTAGAAAAGCTGGTTGCTTAACTAACCAAAAATCGATTTCTTTTTCTTGTTCGTGGTAGTAACGAGTGCGTTCTTTGAGAACTTCTGCGATTGGTTCTTCTTGTATGAGAAAGCGTTCACTTGCCAAAGCGTAGTAGTATGTTTGCATGTTCATTCTTTACTTGCTAATCAATAATGATAAGGGCACAGCGTCAACCACTGTACCCCTATCTCTTAATTAAACTTAAATTACCTCAAGCTAGTGCTGAAGGGACAACGACTCGCTTGCGGTTCGTTAATCGCACTTTTTCCTTTCCAGTTCCAAAGTCGCTTGATTATACCTAAAAATGTTGGTTTCTGTTCTCCGGTAGCTTGTTTTTCGTTTGCTGTCAGCTTTGATGTAGTTGTTTTTCCACCTGCTGTCAGCTTGTCTAAAAACAAGGTATTGTCGAAATAGTGTTCCAAAGAAACTATCTTCAAATCATCGGTGACGCGAGCAATACTCATCCCGATAACTTCCACCGTTTCCCCAGTGGGTGCAAAGTCTTTGTATTGACCGTTAAAATGTCCCCAATGCCGCCATTTAAATGTGACGTTTGGTGGTCCCGAAAAAACTTCTAGCACTTCCCAAGGAAATCCTTGAGGAAATGTTGTGTGAAAAATTTTGGCGGATGATTCAAAGTCTTCTTCAGACGCTTTGTAATGTTGTGAATCAGCCATAAATAAATTGTAAGTACCAGAAGCTTTTAGTTCGGCTGCTGTGTACTCTACTCCACCATTGGTACTGACGCGGAACTTGTCACTCACAACTGACAACCACTGTTGCGGATCGCTTTTGAATGATACCTCCATTTCAAAAGCTCTCACCAAGTTTTGCACGATCGCTTCTAGTGTACCTTCAAGGTGATTGCATATACTTTCTTGAGCGAGATTTTCTTTTGACCGCGAATAATCTGGTGGCGTTTGATAACGCCACTCTGCATCAGTGCTTTGTGCAATTACTGTATCTCTATCTTGCACCCAAAGCGGAAGGCTGTTAGATTGTGTTGCGCTCATAGAAGTCTTGGTTTAAGATTTGACTGTTGTTTGCAATATTTTCGATTTAGCCAGAAGATCGCAGCGCTTAATAACCACGCCACGACTAAAACCTTTATTTTTAGATCATCCTTCAAGGTGTTAGCAGTGAAGATTATTTATACACTTAATTTAATAAGGCATAACCGATCGCTTCAAAGTCTTCTGTCTAACTTCGATTTTTCAGATTTCGCAGCAACATCCCCTCTAATGTGGTCCCTAAAGATTTCCGCGCATGGCTTGTTTCATCTCGCGGACTGCTCTTTCTATACCTACTAAAGCTGCCCGACTGATGATAGTATGACCAATATTCAACTCTTCCATGCCTGGAAGACAAGCCACAGGATAAACGTTCCAGTAGGTGAGTCCATGACCAGCATTCACTCGCAATCCTGAAGCGATCGCTTGCTCACACCCCGACGCTAACACCTTTAATTCTTGCTTGCGACTTGTTTCATCTTTAGCTTCAGCATATTGCCCGGTGTGCAGTTCAATAAATTTCGCTTGCACCTTGACAGAAGCTTCAATTTGTGATGGGTCGGCATCGATAAACAGACTAACTGGGATACCAGCGTTTTGCAACTTATCAACTATCTCACCTATTCTAGCAATTTGACCGACGATATCTAGACCGCCTTCGGTGGTCACTTCTTGACGTTTTTCGGGTACTAAAGTTACATAATCGGGTTTGATATCGAGAGCGATCGCTAACATTTCGTCAGTAGCTGCCATTTCTAGATTAAGATGCGATCGTACCGTTTGCCGCAATAGACGCACATCCCGATCTTGAATATGGCGTCTATCTTCGCGCAAATGTACAGTAATTCCATCAGCACCTGCTAATTCTGCCAGCACCGCTGCTGCTACGGGGTCTGGTTCCACCGTTTGCCGCGCTTGACGAATAGTAGCGATGTGGTCAATATTTACGCCGAGTGTAAGCACCACTATTTCTCCCCTTTGCATCCTCAGGTCTTGATTTTAGCCTAGATGTTGATTGTAGGGTGAGTAGAATTAATTGCCAATGTTAAATAATTTACTTGAAGTATTAGTCAGAAACAGATTAATTATTATAAAAATATTACAACTCGGTTAATTACTCTTGACACTTTTTAAACAATTGACTTTAAAACAGTTACGTGTATCAACGGTACTGAACTCAGTCTTTTTAGTTTAACTGACTATAATACTGGCAATTTTTTCCACTTTTATCCTAAAACTGCATAATTTGATTTTCCTTACACCTATTAAAAATATAGAAGGAAAGCTAAATGAGTGCTTAACTTCTGTTGGGCAAATCAAGTCAGGCTTTATGCACACCAGAAAATTTCTGTCAATACATAAGTTCTAAATAACATAAATTTGCCCAAGATTATAGCTTTCTTAGCTATAGAATTCAGGCAAAATTTTATCTTGCTAATGACGAATTTATCCAAATAATATATATGCTAAAAAAAAGGCATCAAGTAGTTATAGTATTTGCTGTTTTAACTACCTTAATAAGTGGCTGTGACTCTACTAAAGATAAATATAAAAAATTTACAGAAGCTTTAACTGGATATACTACAGCTTTAGATGACCTGCTTCAAGCTTCAGCACCAATTGCCATCGAAGCAACTTCTGAACAACTAATTCAGCAAATTCAAACACCAGAAGGAAGTACTAGTTCTCAGCAAAATATAATTCAGCAAAATACTAAAAACTATGAAGATAGTTCTAAGCTAGATAAAGAAAGACTGCAAATAATTTCTGACCTCCGCAGTCACATTCACTTCTTAAACAAATATTTTCAATTATTAAGAAACCTAGCTTCTTCTGATGCTCCTGAGGAAACAAAGAATCAAACCCAAGAGGTTTTTACTAGTTTAGAAGGATTAGGCAACAAGCTTGTAGGTGAACCAAAATTTCCAAAAGATAAATTTGCTATTCTTCAAAACGCAGTTCCATCTTTAACCGGAGTAATAGTTAGTTCAAAAATTAATAGTGCGCTGAAAGAAGAGTTAGAAAAACGAAAAGAACCTATTCAACATCAATTATTGCTTCAACAAGCTCTATTAACAGCAATCACCGATGACATCAAAGCAGATTTAGAAGATATAGAGCAACTACGAGAAGGACGCCTTGTTGCTAGAGAATATGGGACTGGTAAAATAGCCAATCCAGAAGATTGGATTAGTAAAAGAAGGAAAATACTTAATCTGCAAACAAAGATAGTTGAACTTAATGAAACATCTGAGATTGCAAAAGATTTCAGAATGGTATTTGAAGATTTTGTCAAAGGTGATTTTAACTCAAAACGCTTAGATAATATTACTGAAAGAATGAACAATCTAACAAAAGTTATTCAAACTGTGGTTCCGGCTGAGTAAAATATTTAACAAAAGGAAAAAACAATGACTGATTCTCTAAACAATAAAGATCAAGACTACTTGAATAGACTTGAAAAGTGCCAAAGGAATTTACAAAGTTCTTCAGTTCAAGCTTGGATTAATGGGTTATCAATAAGTGATCAAAATCAAGTAAAACAAGTTCAGACAAATTTGGGAAATTGTATAAAAACAATAAGGAATAAACGTTTAACAACAATTCTCGGTGATTTGAAAAAAGAAGAAGATATAAAAGCTCTTCAAGAAGGTATTAACGATCTAGAACATCAGATTAACAAATTGAGTAATACAATTAGCTTCTTAAATGCGGCTAATAAATTAATCAAGGCATTGACTAAAATTTTCAGTTTTTTACCACTACTATGATGGCACATTTCTAAATTAAGATGCGATCGCCCTTAGCAAACGCGAGTGCGTCTTGTGCTATTGAGAAGAGAAGCGTGTCCGACAGGACAAGACAAAGCTTTGCCCATCATACCGTTTGCATCCTCAGGTCTTGATTTTAGCCGAAATGGAAATTGGGGGGGTAAGCGATCGCCTGACTTACTTTCCAAATTTATAATAATATGTAGACCCATCCTCAGAAGCGATATGCTTTTAGAATTACAACAAATTATCGTCAAACCTGGTCAACAAACATTGTTTAAAGATATTAGTTGGCAGCAATTAGAAAATATTCTCGAAGAAATGGGAGAAAAGCGTGCTGCACGCATTTCTTATAGTCATGGCTGGTTAGAAATTATGGTTCCTCTACCCGAACACGAAAAAGATAAAGAAAATATTGGTGATTTGGTCAAAATTTTATTAGAAAAACTCCAAATTTATTTTGAAGCTTTAGGTTCCACAACCTTAAAAAATGAATCAATGCAGCAAGCAGTAGAACCAGATAGCTGTTTTTATATTGAAAATCAAGCTGCTGTAATTGGAAAAAATCGCCTTGATTTAACTATAGATCCACCACCAGATTTAGCAATCGAAATTGATATTACTTCCCGCACACGCTTTGATAACTATGAGATTTTGGGAGTTCCTGAACTTTGGCGATATACACAACAAGGTTTAGAAATTTATGTGCTACAGCAGGGAAAATATATCAAATCTCAATCGAGTCCTAACTTTCCGGGTATCTCAATTATTGAACTAGTTAATAAATATGTTCAGCAGTGTTTAACTATTGGTAGAAGTCAAGCTATTCGCAATTTTAGAACTTGGATTGATAATAATTTATAAAGGTTATTTTAGGTATATTCAACCACAAATTAACATTCAGCATCGGGGAAGCATCCCAATGAATGCAAAAAGCCCTCAGGCTATAAGCCTGGGGCTAAAGAAACAAAGCCTGCCTTCGCAGGCTATGAATATTGAAGCCTGCGAAGGCAGGCTTTGTCCGTATAGAACCCATTTGACATCTTTTACTGTGTTGAAGTAAAGTTAGCGCAAAAGTTGTATCCAACAGTTATGCCATACTCTAGCAGCCTCACAGACGAAGAGTGGATAATCCTAGAACCCCTACTGG